>JACRIZ010000008.1 GCA_016235765.1 Rhodocyclales bacterium | reverse complement strand
GAACGAACGACCTTGGCGAAGTTGCGTACTGCAAGGGATCCGAGTAACCGCCGAGTTGCCGGTTTTTCAGGAAATTCAGGAGTCTGAGCTAGCACGTTGAACGACCGCATTACTTGAGTCGAGCGGCAGCAACGGG
Organism: Rhodocyclales bacterium; assembly: GCA_016235765.1. Lineage (GTDB taxonomy): Bacteria > Pseudomonadota > Gammaproteobacteria > Burkholderiales > Rhodocyclaceae > Fen-999. The sequence goes on along the minus strand of JACRIZ010000008.1, from coordinate 72,936 downwards.
CACACTGCCGCCGCTCTCTGGCGTACCACCACGCCTGACTTTCAGTCGTATAGACCCTTGCCGAAGCGTTCGAAGCGCGGCAGCCAGTTGCCGGTGATGTCGGCTGAGACGAGGATGCGGCTGGCGCGGCCGATCAGTTGGTGGCGCTGCACGAGGCCGATGTAGCGGGAATCGGCGCTGTTGTCGCGGTTGTCGCCGAGCATGAGGTACTGGTCGGGGGGAATCCGGACCGGGCCGAAATCGGCGGCGCTGACGCGGTGGTCGAGCCACTGCACGTCGTGCGGACGATTGCCCAGGGTTTCCTTCATGCGCAGGGCCAGCAGTCCTTCGGACTCCGCGGCCAGGCCGAGCGCATCGTAGCTGGCCGCTTGGCCATTGATGATCAGGCGCTTGTCGCGCATCGCGACCACGTCGCCGGGCAGGCCGATGATGCGCTTGATCAGCCGCGTGCCGTCGCGCGGCGAGGAGAAGGTGACGATGTCGCCGCGCAGCGGCTCGCCGAGGCGGGCGACGACGATGCCGGTGAGGGGAATCTTCAGGTGATAGGCGAGCCGATTGACCAGCACGACATCGCCTTCGAGGATGTTGGGGTGCATCGAGCCCGAGGGGATCGGGTTGTAATCGGCAACGGCAGTGCGGATGAGGCCGAAAGCGAGCAGGAAGACGAGGAAGCCGCGATTGTCGCGGAGGAGCTTGCGGATGGCGGACATGTGGACTCCCATGGGCGGTGGTCGGTTGCTGCCTAGACCGGCGGCAGCGCCCGAAAGTTCATTTCCCGATCGTTCCGTCGACGTAGAACCATCGCCCATCCTCGCGCACGAAGCGGCTGACCTCGTGCAGGCGGTGGGCGCGGCCATTGATCTTGTAGCGGGCGACGAACTCGACGATGGCGTGGTCGGCGTCCTGCTGCTCGTGGCGGCGCACCTCCAGGCCCAGCCATTTGGTCGGCGCCTCGTTGGCGAGGCCGAGTACCGTCGGGCGCGTGGTGGGGTGCCAGGTGGCGAGCAGGTAGTCTTCGCGCAGTTGCGTGTAGGCGCTGTAGCGCGAGCGCATCAGGGCTTCGGCGGTGGGCGCGGGGGCGGTGCCGTCGAGGTAAGGCCCGCAGCAGCGGTCGAACGACGCGCCGCTGCCGCAGGGGCAGGGCGGAGCGGTGTTTTTCATGGGCGGATGCTAGCAGAGCGGGCGACGCGTATACTCGCGGCCAAATGAACAATCCATCTTCCGACCAGCTGGTTCCCTTGCTGGCAGCCGCCTTCGCGGCCCGAACCGAACTCCTGTCGCGCCTCCATGCCGAGAACACCGATGCCTACCGCCTGTTCCACGGCACCGTGGAAGGCAGCGCCGGCCTGACCGTCGACCGCTACGGCGACCTGCTGCTGGTGCAAAGCTTCCACCACTCGCTGGCGCCGGACGACTTGGCCGCGCTGGAGGGCTATTACGCCGGCGTGCTGCCGGGGCTGACTTTGGTCTACAACGACCGCAGCCGGGCCAACTCGCGCATCCTCAACGACCTGCCGCCCGAGCAGCTCGCCGCCGCACAACTGCCGCGCATCGCGCACGAGATGGGCGTGAGCTATTGCATCCAGGCACGCCACGAAGGTCAGGACCCGTGGCTGTTCCTCGACCTGCGCGCCGGGCGGCGCTATGTCATGCAGCACGTGCGCGACAAGTCGCTGCTCAACCTGTTCGCCTACACCTGCGGCGTCGGCACGGCGGCGGGCAAGGCGGGTGCGCGCTTCGTGATGAACGTCGATTTCGCCGAGAGCAGCCTCGCCGTCGGCCGCAACAACGCCAAGCTGAACGAACTGCAATTCCGGCCGCGCTTCGTCAAGAGCGACGCCTTCGCCGCGCTGCGCCAGTTGTCGGGCATCGGCCAGCCGGAGCGGGTGCGCGGCAAGCGCATGCCCCCTTTTCCGAAGCTCGACGCGCAGCAGTTCGACATGGTCTTCCTCGATCCGCCGCGTTACGCCAAGAGCGCGTTCGGCGTCGTCGACCTGGTGGTCGATTACTCGGCGCTGTTCAAGCCGGCGCTGCTGTGCACCGCTGAGGGCGGCACGCTGATCTGCTGCAACAACGTCGCCGAAGTCGATCGCGATGCCTGGCTCGACCTGCTCCAGCGCAGCGCGCGCAAGGCCGGCCGTGCCATTCGCGACTTCGAGTGGATACAGCCCGAGGCCGACTTCCCCAGCCTGGACGGCAAGCCGCCGCTGAAGATGGTGGCGCTGGCGGCTTAGATGTTGCGTCTTACCGAACTCAAGCTGCCGCTCGACCACGGCGAAGCCGAGCTCAAGGCGGCAATCCTGCAGCGGCTGGGCATCGTGTCGGCCGATCTGCTCGGCTACACCATCTTCCGGCGCGGCTACGATGCGCGCAAGAAGTCGGCGATCGTCTTCATCTACACCGTCGATGTCGAACTGCGGGATACGGCCGCCGTGATCAGGCGCCTGCGCGGCGACCGCAACGTCGGCGCGACGCCCGACATGGCCTACCACTACGTCGCGCGTGCTCCGGACGGTTTCAGTAATCGCCCGGTGGTGATCGGCGCTGGCCCCTGCGGCCTGTTCGCGACGCTGATCCTGGCGCAGATGGGCTTTCGGCCCATCCTGCTCGAACGCGGCAAGGAAGTGCGCGAGCGCACGAAAGACACCTGGGGCCTGTGGCGCGAAGGCAAGCTCGATCCGGAATCGAACGTGCAGTTCGGCGAAGGCGGCGCGGGCACCTTCTCGGACGGCAAGCTGCACAGCCAGATCAAGGACCCCGGCTACCGCGGGCGCAAGGTGCTGAGCGAATTCGTCGCGGCCGATGCGCCGCCGGAAATTATGTACGTCAGCAAGCCGCACATCGGCACCTTCCGGCTGGTGCGCGTGGTGCAGAACATGCGCGCCACCATAGCGTCGCTGGGCGGCGAGATCCGTTTCCAGAGCCGCGTCGCGGACTTCGACATCGAACGTGGCGCCGATGGCCAGGGCCGGATGCGCGGCGTGGTGCTGGCCAGCGGCGAGCGCATCGCCGCCGATCACGTGGTGCTGGCCATCGGCCACAGCGCGCGCGACACCTTCAAGCTGCTCTTCGAGCGCGGCGTGCATCTCGAAGCGAAGCCGTTCTCCATCGGCGTGCGCATCGAGCACCCGCAGGCGCTGATCGACCGCGCCAGGCTGGGCAAGTTTGCCGGCCATCCGCAGCTCGGCGCGGCCGACTACAAGCTGGTGCATCATTGCGGCAACGGCCGTTCGGTCTACAGCTTCTGCATGTGCCCCGGCGGCCAAGTGGTGGCGGCGGCGTCCGAGGCAGGCGGCGTCGTCACCAACGGCATGAGCCAGTATTCGCGCGCCGAGCGCAACGCCAACGCGGCGCTGGTGGTCGGCATCGAACCAAGGGATTTCCCGGGCGATGCGGCGCAGAACCCGCTGGCCGGCATCGACTTCCAGCGCCAGTGGGAGGCGGCAGCCTTCAAGGCCGGCGGCGAGAACTACGCCGCGCCGGCGCAGAAGGTCGGCGACTTCCTGGCCGGCAGGGCCTCGACCGAACTCGGCACGGTGCAGCCCTCCTACACCCCGGGCATCCACCTCACCGACCTTGCGGCCTGCCTGCCCGGCTATGTGGTCGAAGCGCTGCGCGAAGCCTTGCCTGCCTTCGACAGGCAAATTCACGGCTTCGCCATGGCCGATGCGCTGATGACGGGCGTCGAGACGCGTACCTCTTCACCGGTGCGGGTCTCCCGCGACGAGCGGTTTGAAAGCCTGAATACGCGTGGCCTCTATCCGGGCGGCGAGGGTGCGGGTTACGCGGGCGGGATACTCTCCGCGGCCGTCGACGGCATCCGGCTGGCGGAAGCGGTGGCGCTGGACTTGCTGCGCAAGCCCGACTGAGCCTCCCTCACTGCCTGGTCCTGCCGGGCTGGTACGGAGGCGACCGCTTCAGTGCCGTCGAGATCGTCATCGTCGTAGTCACTGAAGCGAACGACCCGCACGCCCGCCGGCAGGTCCGATTTGCGTCTTGCCAGTTGCCTGAGCCAGTTGTTGCGGGGCGGGGTGAGGATGTCGACTAGGCTCATGCTGCGTTGACTCATGGGTTGCTCCTGAACTCCCAGTAAGTGCGGACCGGGGCCGACTGGCGTGACCGGGTGGCCGCCGCCGGCAGGGGGCCGGCTGTCCGCTTGAAGCGGGGATTGTCGTGGGCGAGGTATCGTCTTGAATCGGAAAGAAACTTTTCGATCGCTTGAGGTGTAATGGTTATCAATGGCTGGCTCCTCTCGTTGGCGACAGATGGGTAGATGGGGGCAAGGCGCCAAAGTTCAGCCGGCAGATGCAACAGGATGTTTCAACTAGCCAAGACACTTGACAGCCCCCGAAACCGGCGCGTGCGGCGATAATGCTTGGCTGTCGTGGCAAGTGGATGACACGGAGGGACTCGATGGCGATTCGGGAAATCCTGCGCATGGGCGACGAGCGCCTGTTGCACGTGGCGGAGCCGGTGACGCAGTTCGACGATCCGCTGTTGCAGAACCTGGTTGCCGACATGCGCGACACCATGGCCGCGGCCGGCGGCGTTGGCCTGGCGGCGCCGCAGATCGGCGTCGGCCTGCAGGTGGTGATCTTCGGCGTCGGCCGGAGCGAGCGCTACCCCGATGCCGAGCCGGTGCCCGAGACCATCCTGATCAACCCCATCCTTACGCCCATGGCCGACGACGAGGAACTGGGCTGGGAAGGCTGCCTCTCGGTGCCCGGCCTGCGCGGCGAAGTGCCGCGCTTCACGCACGTCCGCTACCGCGGTTTCGACCTTCAGGGACATCCGATCGACCGCACGGTGGGCGGCTTCCACGCCCGCGTGGTCCAGCACGAATGCGACCACCTGATCGGCATGCTGTTCCCGATGCGCGTGCGCGACTTCCGCCGCTTCGGCTTTACCGAAGTCCTGTTCCCGGAGCTGCCTCGGCTTTGAGGTCCGCGCCGGGCGCCTGCGCTTGCGGCCGCGCCGCGCGCAGGGTCTCGGCGAGGTCGGCGACGGCCGCGGCGTAGAAGCTGCTGCGGTTGTAGCGGGTCAACACGTAGAAATTCTGGTAGCCGAGCCGGTACTCGGTCGGCGCATCCGGTGTTGCCAGGTCGATCAGTGCGGCCGGCCGGGCCGGCGCGCCGTCCGACTCGACGCCGAACTCTTCCATCTCCTCGGGCAGGCGCGCCGGCCGGATGCCCTCGGCCAGCAACTGCGGCGTGTTGCAGAGGCTGACTTTCGCCGGCCGGGCAACCGGCTCGCCGCGCTGCCAACCGTGCAGGCTCAGGAAGCGGGCGACGCTGCCGACGGCGTCCTCGCTGCTGGCCGACAGGTCGATGCGACCGTCGCGGTCGAAGTCGACGGCGTACTTGCGGATGCTCGAAGGCAGGAATTGCGGCAGGCCGATGGCGCCCGCGTAGGAGCCGCGGTACTGCCAGGGATCGCGCCGCTGGTCGCGGGCGAGCAGCAGCAGTTGCTCCAGTTCGCGGCGGAACAGCGCGGCGCGCGGCGGATAGTCGAAGGCGAGGTTGGTCAGGGCATTGAAGACCTCGAACTGGCCGGTGTGGCGGCCGTAGATGGTCTCGACGCCGATGATGGCGACGATGATCTCGGCCGGCACGTCGTAGCGCGCCTGGGCGCGCACCAGGGCGATCTCGTGGTCGTGCCAGAATTCCAGGCCGGCGGTGATGCGCTTGGCGTCGACGAAACGCGCCCGGTAGGCCTGCCATGAGCGCGCGGCCGGCTCGGTCGATGGCGTGATGGCCTTGATGACGGCGGGATCGGGCTTCGCCTTGCGAAAATGCCGGAGCAGCACCTTGGCATCGAGGCCGTTGCGTTCGGCCGTTTCGGCGACGAAGGCGCGCACGTCCGAGCGCTGCTGGTAGGGTTCGGTGGCGATTGCGCTGGCGGCGGCCAGCAGCAGGGCGGTCGGCAGGAATCGTGTCATGGGCGGAAGGATGCCACGTGGCGGCGCAGTTCGTCGAGGCGCGTCGGCGTGCCCGGGCCGTAGCGCAGGCGGGCATAGAGGCGGGCGATGGCCTGCATGTCGTCGGCAAGCTGAGGCAGGGCGGTCGAGACGCGTTGCGCGTAGTCCAGCGGTCCCTCGGCGGGCCGGCGCGCCAGCCCCCGCCGGCCGAGACGTTTCGAGAGCTTGTCCCAGAGCGCCAGCGCCGGATCGCGGCGCCGTCGCCGGCGCAGCGTCCAGGCGGTCAGTGCCAGCAGCGCGACGCCGGACAGCACGGCCAGGGTGGCGGTCATGCTGCGCCAGTCGGGCTGCGGCATGCCGAGCCGGCGCAGCAGGTCGCGCTGGCGATCGGGGTTGTAGCCGAGAACCCACTGGTTCCAGGTGTTGGCGACCGCCTCCCAGCGAAAGCGGATATTGCGCAGCCAGGTAAGATCCGTGCGCATCAGCAGCGGCAGCGGATCGCCGGCCAGTACCGCTGCGGCGAGGCTGACGTCGATGCGGGTCGGCGCGCTGATGGCGGTCGGGTCGACGCGAACCCAGCCACGGCCGGCAAGCCAGACCTCCGTCCAGGCATGGGCGTCGTATTGGCGCACGATCAGCCAGCCGTCGACCGGATTCACTTCGCCGCCCTGGTAGCCGGTGACGACGCGCGCCGGAATGCCGGCGGCGCGCATGGCCACGGCGAAGGCGTTGGCGAAGTGCTCGCAGAAACCCTGTTTCGTGTCGAACAGGAATTCGTCGGCGGTCTGTTCGCCCAGCAACGGCGGCGCCAGCGTATAGATCAGGCGTTGGCGCAGGAAGAACGACTCGGCCTGGCGCAGCACGTCCGCGTCGCTTTGCGCGTTCGCCCGCCACTGTGCGGCCAGTTCGCGGATGCGCGGATTGCTTTCCGCAGGCAGGAACAGGGCGCGGCGGCGCAGCGATTCGGCCTCGTCTGCGCCGGCCTGGTGGGCCGGGTAGGCGCGCAGTGCGTGGCGCTGGCGCGTCGTGACCGGCTCGCGGGCGACCAGTTGGTAGTCGCGCGTGGCGAGCGTGGCGGCAGTCGTCGAGCCGGGCAGTTCCAGCGCGAAGAGCCAGTGGCGTCCATGCGCTTCGACGATGACTTCGTAGTCGATGCCGCCCGCTGCCGGTTCCGGGTAGGGCAGGCTTGCCTGCGGTCTCTCGTTGATCGGTCGCCAGGTGCGGCCGTCGAATTCCGGCAGCACGGGACCGCGCCAATAGAGTTGCTTTTGCGCCGGCACGCGTTCCGGAAAGCGGGCCCGGAAGGCGATGGCGTCGGACTGCGAAAGCTGGCTGATGCTGCCCGGCGCCATCGTTTCGGAGAGCCCCGTGGTGGCGCCGCCGGCGTCGCGCGGCAGCGCCCACAGCGGCCCCTGGATGCGCGGGAAGAGCACGAACAGCAGCAGCATGAGCGGCATCGCCTGCAGCAGCATGACGCCGGCGCGGCGCAGCACCACGGGGGGCGCGGCGCGGGAATCGGCCAGGGCGAGCAGGGTCGCGGTCGCGACCAGCACGCCGGCCGCCGAGGCGATGGCGGCGGGAATCACCTGGCTGTAGAAGAACTGGGCCAGCGTCAGGAAGAAGGCGAGGAAGACGATGGCCAGGCCGTCACGCGTGCTGCGCGCCTCGAGGTGCTTGAGGGCGAGGAAGATGATCAGCAGGGCGACGCCCGGATTCTGGCCGAGCAGGGTGCGGAATTGCCACAGCACGCCGGCACAGCCGGCGACGACCAGGAACAGCAGCAGCCAGCGCGACGGCAGCGGCGCGCGCTGCCAGGCCAGGGCGGCACGCCAGACCAGCGCCAGCGCCGCGGCCGCGGTGAGCCAGGCTTGCACGTGCACTGCCAGCGGCGCAATGACGGCGACGCCGGTGGCGATCAGCCACCAGGTCTGTGCCGGCGTGAGGGGCGTGGCGCTAGGCCTGGCCATGGAGCGCCAGCGCGGTCAGCGCCGTTTGCAGGTGTGCCTCGCCCGACGCCGGCGCAATGCTGCGCGCCGGCAAGCCCAGGCCCCAGTCGAGGCCGGCGGCGTGCGCGTCGAGTGCCCAGCGGGTGAGGATGGACAGGCGCGCTTCGTCGTCCTCGCCCGGCGCGTCCTGCCAGTCGAGCCAGATGCGCGCTGTCGCGGTGCCGTCGAACTGCTTGGTCAGCAGCGGCGCATCCGCGCCGTGGCGCGCAGCGGTCTTCCAGGCGACGTGGCGCGGCGGATCGGCAAGCTGGTGGCCGCGCAGGCCGGCGAAGTCGTCGTTGCCCCGCCCGCCGGTGCGTCGGCCGCCCTGCTCGCCGGCGCCCCAGGGCAGCGGTGGCGCCTTGGCGGCCGGCTGCGGATAGACGAGGCAGCGCAGGTCGGGTGCGCAGTAGGCCCAGGCGCGGATCAGGCCGAGCGGCCAGGTGGTCTCCAGGCCGAAACGCGGCAGGGCGAGCCAGCCGCGCCGCGTCGTCGGCAGGCGCAGGCAGGCATCGGCGCTGTCGCCGGCAGCGAGGTCGACCGTGGTGCCTTCCCCTTCGGGCAACCACAACCGGATCGCATGGCGTTCGATGTCGCTCGCCAACACGACATGGAAGCTGGCGTGCTCGCCGGCGAAGACGGCAGGCGTCCTGCCGCGGCTGACTTTCAGGCGCACCAGATTGCGGAAGGTGTGCAGGATGGCGACGACGCCCAGCCCGGCGAGCAGGAAGGTCAGCACGTAGCCCAGGCTGAGGTTGTAGTTGATGCTGCCGACCAGCATGGTCAGGAGCGCTGCGGCGAAGCCGAGGCCGGCGCGCGTCGGCAGCACATAGACGCGGCGCTGGCCGAGGACGACCGGCGATGCTTCCGGCGGCTTGACGCGCAGGGCCCAGCGGATGAATTGCTCCCGGAGTGCGGCGGCCGGGTTCATGGGCTTACGGAATCGGGACGGCGGCGATCAGTCGCTCGATGCTGCCGGCGGCGGGTGTTTCGCCGGCCGGGCGCAGGCGGTGGCCGGCGACGCCGGGCAGCACGGCCTGGATGTCCTCGGGCAGCACGTGGTCGCGGCCGGCCAGCCAGGCCCAGGCGCGCGCCGAGGCCAGCAGCGCCAGCGCGGCTCGCGGCGACAGGCCGGCCTGCCACTCGGCCGACTCGCGCGTGCGCGCGACCAGCGCCTGCACGTAGTCGATCAGGGCGTCGGAGACGTGCACGCGGCGCACCGATTCCTGATAGCCCTGCAGTTCGGTCGGCGACAGGCAGGGCGCCATGCCGGCCAGCACCTCTCGGCGGTCGGCGCCGGCCAGCAGTTCGCGTTCGGCGGCACGGTCGGGATAGCCGAGTTCGATCTTCATCAGGAAGCGGTCGAGCTGCGATTCCGGCAGCGGGAAGGTGCCGATCTGGTGCGCCGGGTTCTGGGTGGCGATGACAAAGAAGGGCGACGGCAGCGGCCGCGTCTGGCCTTCGGCGGTCACCTGGCGTTCCTCCATGGCTTCGAGCAGCGCGCTTTGCGTCTTCGGCGTGGCGCGGTTGATCTCGTCGGCGAGTACCACCTGCGAGAAAATCGGGCCGGGATGGAAGTTGAAGGCACCGCTGTCGCGGTCGAAGATCGAGACGCCGAGGATGTCGGCGGGCAGCATGTCGCTGGTGAACTGGATGCGCTGGAAGTGCAGGCCCAGGAGTTGCGCCAGTACGTGCGCCAGCGTGGTCTTGCCGACGCCGGGCAGGTCCTCGATCAGCAGATGGCCGCGCGCCAGCAGACAAGCCAGCGCCAGCCGCAATTGCCTGTCCTTGCCCAGTATGACATGGCCGGCGGCAGCGACGACGCTGTCCATCGGGCTCTGCGGGCTGTCCTGGCTGGGGGAACGCATGGGGCTGGGCTCTTGTGGCTGCTGGCGGCTAGAATTGAGGCAAAATGCAGTAAAACAAGTTCATAATCGAAATTCGAATCGATTGTATGTCAATCCCCAAATGACTACCGCTTTCATCACCCATCGCGACTGCTGGCGTCACGACATGGGCGCACATCATCCGGAGTGCCCGGAGCGCCTCGGTGCCATCCAGGACCGCCTCATCGCCGCCGGACTCGATCTCTACCTGTCCTTTCACGACGCGCCGCTGGCCGAAATGGAACAGTTGCTGCGCGTGCATCCGCGCAAGTACATCGAAATGCTCGAGGAGAGCGCCCCCGAGCACGGCATCCACCACGTCGATCCCGATACCGCCATGAGCCCCGGCACCTGGCGGGCGGCGCTGCGCTCGGCAGGGGCGGGAATACTGGCAACCGACATCGTCATGCGCGGCGAGGCGCCGAACGCCTTCTGCGCCATCCGCCCGCCCGGCCACCATGCCGAACGCGCCAAGGCGATGGGTTTCTGCTTCTTCAACAACATCGCGGTCGCGGCCGCGCATGGCATCGAGCAGTGGGGCCTCAAGCGCGTGGCCATCGTCGATTTCGACGTGCACCATGGCAACGGTACCGAAGACATCTTCGCCAACGATCCGAACGTGCTGATGGTCGGCACCTTCCAGCATCCGTTCTATCCCTATTGCGGCACCGAGGATCCGGCGCCCAACATGGTCAATGTGCCGATCAAGGCCGGCACCCGCGGCGACCGCTTCCGCGAGATCGTCACCGAGACCTGGCTGCCCAGGCTGCGCGAGTTCGCGCCGGAGCTGGTGTACATCTCGGCCGGCTTCGACGCCCACTACGAGGACGACATGGGTTCCATCGGGCTGGTCGAGTCCGACTACGCCTGGGTTACCGAGCAGATGAAGGCCGTGGCGAGGGAAAGCGCCCAGGGCCGCATCGTGTCCATGCTCGAAGGCGGCTATTCCCTTTCGGCCCTGGCGCGCAGCGTCTCGGCGCATATCAAGGTTCTGGCCGATCTGTAAGTTAGAATCGGACTTTTACGCAGCGCCCCCGACCCAAGGGCAGAACCATGCAGAAGACCATCATCCAGGGATCCCTTCCCGCCATCGTCACTCCCATGCACGCAGACGGCAGCCTCGACCTGCCGCGCCTGAGGAGCCTGGTCGACTGGCACATCCGCGAGGGCTCGGACGGCATCGTCGTCGTCGGCACCACGGGCGAGTCGCCGACGGTGAATTTCGACGAGCATTGCCAGTTGATCGAGACGGTGGTCGAGCAGGCCGCCGGCCGCGTGCCGGTCATCGCCGGTACCGGCGCCAACTCGACCGCGGAAGCGATCGAACTGGCCGGCTTCGCCAGGAAGTCCGGCGCGACCGCGCACCTGTCGGTCGTGCCCTACTACAACAAGCCGACCCAGGAAGGCCTGTACCAGCATTTCAAGGCCATCGCCGAGGCGGTGGACCTGCCACTGGTGCTTTACAACGTGCCGGGCCGCACCGGCGCCGATCTCGGCAACGATACGACCCTGCGTCTGGCCAGGGTGCCGGGCATCGTCGGCATCAAGGACGCCACCGGCAACATCGAGCGCGGTACCGACCTGCTCAAGCGCGCGCCGCAGAACTTCTCGGTGCTGAGCGGCGACGACGCCACCGCGCTGGCCCTGACCCTGCTCGGCGGCCGCGGCGTGATCTCGGTCACCGCCAACGTGGCGCCGCGCCTGATGCACGAGATGATCGCCGCCGGCCTGGCGGGCGACCTGGCGACCGCGCGCACCATCAATTTCCGTTTGTTGTCCTTGCATCGCCATCTTTTCGTCGAAGCCAATCCGATTCCGGTCAAATGGGCTTGCGTCCAGATGGGCCTGATCGAAAACGGCCAGCGCCTGCCGATGACGACGCTTTCGCCCGAGCATCACGAGCGCGTGCGCACTGCGCTGCGCGAAGCCGGCATCCAACTTTGATTTTCGTGGGGAATGCATGAAGCGTAAGGTTCTGGTTGCCGTCCTGGTCGTGCCCGCGCTGCTCGCGGGTTGCGGTTCGTTGTTCGATTCGAAGAAGGTCGAATACAAGTCGGCCGGCAAGTTGCCGCCGCTCGAGATTCCGCCGGATCTCACCCAGCCGACACGCGACGACCGCTACAGCGTGCCCGATGTCACCCCGAAGGGCTCGGCGACCTTCTCGGCCTATTCCGGCGAGCGCGCCAGCCAGGGCAGCCGCGTCACGGCGGGGCAGGAAGTGCTGCCGCAGGTCAACAAGATGCGCATCGAGCGCGCCGGCAACCAGCGCTGGCTGGTCGTGTCCGGTTCGCCCGACAAGATCTGGCCAGGGCTGAAGGAGTTCTGGCAGGACCTGGGCTTTATCGTCAATATCGAGATGCCGGAAGCCGGCATCATGGAAACGGACTGGGCGGAAAACCGCGCGAAGCTTCCCCAGGATGTGATCCGCGGGACCATCGGCAAGGTGCTGGACGGTCTCTATTCGACCCCGGAACGCGACAAGTTCCGGACCCGCCTGGAGAAGGGCGCGCAACCCGAGACCACGGAAATCTACATCAGCCATCGCGGCATGTACGAGATCTACACGAGCGAGCGCAGCGGCGAAACTCGCTGGCAGCCGCGGCCTGCCGACCCCGAACTCGAGGCCGAGATGTTGGGCCGCCTGATGGTGCGCCTGGGCGTCGAGGAAACACGCGCCAAGACGATGATCGCCGATGCGACCCAGAGCGACCGGGCCAGACTGCAGCCCGAGTCGGCCGGTGGCGGCCTGGAGGTGCTGGAGCCGTTCGACCGCGGCTGGCGCCGCGTCGGCCTGGCGCTCGATCGCGTCGGCTTCACGGTGGAAGATCGCGACCGCTCGCAAGGCGTCTATTTCGTCCGCTATGTGGACCCCGAGATCGACGTCAAGAAGAAGGGCGAGGACGAGGGTTTCCTGTCCAGACTGGCGTTCTGGCGCGACAGCAAGCTCGACCCGAGCAAGAGCCCGCGCTTCCGTATCCATGTCAAGGCGGTCGGCGACATCAGCGCGGTGCAGGTGCTGACTGCCGAGGGCGGCGTCGATCAGTCGGATACCGGCAAGAAGATCCTGCGCCTGCTGCACGAACAACTGAAGTAGAGAGCGGGCGTTGCGGTTTGCCTCCCTGGGCAGCGGCAGCCGCGGCAACGCGCTGGTCGTCGAGGCCGGGTGCACGCGCATCCTGCTCGACTGCGGTTTCGGGCCGCGCAACCTGGCGGCCCGGCTGGCCCGCGTCGGCCTGGCGCCCGACGATCTCGATGCCATCCTGGTGACGCACGAGCACGCCGATCATGTCGGCGGCGCGGCTGCCTGCGCGCGCCGCTACGCGATCGACGTCTTCCTGACGCACGGCACGCTGGGTGCCGCGGCGCTGGCGGATGTGAGCCTGACGGTGATCGACAGCCACACGCCTTTCGCCATCGGCGACATCGAACTGTTCCCTTTTCCCGTGCCCCACGACGCGCGCGAGCCGGCGCAGTTCGTCTTTTCGGACGGCGCCTGCCGGCTCGGGGTGCTCACCGATGCCGGCTGCGTCACGCCGCACATGGTCGGGATGCTGTCCGGCTGCGCGGCGCTGGTGCTGGAGTGCAACCACGACGCGGCCATGCTCGCCGCGGGACGCTATCCGCCGTACCTGAAGCAGCGCATCGCCGGCCGCTACGGCCACCTCGACAACGCGGCGGCGGCGGGCCTGCTGGCGCAAATCGACCGATCGAGGCTGCGACATGTTGTCGCGGCTCACCTGAGCCAGGAGAACAACACGCCGCAACTGGCGGTGGCCGCATTGGCAGCGGTACTTGGCTGCGAGCCCGAATGGCTGGCCGTGGCCGATCAGGACAACGGCTGCGACTGGCGCCAGGTCGGCTGACCCGATCGCGCAAAAGAAAAAAGGCCAACCGAAGTTGGCCTTTTTCGTTCCCGGGTCAGCCGGATTACTTCTTCGGCTCTTCCTTCGGGGCTTCGGCAGCGGGAGCGGCGGCCGGGGCGGCAGCAGGAGCAGCGGCCGGGGCGGCAGCGTCGGCAGCCGGGGCAGCGGGAGCAGCAGCCGGGGCGGGAGCGGCGACGGGGGCCGGGGCGGGAGCCGCGGCTTCTTCCTTCTTGCCGCAAGCGGCGAGGGCGACGGCAACCAGAGCGGCGACGAGCAGTGACTTGTTCATTTGGATCCCTTTATCGATAAGAGGAGGTTGAGGCCATAAATCTGTTTTTCTTGGCCGGAGCAACCCGACCAACTTGCAATTATAGCCACACTGAGGTTTTCGGTTGGAGTGCTCACACTTTGTTACAGACCGGCCACCGCCCACGGTGTGCAGGTCCCGCTTTCGGCGGCCAGATCCTCGGCGCGCTGCCACCAGGGTTTGATTTCCATCGGCAGGGCGGCGACGACCTTGCCGCGCGCATGATCGGCGTGAAAGCGGATCGTGCCGCTGCTGCCGTCGGACAGCAGCCAGCAGTCGGCCAGGTGGCGCAGGTGCTCGGGCGTCACGCGGACGTCCATCTGCTGCGCGTAGTCGCGCATCAACTTCAACAGCCTGGGCAGCCGCGCCTGCAGCGGCGCGGGGTCGTGCACAACCACGCGCAGCAGGCGGTCGCGGCCGGCCGCGAGAAACCGATCCAGCAACTCGATTTGCGCGCGTTCTTCCAGCCCCATGTCAATCAGGTCTCGAGCGAAGATGCGCAACTCGCGTTGGGCGCCGGCCAGCGTCAATGCGATCGCGGCGCGATAGCCTGCTTCGCTGTCGAAGGGAGCGCTGGTGCCGGTCACGGCAGGTGAATGAAGCCGCAGCGATACCAGTCGTGGAGCAGGGCGACCGCCACGTCGCCGAGCTTCTGCGCCGGCAGCGCGCGCTGGTCGGCCAGTTGGCGGATCAGGGCGCGGTCACGGCGTGCCACCACGACGGATTCGCCGTTGATGTAGAAGCTGTCGTCGGCGAACAGCAACTGGCTGCGCGCATCCAGGCGGATGCCGCGACGGGCCGCGGCGGCGGCGAAGCGCCCCTCGCCGAGCGGCTTGGCGGGCGGATCGAAGAAGACGTGCGACTTCGGTTCGGTGAGGTAGCTGCCGAGGAAGTCGCGCACGGTGTCGCGGTTCCAGCGGACGCGATTGAGCATGTCGGCGACCTGGTCGATCATCGGCGCACCGATGCTGGCCGGATGCTTCTGCAGCTCGAGGTCCGGGTCGCGATAGCGGTCGGGCAGGTTCACGCGGTCCTGCAGGAACGTCAGGAACTGCTCGGCCAGATCCTGCGTCGGCGCGGCGCGGAAGCCCACCGAATAGGTCATGCACTCGCCGACCGCAATGCCGTCGTGCGCCCATTCCGGCGGCAGGTAGAGCAGGTCGCCGGGTTCCAGCACCCAGTCGTGCACCGGCCGGAAATCCTTGAGGATGCGGATCGGCAGGCCTTCGATCAGCGTCTGGTCCATCTGGTTGCCGATGCGCCAGCGCCGCTTGCCCATGCCTTGCAGCAGGAAGACGTCGTAGCTGTCGAAATGCGGGCCGACGCCGCCGCCGTCGGTGGCGTAGCTGACCATCAGGTCGTCGAGGCGGGCGTAGGGGATGAAGCTGAAGCGGCGCATCATCTCGTCGGCCTGCGGCAGCAGCATGTTCAGCCCCTGCACCAGTGCCGTCCAGGGCTTGGCCTTGCGGCGCAGGGCGGCGCGCGAGAAGGGTCCGTGGGCGATGGTCCAGCCGCCCGCCTGGGAGACGAAGCGCGACTCGACATCTTCGCGGCAGGCAAGGTCCAGCATCTCGTCGCGCGCCAGCAGACCGGTGAAGCCGGGCAGCGCGCCCCGGACCAGCAGGGGTTTCTTCTGCCAGTATTCGGCGAGGAATTGCTCGGCCGTCAGGCCGCCGAGGAGGGTAAGGGGTTGTTTTTTCATGATCGTCGGCATCTTGCGAACGCGGCGATTCTAGCTCCGGGCTCGGGCATAATGGCGCCCTTTTTCCGATGTTTCCACGCCCTGCCATGCCCGAAGCCCTGATCGAATCGCTGGACAACGAAGGCCGCGGCATCGCGCATGTCGATGGCAAGGTGATCTTCATCGAAGGCGCGTTGTTCGGCGAGCGGGTCGAGTTTTCGAGCTATCGCCGCAAGCCGACCTATGAGCAGGCGCAGGCGGTCAATATCATCCAGGCTTCCAGCCAGCGCGTCACGCCGCGCTGTCCCCACTTCGGCGTCTGCGGCGGCTGCAGCATGCAGCACCTGGAGCCGGCCGCGCAGACGGCCGCCAAGCAGCGCGTGCTGGAGGACGCGCTCTGGCACCTGGCGCGCCTGAAGCCGGAGACCGTGTTTCCGCCGATTTCCGGCCCGGCCTGGGGCTATCGCCACCGCGCCCGCCTGTCGGTGCGCCATGTGGCCAAGAAGGGCGGCGTGCTGGTCGGATTCCACGAGAAGCGCAGCAGCTACGTGGCGGTGATGGATTCCTGCGCCGTGCTGCCACCGGCGGTGTCCGACCTGATCGAGCCGCTCAAGGCACTGATCGGCGGCATGTCGCGGCCCGATCGCCTGCCGCAGATCGAGGTCGCCATCGGCGACGACCAGTGCGTGCTGGTGCTGCGCAACCTGGAGCCGCTGACCGACGACGACGAAGGCAGGCTGCGCCGCTTTGCCGACGAACATCGCATTACCTGGTTCCTGCAGCCGGGTGGCCCCGATACCGCGGCGCTGTTCCATCCGCCGGGGGCACCGCCACTTCAGTACAGTCTGCCGGACTTCGGCGTGGCGCTGCGATTCCGGCCGACCGACTTCACGCAGGTGAACCACGGCATCAACCGCATGCTGGTACGGCGCGCCATGGGCTTGCTGAAACCGGCGCCGGGCGAGCGCATCGGCGACCTGTTCTGCGGCTTGGGCAACTTCACGCTGCCGATCGCCGCGCTGGGCGCGACCGTCGTCGGCGTCGAAGGCGCCAAGGCGCTGGTCGAACGGGCGCGCGCCAATGCCGAACTCAACGGCCTGGCGGGGCGCTGCGAGTTCCAGGTCGCCAACCTGTTCGAGGCGACGGAGGAAAGCATCGCTGCCCTGGGC
The DNA here is from genome assembly GCA_016235765.1 of Rhodocyclales bacterium. Lineage (GTDB taxonomy): Bacteria > Pseudomonadota > Gammaproteobacteria > Burkholderiales > Rhodocyclaceae > Fen-999. Next base: position 56,128 of record JACRIZ010000008.1, on the reverse strand, counting down.
AGGCTGGACAAGCTGCTGATCGATCCGCCGCGCGAAGGTGCCGTCGCAGTGGTCAATGCCCTTGGCGAGACCGCTCCGGCACGGATCGTCTACGTGTCGTGCAGCCCTGCGACCTTGGCGCGCGATGCGGCCATCCTGGTGCACGAAAAAGGCTACGCCCTGCGCGGCGCCGGCATCGCCAGCATGTTCCCCAACACCTCGCACGTCGAATCGATCGCGCTCTTCGAGCGCCCGTAAACGCAAAACGCCTCCCGAAGGAGGCGTACCCCATGCGGGGCATTTCATTCCGCGACGGCTGACTTTTTCGCTCAGTCGCGCTGGCCGGTGAAGGCCATCAGCAGGTTGAGCAGGCTGACGAAGACGTTGTAGATGTCCAGATAGACGGCCAGCGTCGCCGAGACGTAGTTGGTCTCGCCGCCCTGCACGATGCGGTTGATGTCGAACAGGATGTAGGCCGAGAACAGCACCACGCAGATCGCCGAGATGGCCAGCGAGAGCGCCGGGATCTGGAAGAAGATGTTGGCCAGGATCGCGACGAAGACCAGGATGAGGCCGGCGAACAGGAACTTGCCGAGGCCCGACAGGTCGCGCTTGGTGGTCGCCGCCACGCCGGCCAGGGCGAAGAAGATCGCGCCGGTGCCGCCCGCCGCCATGGCGATCAGCGTGCCGCCGTTGCTGAATCCCAGCGCCACCTGCAGGATGCGCGACAGCATGAGACCCATGAAGAAAGTGAAGGCGAGCAGCAGCGCGACGCCGAGGCCGCTGTTCTTGTTCTTCTCGATGCCCCACATGAAGCCCCAGGCGATACCGAGGAACAGCAGGAAGGACATGAAGGGGCTGCCGGCCAGGAACGAGAAGTTCAACTGGATGCCGACCAGCGCGCCGAGCACCGTCGGCACCATCGACAGGGCGAGCAGGGCGTAGGTGTTGCGCAGGACGCGGTTCGATTGCAGCGCGGAACCAGCGGTGGTACCGCCGCGGATGACTTCGTAGTTGCCTTGCATGTGCTGTGTCTCCTTGTTGAAGAGAATCCGGCCATTAGAGTAGGGGCAGGAAGCCAAAGTTTCAAGCGGTTTCGGGTCGGAGCCTGTCCTTGGCGGAAGCGGTGAGATTCGAACTCACGAACGGTTGCCCGTTGCCGGTTTTCAAGACCGGTGCATTTAACCACTCTGCCACGCTTCCTTTACAGCGATTTTACCCGCGATCGGCGATATCGCTGCGGTGGGCATCGGCCCAGCAGTTCGGGGTTTCGTAGATGCGCACGCGCTCCAGGCGCAACTGGTTGCCGTAGCTGGCCTGGTACACGGGGTCGAGGGTCGCGAAAGCGATGCGTGCCAGGTTTTCCGCGGTCGGCACCGCGTCGAGCAGCACGGTGTTGTGCTGGGGCAGCGCGGCGAGCAACTGCACCACCGCCGTGTCGCCCCGGTAGGCGAGAAAGGCATGGTCCCAGACATCGACGATGTGCTGTTTCGCCAGTTGCTTGATGCGCGAGAAGTCCATCACCATGCCGTTTTCCGGATTTCCGGCGGCATTCAGCACCGTTCCTGACAGCGTGATCTCCAGCGCGTAGCGGTGTCCGTGCAGGTGCCGGCACTGGCTCTGGTGGTCGGGGATGCGGTGGCCGGCGTCGAACTCGAGGCGGCGGGTGATCTGCATGGGATCGATGGTAAGCTGGAACGGAACGCATTATAGCCGTGCCCGCCATGCCTCCCGTTTCCGGCCGCCTCACCGTCCAGGACCATTCGCGCGACAGCGCGGGGATGACCTACGTCTATCCGGTGGTGTCGCGGCGCGCCGGCGGCGTTTCGATCGGCATCAACCTGAATCCGAACAACGCCTGCAATTGGCACTGCATGTACTGCCAGGTGCCCAACCTGACGCGCGGCGGACCGCCGCCCATTGATCTCGCCCAACTGCGGTGCGAACTGGACGGGATGCTCGACGCCATCGTGACCGGCGATTTCCTGGCGCAGCGGGTGCCCGAGGGGCAGCGCCGCCTGATCGACATTGCGTTCTCGGGCAACGGCGAGCCGACCAGTGCGGCCGAGTTCCCGCAGGCGGTCGAGATTGCCGCGCAGGCGCTGGCGCGCCGGAACCTCCTGCCCGGCGTCAAGCTGCGCCTGATCACCAACGGCAGCCTGCTGGACCGGCGCAGCGTGCGCGACGGCATCGAACGGCTGGGCGCGGCCGGGGGCGAGGTCTGGTTCAAGGTCGATGCCGCCACCGATGCCGCCGTGGCGCGCATCAACGGCAGCCGCGTGAAGATGGCCAGCGTGGAACGGCGGCTGAAGCTTTGCGCGGCGTTGTGCCCGACCTGGGTGCAGACCTGCCTGTTCGCGCTCGACGGACAGTTGCCGACCGATGCCGAACTGGCGGTGCTCGCGGATTTTCTCGGACGCTGCCGCGACAGCATCGGTGGCGTGCATCTCTATGGACTGGCCCGGCCATCGGCCCAGCCCGAGGCGCCGAGATTGAGCGCCGCGCCGGTCGCCTGGCTGGAAAGCGTGGCGGTGCTGCTGAAACAAAAAGGGCTGACCGTGGAGGTCAGCCCCTGATTTCCTGACGGTACGGCTCAGGCTGCCTTCTTCATCGATGCGCGGGCCAGCTTCTTCAGGTTCTTGAACTTCTCCGGCTCGGTCGACTTCAGGAATTCCACCACTTCGAAGTCTTCGCGACGAACCTTGGCGATGTCGATCTGCTCGACATGCACCAGGCGGAGGAGTTGCTGCACGGGGCGGGGGATATTGCGGCCGCTCTCATAGCGGGAGCCACCGCTTTGGGTGACGCCGAGCTTGGACCAGAACTGTTGCTGGTTCATGCCCAGCTTGCGCCGGATTTCGCGGACGTCGAGCTTCTCTGCTGATTTCATGGCTGGGTTCCTTGTTCAAAATACGATGACTGGGTATGACATCAGCCGCAACACTAGTACCGAAGTCATATGGCCTATAGCATAGCCAGTATTTCAATGCCATACAAGCGCCTGCAAACAGTTTTTTTGCAGGGAGCGCTTGCCGGTCGACGACCCCGGGCGCGGCCGGGATGACGGGCGACCCGGCAAATGGTTATAATGCCGGGCTTTTTTCGTTCAGACCGACCTCACTCAGCCATGGCACTCATCGTCCAGAAATACGGCGGCACCTCCATGGGTTCGCCGGATCGCATCCGCAACGTCGCCAGGCGCGTGGCGCGCTGGAAGGCCCAGGGCCATCAGTTGGTGGTGGTGGTTTCCGCCATGAGCGGCGAGACCAACCGCCTGATCGCGCTGGCCAAGGACGTTTCCCTCCAGCCCGACCCGCGCGAGCTCGACGTCATGATCTCGACCGGCGAGCAGGTGACCATCGCCCTGCTGGCCATGGCCCTGAAGGACATCGGCCTCAAGGCCAGGAGCTACACCGGTGCCCAGGTCAAGGTGCTGACCGACAGCACCTTCACCAAGGCGCGCATCCTCGACATCGACGATGCCAACATGCGGCGCGACCTCGACAACGACACCGTGGTGATCGTCGCCGGCTTCCAGGGCGTCGACGAACACGGCAACATCACCACCCTGGGGCGCGGCGGCTCGGATACGTCCGGCGTGGCGCTGGCGGCGGCGCTGAAGGCCGAGGAATGCCAGATCTACACCGACGTGGATGGCGTCTATACGACGGACCCGCGCATCGTGCCGCAGGCGCGCAAGCTCGAGCGCATCACCTTCGAGGAAATGCTGGAAATGGCCAGCCTCGGCTCCAAGGTCCTGCAGATCCGCTCGGTCGAGTTCGCCGGCAAGTACAAGGTCAAACTGCGCGTGCTGTCCAGCTTCGAGGAAGAGGGCAAGGAAACCAGCGGCACGCTGATCACTTTCGAGGAAGACACCAAGATGGAACAACCGATCATTTCCGGCATCGCCTTCAACCGCGACGAAGCCAAGCTGACCGTGCTGGGCGTGCCCGACCGTCCCGGCATCGCCTACCAGATCCTCGGCCCGATCGCCGACGCCAACATCGACGTCGACATGATCATCCAGAACGTCGGTCACGACGGCACCACCGATTTCTCGTTTACCGTGCCGCGCGGCGAGTTCGCGCGCACCAAGAAGATCCTCGACGAACAGATCCGTCCCCATGTCGGCGCCCGCGCCATCGAAGGCGACAATCAGATCTGCAAGGTCTCGGCGGTCGGCGTCGGCATGCGCTCCCACCCGGGCGTCGCCAGCAAGATGTTCCGCGCCCTGGCCGAGGAAGGCATCAACATCCAGATGATCTCGACCTCGGAAATCAAGATCTCCGTCGTCGTCGACGAGAAGTACCTGGAACTTGCCGTGCGCGTCCTGCACGGCGCGTTCGGATTGGATCAGGCCGTCGCCTGAGTTTGACCCCGGGTGCGCGGACCGAGTATCATCGCGCACCTTCCGGAGACGTGGCCGAGTGGTCGAAGGCACTCCCCTGCTAAGGGAGCATGCGGTCAAAAACTGCATCCAGGGTTCGAATCCCTGCGTCTCCGCCAGTATTCTTCTTGAGTCATGGACGCCTTCCTCATCTCGACGGGCATCGTCGCCCTCGCCGAGGTCGGCGACAAGACACAACTCCTGGCCTTCATCCTGGCGGCCAAGTTCCGCAAGCCCCTGCCCATCGTCCTCGGCATCCTGGTGGCGACGATCGCCAACCATGCCTTCGCCGGCGCGCTCGGTTCGTGGATCACCTCCGTCGTCTCGCCCGAGGTCTTGCGCTGGGTGCTTGGGCTCTCGTTCCTTGGCATGGCCGCGTGGACGCTGGTCCCCGACGAGTTCGACGAGGAGGATGCGAAGCTCGCCCGCTACGGCGTCTTCGGCACCACGCTGATCGCTTTCTTCCTGGCCGAAATGGGCGACAAGACGCAGATCGCCACCGTGGCGCTGGCCGCGCAGTACCAGGCGGTGGTGGCCGTCGTCGCCGGCACCACGCTGGGCATGATTATCGCCAATGTGCCCGCCGTGCTGCTCGGCGACCGCATCGCGCACCGGATGCCGACCCGGCTCGTGCATGGCATTGCCGCGGTCATATTCGCCATCCTGGGGATCGCGACGCTGGTCGGCGCGGGCGAAAGGTTCGGAATCTGAATCAGGCGAGACAATACGGGCGAAAAGCCTGTATAATGCTTTTCCTTTCAACGCGCCCGTAGCTCAGTTGGATAGAGTACCTGGCTACGAACCAGGGGGTCGTGGGTTCGAATCCTGCCGGGCGCGCCAATTAAACAAACAAGCGGACGGTCACCGCAATGGTGGCTAGTTTGTATTACAGAGAGTCTCGTACGAAGCTATGGCCGATACCCTGTACTGCTACCACTGCCGGACCTACCACCCGCGCGAAGAGATGCGCCAGATCGACACCAAGGGTGGCAAGCGCTGGCGTTGCATCAAGAGCATCGAGGCGACCAAGCGCAGCGTTGCCGAGCGCGAAGCCTTCGGCAAGCAGATGACGGCCATCAACAAGGCCGAAGCGCAGAGCAAGGCCCGCATCCTCAACGGCCAGAGCTGATTCGCTCCTGCCTGGCAGGTCCGTAGTGCCCATCCTGGAAGTTTCCGGCCTGCTGCTCGTGGCGGCGCTCGGCTGGTTTTGGCTCGCCACCATCAAGGCGCGCGATGCGGCCATGATGGCCTGCCGCCGGGCCTGCGACGCCGAGGGCCTGCAGTTCCTCGACGAAACGGTCTCGGTCACCAGCATGAGGCCGGAGCGCGACGACGACGGTGTGTTGCGCCTGCGGCGCGTCTACAGCTTCGAATACAGCGATACCGGGGATAACCGCCGGCGCGGCAGCATCGTCATGCTCGGCCTGCGCGTGATATTGCTGAACGTTGGCTTACGTTCGGTCCCGGATCAGCGCACGCTGCACTAGCCGGAGATTCCCGCCGGCTTGAGCCTGGCCGGTATCGGCTGGCCCTTCTTCGCCCGGCTGCCGCGATAGCCGGTCAACTCCCTGCCCGACACCTGCCATTCGCTCGCCTTGCCGCCACGGCCTGCGCCGCTCACGGTGAAGGACTTGTCGCCGACCGCGACGCCGACCAGTTCGTCCTTGGGGCCGATGTCCTGGATGATCAGGCCGCGGCCCTTGGCCATGACCTTCAATTCGTCGAGCGGGAAGACCAGCAGGCGGCCGCTTTGCGAGATCGCTGCCAGCGTACCGCCACCACTGACTTTCGCCGGCTTGACCGGCCTCTCGCCCTTGTCGAGCGCCATGAAGGCCTTGCCGGCGCGGTTGCGCGAGACGAGATCGACGATGCCGGCGATGAAGCCGTAGCCGCCGGTGCCGGCGAAGACGTACTGGGCTTCCGGCGTGTCGGTGAGCGCCTGGGCGAGTTTCGCGCCGTCCTGGAATTCGATCAGCGTGGTGAGCGGCACGCCGTCGCCACGCCCGCCCGGCAGGTCGGCCACGCGCACGCTGTAGGCGCGGCCCGCCGTGTCGACCATGACCAGCGGCCAGATCGTGCGCGACTCGGCGACCAGGAAGGGGAAGTCGCCTGCCTTGTAGGAAATCGTGGTCGGGTCGATGCCGTGGCCCTGGCGCGCGCGCACCCAGCCGTTCTGCGAGACGATCACCGTCACCGGCTCGTCGGGGATGGCCACTTCGGCCGGCGCCGTCGCGGCCTCGGCCTCGATCAGCGTGCGGCGTTCGTCGCCGTACTTCTTCGCGTCCTCGGTGATTTCCCTGACGACCAGCCTGGTGAGTTCCTTGCGGTCGCCGAGGATCTTCCTCAGGCCCGCTTCTTCCTCGCGCAGTTCGCCGCGCTCCTTCTCGATCTTGATGCCTTCCAGTCGCGCCAACTGGCGCAGGCGGATTTCGAGGATGTCCTCGGCCTGGATCTCGGTGAGCTTGAACTTCGCCATCAGGTCGGCCTTGGGCTCGTCCGATTCGCGGATGCAGCGGATCACCTTCTCGATCTGCAGGAACACCGACAGGCGGCCTTCGAGGATGTGCAGGCGGCGCTCGACTTCATTCAGGCGATGGCGGCTGCGCCGCTCGACGGTGACGTGGCGGAACTCGATCCACTCGTGCAGCGCGCTCAGCAGCGGTTTCTGCTTCGGCCGGCCATCGCGGCCGATCATGGTCATGTTGATCGGCACGCTGGCTTCGAGGCTGGTGTGCGCCAGCAGCACGGCCATGAACTCCTGCTGCGAGATCTTCGACGTGCGCGGCTCCAGCACGATGCGCACGGGTGCCTTGTCGCTCGATTCGTCGCGCACCGAATCGAGCACGCCGAGCATCACCTGCTTGAGGTTTTTCTGCTCCTGCGACACGTCCTTCTTGCCGGCGCGCGGTTGCGGGTTGGTGACGGCCTCGATTTCCGACAGCACGTTCGCCGTCGACACGCCGTGCGGCAGTTCCTCGACAATCACGCGCCACTGGCCGCGGGCCAGATCCTCGATGCGCCAGCGCGCGCGCATGCGCAAGCTGCCGCGTCCGCTCGCGTAGGCGTCGCGGATGTCCTCGGGCGAAGAGATCAACTGGCCGCCGCCCGGGAAGTCGGGGCCCGGCAGCAGCGGCAGCACCTCCTCGAGCGCCGCTTCCGGCTTCCTGATCAGCAGCTTCACCGCCTCCGCGACTTCGCGCAGGTTGTGCGGCGGAATTTCCGTGGCCATGCCGACGGCGATGCCCGAGGCGCCGTTGAGCAGCACGAAGGGCAGGCGGGCCGGCATCAGTTGCGGCTCGCGCATGGTGCCGTCGTAGTTGGCGACGAAATCGACCGTGCCGCGATCCAGTTCCGCGAGCAGCAATTCGGCGATCGGCGTCAGCCGGCATTCGGTGTAGCGCATCGCCGCCGCGCCATCGCCGTCGCGCGAGCCGAAGTTGCCCTGGCCGTCGACCAGCGGATAGCGCAAGGAAAAGTCCTGCGCCACGCGCACCATGGCGTCGTACACGCTGCTGTCGCCGTGCGGGTGGTACTTGCCGATCACGTCGCCGACCACGCGCGCCGACTTGACGTGCTTGGCGGTCGCCGGCAGGCGCATCTCGTTCATCGCGAACAGGATGCGACGCTGCACCGGCTTCAAGCCATCCTCGACCTGCGGCAGCGCGCGCGAGCGCACCACGCTCATCGCGTAGGAGAGATAGGCCTGTTCGGCATAGCCGTCGAGCGGCAGCGCGTTCGGGTCCTCGAAAGTCAGCCGTGGGGGGACGCCACCTGGCGGCGGGGCTTCATCGAAGAGGTCAGGCGTTTCGTTGTTCATAAGTCAGCGTCCGCAAGGTGGCCCTTGCTTTCCATCCAGGCACGGCGGCCGGCGGCTTCGCCCTTGCCCATCAGCAAATTGAAGAGTTTCAGCGTCTGTTCGCGCGATTCGGGCCGCTCGGCAACCGGCAGCACGCGCCGCGTGGCCGGCGCCATGGCCGTTTCGCGCAGTTGCTCGGGGTTCATTTCGCCCAGGCCCTTGAAGCGGCCGACCTCGATCTTGTCCGGCGCAAAGCCTTCCTTGGCCAGGCGGTCCCTTATCGCTTCCAGTTCGCCCTCGTCGAGTGCGTAGAGCCGCTTGGCCGGGCGCTTCTTGCCTTGCGCCGGCACGTCGACGCGATACAGCGGCGGCTGGGCAATGTACACATGGCCGTGCCGGATCAGCGCCGGGAAGTGGCGGTAGAAGAGGGTGAGCAGGAGCGTCTGGATGTGCGCACCGTCCACGTCGGCGTCGGACATGATCACGACCTTGCCGTAGCGCAGGTTCGATAGATCGGGCGTCGATTCCGCCGTGTGCGCATCAACGCCCAGCGCGACGGCGATGTCGTGGATCTCGGCGTTGGCGAACAGGCGGTTCGGCTCGATCTCCCAGGAGTTCTGCACCTTGCCGCGCAGCGGCAGGATGGCCTGGGTTTCCTTGTCGCGCGCCATCTTGGCCGAGCCGCCGGCCGAGTCGCCCTCGACCAGGAAGAGTTCGTTGTCGGCGATGTCGGTCGACTCGCAATCGGTGAGCTTGCCCGGCAGCACGGCGACGCCGGACTGCTTGCGCTTCTCCACCTTCTGCGCGTTTTTCTGCCTTGCCAGCGCCTGCCTGATCGAGAGTTCGGCGATGGCCTTGCCGGCTTCGACATGGGCGTTGAGCCAGATTTCCAGCGGATCGCGCACCATGCCGGCAACGAGTTTCACGGCTTCGCGCGAATTGAGCTTTTCCTTCACCTGGCCCTGGAACTGCGGGTCGAGGATGCGCGCCGACAGCACGAAGGCCATCCTGCCGCAGACGTCCTCCTGCTGCAGCTTGACGCCGCGCGGCAAGAGCGCGTGATGCTCGATGAAGCTCTTCACCGCATCGAAGACGCCCGAGCGCAGGCCGGATTCGTGGGTGCCGCCGGCGACGGTGGGAATCAGGTTGACGTAGGACTCCGAGCCCATCGCCTCGGCGAACCAGCCGAGCGCCCAGGCCGCGCCTTCGCCCTCGGCGAAGCTTTCGTCCTCGCCGCTCGCGTACTGCTCGGCGGCGTAGATCGGCGCCACGGCATCCTGTCCCGCGGCGAGTTCGGCCAGGTAGCCGGCCAGGCCGTCGGGATAGCGCCAGGTCTTCGACAGCATGCTGCCGTCGGCCTGCTCGACGTCGAGCATCACCGCCACACCGGGCAGCAGCACGGCCTTGGAGCGGAGCAGGCGCTCCATCTCGGCCTGCGGCACCTTCGGCGAATCGAAGTATTTCGGGTCGGGCCAGACGCGCACGCGCGTGCCGGACTGCCGGCCGCAGTCGCCGACCACTGCCAGCTTAGAGACCTGCTCGCCGCCTTCGGAGAAGACGACCGCATGTACCTTGCCGTCGCGGCGTACCTCGACCTCGACGCGGGTCGATAGCGCGTTGGTCACCGCCACGCCGACGCCGTGCAGGCCGCCCGAGAAGGCGTAGGCGGAGTTGCCTTCGCGCTTGTTGAACTTGCCGCCCGCGTGCAGGCGCGTGAACGCCAGCACGACCACAGGCACTTTTTCTTCCGGATGCGGGCCGACCGGGATGCCGCGGCCGTCGTCGGTCACCGTCACCGAACCGTCGCGCTGCAGGCAGACGTGGATGTGCTTGGCGGAGCCCGCCAGTGCCTCGTCGGCGGCGTTGTCGATCACTTCCTGGACGATGTGGGCCGGCGAGTCGGTGCGGGTATACATGCCCGGCCGCTCGCGCACGGGCTCCAGGCCCTTCAGGACGCGGAAGGAGGATTCGTCGTAGTTCTGTTTCATAGGCGGCGCATTCTAAGGCGTCCGCCTCCCGGTCGATGTCGGGTTTGCGACAAATGGCCCCTGTTGGCAATACAAGCCATTGATCGGTATAGACAAAAGATTCGGGCACCGGACTTGCTAAATGCAGGTCATGGACATCCGTGCCTCCAATTCCGGTGAAGTCGTCATCAACGACACCACGCTGCGCGACGGCGAGCAGTCGGCCGGCGTCGCCTTTTCGCTCGAGGAGAAGCTCGGCATCGCCAGCCGCCTCGACGCCCTGGGCGTGCCCGAGATGGAGGTCGGCATCCCCGCCATGGGGGCGACCGAGCGCGAGAGCATCCGGGCACTGGCCAACCTCGGCCTGTCGGCGCGGCTGATGGTCTGGAGCCGCATGCACATCGCCGACATTGCGGCCTGCACCAGCCTGGGCGTGCAATTGATCGACATCTCGGTGCCGGCCTCCGACCAGCACCTGCGTTCCAAGCTGCGCAAGGATCGCGACTGGCTGTTGCGGGAGATTCCGCGCCATGTCCGCTACGGGCTGGACATCGGCCTCGACGTCTGCATCGGCGGCGAGGATGCCTCGCGCGCCGACCCCGATTTCCTCAAGCGCATCGTCGAGGTCGCCCAGGCGGCCGGCGCGCGCCGCTTCCGTTTCGCCGATACCCTTGGCGTGCTCGATCCGTTCTCGACCTATGAACGCATCGCCGCGCTGCGCGCCGTCAGCGACATCGAAATCGAAATGCACGCCCACGACGACCTCGGCCTCGCCACTGCCAATACCCTGGCAGCGGCCAAGGCCGGCGCCACGCATGCCAACACCACCGTCAACGGGCTCGGCGAGCGGGCCGGCAACGCGCCGCTGGAGGAGGTCGTGCTCGGCCTGCGCCAGTGCCACGGCATCGAAACCGGCGTCGACCTGCGCGGCTTCCCGGCGCTGTCGGCGTGCGTCGCCAGCGCCTCGGGCCGGCCGGTCGGCTGGCAGAAGAGCGTGGTCGGCGAGGGCGTGTTCACCCACGAGGCCGGCATCCATGTCGACGGCCTGATCAAGGACCCGCACAACTACCAGGGCTTCGACCCGCAACTGGTCGGCCGCGAGCATCGCATCGTGCTCGGCAAGCATTCCGGGCGGCGTGCCGTGCAACTCGTCATGGCCCGCCTGGGCCGCCGGCTCGACGATGCCGAGGCGGAAATCCTGCTGGCGCGCGTGCGCGGTTTCGTCACCGACCACAAGCGTCCGCCTACCGATATCGAATTGCTGCAATTACTGATGGAGGCATCATGAGCGCCACCCCCTATGACTTCGCGGACGAAACCGCCGACTGTGAAGGCGCCGAGGATTTCCTCGAACACTTCAACATTGCCTTCGAGCGCTCGGTGGTGCATGTCAATCGCCTGCACATCCTGCAGCGCTTCCACAACTACCTGGACGCGCATGCCAAGGCCGGCGTGACCGGCTACGACGAGTATCGCGGCTGGCTGCTGCGCGCCTACGAGGATTTCGTCCGCTCCGACGCGCAGACCGAGAAGGTGTTCAGCGTGCTGCAGCGCGCGGCCGGCATCACCAAGATTTCCATCGGCGCCATCGGCAGGGGCAAGCCGGCGACATGATGCACAACAAGTGGGATCTCGGCGAAGCCGTGCGCGTGACGCGCAACGTGCGCAACGACGGGACCTATCCCGGCGAGGAGACCGGCGCGCTGCTGATCCGGCGCGGCAGTGTCGGCAACGTGGTCGACGTCGGCACCTTCCTGCAGGACCAGATCATCTATTCGGTGCACTTCCTCGACGCCGGCCGGATCGTCGGCTGCCGCGAGGAGGAATTGCTGGGCGCCGACGAACCCTGGGTGCCGAGCGCCTACGAGTTTCGCCAGAAGGTGCGCGCCGCGAAGACGCTGGCCTCGAAAGGCGAGACCCTGGTGGAAGTCGGCGCCATCGGCGAAATTCTCAAGGTGGTGCGCGATGCGCCGGGCGGCGTCGTCTACCACGTGCATTTCGACAGCCTGCCCGGCCGGCCGGTGATGGTTTCCGAAGCTGCGCTGACTTCGCTGCTGCCGCAGCAGGCGTGCCGCGATGACTGACTCTCCCAGTCCCTACCTGCGCCTCAAGCTGGCGCGCGAGCTGTACAGCAAGGCGCCCGATGCGCTCGAAGCGCCGGAACGCAAGCGCGTCGATGCAGTGGCCGCGCGCCAGCAGGAAATCGAGCAGCGCATCCTCGCCAGCGCCAACGCGGCGCTGGTGGTGCTGCCCGAAGCGTCGGTCGAAGCCTGCGTCAAGGACATCCGCGACCGCTATCCCGACGAGCCGGAATTCGAAGCCGACCTGGCCCGCACCGGCCTCGGCATCGCGGAGTTGCGTGCCGCCATCGAGCGCGATCTGAAGGTCGAGGCCGTGCTGGAACTGGTCGCGGCGAGCGCCCTGCCGGTCAGCGATACCGAGGTCGAGATCTTCTACCTACAGCACCTGGATCGCTTCAAGAAGCCTGAGACCCGTACGCTGCGGCATATCCTGATCACGATCAACGACGACATGGCCGGCAGCACGCGCGATGCTGCGCAGGCAAAGATCGAAGCGATCCGTGCGCGGCTGGCAAAGGAGATCGGCCGCTTCAGCGAGCAGGCGCTCAAGCACTCCGAGTGCCCGACGGCGATGAACGGCGGCATGCTCGGCAAGGTGCCGCGCGGCAAGCTCTACGCCGCAGTCGAGGCCGTCGCGTTTGCCCTGGACGCGGGCGAACTTTCGGCCGTCGTTGAATCGGAACTCGGGTTTCACCTCGTGCTCTGCGACGCGATCGAACGGGAAACGCAGGTGCCGCTGGCCGAAATCCGCGAGCGCGTGCGGGAACATCTTGCCGGCGGGCGGCGCGCCGCCGTGCAGAAGGCCTGGATCGCGGGCCTGTTTCAGCCGGCCTGATCCGACCGCTGCCGCGCGGCGTCGCGCACGAACGCACCCAGCTTCTGGTCGACGCCGAGCACGTGGTGGCGCAGCCACTCGTTGAGGAACTTCAGCACCTCGATGCGGGACACCTGGCGGCCTTCACGCAGGTTGTCGCAGACTGCCACCACCTGATGCGAGAAGTCCCGGTGCTGGGCGATATGGGCCCTGGCAAGTTCGGGAAAGGCTTCCGCGTAGCCGTAGCGCTTCATCAAGTTTTCTTCGGTCTCGAAATGCATGATCGCGTAGGTGAGCAAGTCCTTGGCAATCTCGCCGAGCAGTGCACCTTCGTGGTCATCCAGTAACCTGTTGTTGGCCTGGCGTAGGGTGTCGACCAGGAAGCGGTGCTGGTTGTCGATCTGGGCAACGCCGGTCGTCATGCTGTCCGACCACTCGATGGGTTCGAAGTGGATGGTGGCGGTCATATCGTCACTCCTTGCGACAGGAATCGGGATAGCCATTCCGGAATATCGCGGGCCGGCATCGGGCTGCCGAAGCCATAGCCCTGCACCGTGGTGCAGCCCATGCCGACCAGGTGGCGCGCCTGCTCGGGCGACTCCACGCCTTCGGCGACGACGCGCAAGTTGAAGGCCGTGCCGAGGGCGATGACGCCGGCGACGATGGCCTGGTCGTCCGGATCCGTCATCATGTCGCGCACGAAGGACTGGTCGATCTTCAGTTCCTCGACGCTCAGCCGGCGCAGATAGACCAGCGACGAATAGCCGGTACCGAAGTCGTCGAGGGAGAAGCCGATGCCCATGGCGAGGCACTCGTTGATCACCGCCTCGATCGGATCCAGTTCCTCGAGGTCGGAGGTCTCGACGATTTCCAGCAGCAGCCGGTTGGCGGGCAGCCCGGGCCATTCGCTCGCGATGGCATTGCGCAAGTCGTCGATGAAGGTCGGGAACTTCAAATGCCTGGGAAACAGGTTGATGCTGATCGGGACATCGAGGCCGGCATCGTGCCAGCGCTTGGCCTGCCGTACCGCCTGCGCCATGACCCAGCGGCCCATGCGGAACGTCAGGTTGTCGTTCTCGATCAGCGGCAGGAATTCCTTGGGGCCGACCAGGCCCAGGATGGGGTCGTGCCAGCGGATCAGCGCCTCGACGCCGATCAGGCGTCCGGCGACGCAATCGACCTTCGGCTGGTAGTGCAACTCGAACTGGTCGGAATCGAGGCCGTTGGCGACCTTGGCCAGGAATTCGACGCGCGAGGAAATCTGGCGCTCCAGGCGCGAGTCGAACAACTGGTAGCGGTTCTTGCCGAGCTGCTTGGCGGAGTACATGGCGTGGTCGGCATGGCGCAGGAGGCTGTCGGCGTCGACATCGTCGTCCGGAAACATGGTCACGCCGATGCTGGCCGACACCGAGACCGGAACGCCATTCAGGATCATGGGCGACGAGACTTCCGCGAGAATGCGATCCAGCGCCTGGAAGCATTCGGACTCGTGGCCGATGTCGTTCCACAGCAGTACGAACTCGTCGCCACCCAGGCGGGCGACGGTGTCGTCACCCCGCGATATCGTCTGCAGCCGGTGCGCGATCTCGACCAGCAGGCGGTCGCCGCCTTCATGGCCGAACTGGTCGTTGATCGGCTTGAAACCGTCGAGGTCCAGGTAGCAGACGGCCAGGTTCTTGCCGAGCCGGCGCGCACGGGCGATGGCTTGTTCCAGCCGGTCGCCGAGCAGGCGGCGATTGGGTACGGAGGTCAGGACGTCGTAGTGGGCGATGCGATCGAGATCGGCTTCGTGTTCCTTCAGGATGCTGATATCGGAGAAGGCGCCGACATAGTGTTGGAGATTGCCCTGGCCATCCTTTACGGCAATGACGGTGAGCAGCTCGGCGAACGCCTCGCCGGACTTGCGGCGGTTCCAGATTTCACCCTGCCACGCCCCGCGGATCTCGATCGACCGCCACATCTCGGCGTAGAAGTCGGCATTGTGGCGTCCGGAGGCGAGGAAGCTTGGATCCCTGCCCAGCGCCTCCTCGCGCGTGTAGCCGGTCAGGCGGGTAAAGGCGGGGTTGACGTCGATGATCCGGTTGTCCGGATCGCTGATCAGGATGCCTTCCTGGCTGGTGGCGAACACGCTGGCAGCGAGGCGCAGGCTGTCCTCGGACTGCCTGCGCGCGGTGATGTCATTCGAGATTGCCAGTACCGTAGCGACCTTGCCATCGGCGTCGAACTCCGGCGCGAAGCGCACGTTGATCCACATCGCATCGCCGTTGGGATATTGGCCGGCGATTTCGTCGGAACACTCGGTTCCGGTTGCGACCACCCGCCGGAGGCAGTCAAGGTAATGCTCCGGGTCGCGAAGCGGCGAAGCGGTGGCGGCCGGCTTGCCGAGGAGCTCCGACGCGGGAGAGCCAAACAGTTTCTCGAGCGACGGATTGACGTAGAGTCTGCGCAGGTCCCGGTCGTAGCGGGCAATGAAGTCCGGCGAGTTTTCGACCATGGTCCGGAAGAGCTGCTCGCTGGCGACAATCTGCGCTTCCGCCCGTTGGCGCTCGGCGCGGATCCGCAGCGTGGAGATCCCGAACGCCAGGTCGCCGGCCAACTCGTCGAGCAGCCTGATCTCTTCGGCCGTGATCGCGTTCGCTTCCCCGGAGTAGATGAGTAAACCGCCGAAAACCTCCTGCTGATCGCCCTTCAGCGGAAAGGCGACGCCGGAACGATAGCCGCGGGCCAGGGCTCGTTGCCGCCAAGGGGCCATGCGCGGATCGTTGGCGATATCCGGAATCTCGACGACCTGTCCGGTCCGGATTGCCGTGCCGAGCGGACCTCGACCGAGGTCGCGGTCCGCCCAGGTCAGCTTGGCGCCGGCGAAATAGCCGGCGTCCATGCCGGCCCAGGCGACGGGGCGCACCGTCTGGTCGGCATCGTGTTCGGCATAGGCGACGAAGGCAACCCGATAGCCGGCCTCGTCGCAGATGATGCGGCAGACCTGGTCGAGCAGCACTTGCTCATCCTCGGCCCGCAACAGCGCCTGGTTGCAGTCGCTGATCGCGCGCAGTTCGCGATTCAGGCGGCGCCGTGTTTCCTCGGCGCGCTCGCGCTCGGTGATGTCGTTGAATGTCGCGACGATTTCGTCGCCGAGCGTCGCGCCGGAGACCTCGACCAAACGCTCCTCGCCGTTCTTGCAGGTGATCCGGTATTGCAGGGGCCCGATGGCGGCGCCGGTCCGTACGGACTCGCCGACTGCGGCCTCCCAGCCCGTCATCACTTCCTGCCGATAGACCGGATCGGGATAAGCCAGCGGCCACCAGGCGTCGATGGTCGGCACCTCCTCGCGCGAGTAGCCGAGAATCTGCAGGAGCTTGTCGTTGGCTTCGAGGACCTTGCCGGCGGCGTTGAGACGCACCAAAGCGATCGGCAGCCGCTTGATCAGCGTCTTCAGACTCGTGTCGGCTGCGGTGCCGCGCGTCATCATATATTCTCTTTGTCGGGCCGCATTGCGGCTTATTATGATGCCATCATGCCAAACATATTGTCGCGCCATATTACTAAAGTAACATTGATCGGCATCAATCCCTGTGCTGGAAAAGCGAAGGGCGGCCGGAGCCGCCCTTCACGCCGCAAGACCGCAAGCGCATTATGGCTATTCGTCGTCCTCGCCGACCCCGTCGCGGCGTGGCACGGTCGTCGGGTCGCAGGTGATGGGGCGGTAGATCTCGACGCGGTCACCGGCGCGCAGCGCGGCTTCCAGCTTGACCAGTTTGTTGAAGATGCCGACCTTCTGTGCTTCCAGGTCGATGGTCGGGAACATCTTGAGGATGCCGGACTTGTCGATGGCGTCCTTGACCGTGGCGCCGTCGGGCACCTCGATGTTCATCCAGATCTGCTGGCCGGGTTCGGAGTAGGCGACGCCGACTTGCATGGTCAGGCTCCTTGGGCGGCGGAAAAGTCAGTCGTGGCGGCACGCCGTGCCATGCGCGCATCGGTGATGCGCTTGGCGGCGAGCAGGAAACCGAGCACCAGGAAGCCGCCGGGCGGCAGGATCATCAGCAGCACGCCGCCGTAGTTCGGGATGACGGTGGTTTCCAGGAAGGCGAACCCCGGGCCGAGCAGCAGGCTGGCCTGAGCGAACAGCGTGCCGGCGCCGAGCAGTTCGCGGACCAGGCCGATGACGGTCAGCGCCAGCGTGAAACCGAGACCCATGCCCAAGCCGTCGAGCGCCGAGGCCAGCACCGGCGACTTGGAGGCAAAGGCTTCGGCGCGGCCGAGGATGGCGCAGTTCACCACGATCAGCGCGATGAACAGGCCGAGCACCTTGTAGAGGTCGTGGAACCAGGCGTTGAGGCTCATGTCGACCAGCGTTACCAGCGTCGCGATCAGCACCACGAAGACCGGAATGCGTACTTGCGGGCTGACGAAGTCGCGGATCAACGCCACGAGCACGTTGGAGGCGACCAGCACGACAGTGGAGGCCAGGCCCATGCCCAGGCCGTTGGTGCCGCTGGTGGTGACGGCCAACGTCGGGCAGAGCGCCAGCATCTGGGCGAAGACGACGTTCTGGCTCCAGAGTCCTTCCTTGAAGACCTGATAGTTGCTCATGTCAGCCTCCGATAATCTCGTCGCGGTGCGCGGCGAAGAAGTCGAGCCCGCCCTTGACGGCCTTGACCACGGCGCGCGGCGTGATGGTGGCGCCGGCGAACTGGTCGAAGACGCCGCCGTCCTTCTTCACCGCCCACTTGTCGGCGGGCAGGTTCTCGAGCGACTTGCCGTCGAAGTCGCGGATCCACTTCGACTTGGCGACCTCGATCTTGTCGCCCAGGCCCGGCGTTTCCTGGTGCTTGATGACGCGCGCGCCGAGCAGCGTGCCCTTGGCATCCACGCCCATCAGCACCACCACGTCGCCGGCGTAGCCGCGCTTCGCCTGCTGGAAGACGACGCCGGTGACGGCGCCGGCCTTGCGCGCCTTGTAGATCAGCATGCCGTCGACGGTGATCGTGTCCTTGAGCAGTTCGTTGTCGTAGGAACCTTCCGGCAGCACCTGCGCCAGCGAGGCCTGCAGGTCGCGCGCCTCGGCCTCGGCGATGGCCGGGCCGGTGAGGCTGTTGCCGACGGAGAGCAGCGCGCTGGCGACCAGCGCGACGATGCCGAGCGAGATGCCCTGGTAGCTCAGCTTGTTGCGGACGAGGGCGAGGTCGAAGCTCATAGCGGCAGCGAAGCTCCCTTGCGGTTGCGGCCGTAGATGCGCGGCTTCATCAGGCGGTCGATGGCCGGCGTCAGTGCGTTCATCAGCAGCACGGCGAAGGCGACGCCCTCCGGGTAGCCGCCCCAGGTGCGGATCACGTAGGTGAGCAGGCCGCAGCCGAGGCCGAAGACGAGTTGGCCGGCGCGCGTGTTGGGCGAGGTGACGTAGTCGGTGGCGATGAAGAAGGCGCCGAGCAGCGCCGCGCCCGAGAAGACGTGTGCCGTCGCATCGAGGTAGCGGGCCGGATCGACCGCGTGGCCGATGGCGGCGGGGATCGCAATACCGGCCAGCATGGCGGCCGGGATGTGCCAGGAGATGATGCCCATGGCGATCATGGCGATGCCGCCGGCAGCGATCAGCAGGCCGGCGGTTTCGCCGAGGCTGCCGGGTCGGGCACCGGAGTACGAGAGGAAATGCGCGAGGTGATCGCCCGAGAGCGATTGCAGCAGATCGACACCGCGCGAAAGTTCGGCTTTCGCATGGCCGAGCAGCGAGGCGGAGGAAACTGCGTCGAGGTTGGCCGCGCCGGAGAGCGTGATTAGCAGGCCGTCGAGGAAGCCGGGCGCGCCCGCCGAGGTGAGCGGCAGCGGCGCCACCCAGGCGGTCATTGCCACCGGGAAGGAGATCAGCAGCGCGACGCGCGCGACCATGGCCGGATTGAACAGGTTCTGGCCGAGGCCGCCGAAGACCTGCTTGCCGACCACGGTGGCGAACAGGCCGCCGACCGCGCCCAGCCACCACGGCGCCCAGGGCGGCAGCGACAGCGCCAGCAGCCAGCCGGTCAGCAGGGCCGAGCCGTCGAGCAGTACCGGCATCGCTCGGCGCTTGGCGAGGCGCAGGCAGAAGGCTTCGCCGAGCAGCGCGGCGAAGACGGTGATGAACCAGAGGTGGACGGCCGGCCAGCCGTAAAGCCAGAAGCCGTACAGTGTGGCCGGCGCCAGCGCCGCCATCACCTTGAGCATGACGACCGAGACGCCGGCGCCGCCGTGGGCGTGCGGCGAGGCGATGGGGGTAGCGGTGGTGGCGAGCGTGTTCATGCCGTCGTCTCCGAATCTGCTTGGGCACCGGCCGCAGCCGCGGCTGCTTCGGCGGCCTTCTGCTTCGCGCGCTCGGCCTTGCGCCGCGCGGCGGCTTCGGCCTTCTCCTTGGTTTCGCGTTCCAGGCGCTCGGCACGCGCGGCGACCAGGCGCTTGGTGGCGTCGTTGCGCAGCTTGGTCCGGTCGCGCGCAGCGAGTTCGCCCTTGGCGTGACCGAAGTACTGCACCAGCGGAATGCGCGACGGGCAGACGTAGGCACAGCAGCCGCAGGCGATGCAGTCCTTGAGGCCGAGGTCGACCGCGCCGGCGTAGTCCTCGTTGCGGATGCGGGCGGACATCTCCAGCGGCAGCAGGCCGACCGGGCAGGCGCGCACGCAGGACGAGCAGCGGATGCAGGGCTGCGCATCGCCGTCGGCCGCTTCCGCGGCGGTCAGCGCCAGCACACCGCTGCTGCCTTTCACGACCGGCACGATGGCGCTGGGCAGCAGCGTGCCCATCATCGGCCCGCCCATGATCAGGCGTGCCGGTTGTTCCTTCAGCTCGGCCACGGCGATGAGGTCGGAGACCAGCATGCCGACGGGAACGACGACGTTGCCCGGCGCGCGCCAGGCGCCACCGTTCAAGGTGACGATGCGCTCGACCAGTGGCCGGCCGTTGCGGATTGCATCATGCACGGCGGCGGCGGTGCCGACGTTGTGCACCAGCACGCCGAGGTCGGTGGTGCGGGCGTCGGCCGGCACTTCCTTGCCGGTCAATGCCGAGAACAGATGCTTCTCCGAGCCCATCGGGTAGCGGGCCGGCACCGGACAGACGCGGATTTCGGGGAACGAGGCGGCGGCCTGCTTCATCGCCGCGATCGCTTCCGGCTTGTTGTCCTCGATACCGACCAGGGCGGTGGTGGCGCCGCTGGCATGCAGCATCAGGCGAATGCCGTCGACGACATCGACGGCGAAGTCGCGCATCACCCGGTCGTCGCAGGAAAGATAGGGCTCGCACTCGCCGCCGTTGATGATCAGCGTGCTGATGCCGCTCTTCTTGCCGAGCGTGAGCTTGAGCGCCGAGGGGAAGGTGGCGCCGCCCATGCCGACCACGCCTGCTGCCGCGATGCGCCGGCTGATTTCGGCCGGCTCCAGCGCAAAGGGATCGGCCGGAATGTCGGCGGCCTCGAGCCAGCGGTCCTCGCCGTCGCAGGCGATCGTGATGCCGGGTACCGGCAGGCCGGAGGCGTGCGGGGCGGTGATTTCGCCGACGGCGCTGACGGTGCCGGAACTCGGCGCGTGGATGGCGGCGGAGGTGGCGCCCTGCGCCTCGGCGATCAGTTGGCCTTTCAGGACCCGCTGGCCGACCAGCACGACGGGCCGGGCCGGCGCACCGATGTGCTGCTGGAGCGGCACGTAGAGATGCGCGGGCATCGGCAGGCGGCGCAGCGGCAGGTCGGCGGCGGGGCGCTTGCGGTCGTCCGGATGGACGCCCCAGTGGTTGCCGAAGATGCGGTCGAGGATGCCCATGGTCAGGCGAGCGCCGGTTTGGGCCAGACCCAGTGCTGCAGGGTCACGGGCACGGGTTTCATGACCATGGCTTCGGTCGGGCAGCGGTCGATGCAGGCGGCGCAGCCGGTGCAGGCCTCGCGGATGACGTTGTGGATCTGCTTGGCCGCACCGACGATGGCGTCGGTCGGGCAGACCTTGATGCAGCGACAGCAGCCGATGCAGATTTCTTCGGACACGGAGGCGATCTTCGGGCCTTCGTCGACCATGCCCGAGAGGTCGAGCGAGAGGCCGAGCTTCTCGGCGATGGCGGTGGCGAGCGCCTTGCCGCCGGGCGGGCAACAGGTCGGTGCGGCGGTGCCATCGACGATGGCGGCGGCCGCGCCGGCGCAACCGGGATAGCCGCACTGGCCGCAGTTCGAGCCGGGCATCAGGGCGGTGAGTTCATCGACGACGGGATTGCCCTCGACGGCGAACTTCTTCGCCGCGACCCCAAGGCCGAGGCCGAGGGCGATGCCGAGCAAGGTCAGGCTGAGGATGGCTGCGATCATTTGAAGTTCAATCCCGCAAAACCCATGAAAGCGAGCGAGAGCAGACCCGCCAGCACGAAGCCGACCGGCGCACCGGCGAAGGCGGCCGGTACGCGTGCCAGGGCGAGGCGTTCGCGCAGGCCGGCGAACATCACCAGCACCAGCGTGAAGCCGAGCGCCGAGCCGAAGCCGTAGAACAGGCTGGTGACGAAGTTGCTCTTCTCCATGACGTTGAGCAGCGCCACGCCGAGCACGGCACAATTGGTGGTGATCAGCGGCAGATAGATGCCCAGCGCCTGGTAGAGGCTGGGGCTGGACTTCTTCACGGCCAGTTCGACGAACTGGACGGTGGCGGCGATGACCAGGATGAAGGTCAGGATGCGCAGGTAACCGAGGCCGAAGGGCGCCAGGAGCCAGTTCTCGAGCATCCAGCTCGCCGCGCTGGCCAGCGTGATGACGAAAGTCGTGGCCAGCCCCATGCCCAGCGCGCTGTCCACGCTCTTCGAGACGCCCATGAAGGGGCACAGTCCGAGGAACTTGGCCAGGACGACGTTGTTGACCAGTGCGGCGCCGACCAGAAGCAGGGCGAATTCCGTCATGGCGCGCACCTTGCCGCTGGTTCGACCTGCCGCAGCACGCGGGGCGCGAATCGCGCCCGCACGCTCGGCCGGAGTCCGCGCAGGCGGGCGATCAACATGCCCAGCGCCAGCCCGGCGGCAGCCGCGACCGCCGCCAGTCCGTCGCTGTGGGACCAGGCGCCGACCGCGCCGGCGCACACCAGCATGGTGGTCATCGGAATGGCATAGGCGGTCAGGGCCGCTTCCGTCAGTGCGCCGCTTTCGAGTCCGACGACGATGCGGTCGCCGACCGAGGCCGACGGCAGGGATTGGGTCGGGATGGCTTGGGCGCTCGCAGCGCCGCTGGCGCCGCAGCGTGCCGCCGAGACGCAAGCTGCGCAGGCGCCGCCCGACTCGGGAACCGCCCAGGCAATGCCGCCGTCGACCTTCACGACGTGCAGAATCCGCTCGACCATGTGGTCGGGTGCGGCGGGCGAGGATGTGGGGCTGCGTGGCATGTCGGGTCGCATGTTGTTTCCAGAACGCTTACCGGACGTAGAGCAGCTTCTGTGCCACCGTTCGTTTACGATGAATGCAGTGCGCCAAGCCCGCACCGTAATGGGGTTTTTTGTTTGTGCGCTGCACCCCGAAGGCGCGGGCGCTGTTCTGTCGCGTTTGCTACAACCGGGAATGAATCCGACATGAGTGGCGCAAGTCCTTGTCGGTGCAGCTTCTTGCTTCATTGCGCAGTTTTTGGCATGAAACGTGCAGAGAGAGGTCCATGAAATCAAGCAAGCCACCCGTTACACAAGTCGGCACCCCCGACACCTCCGGCATCGCCGCCCAGGTTTTCGAGCAGGTCGTCGAGCAGGCCGACCTCGCCGTCTCGATCACCGATCCCAAGGCGAACATCCTCTACGTCAATCCCGCGTTCACCCGCATCACCGGCTACGGCACCGAGCAGGCGCTCGGCAAGAACGAGTCCATGCTCTCGCACAAGGTCACGCCGCCGGCCGTGTACCAGTCGCTGTGGGGCAAACTGGCCGCGCGCGAGCCGTGGAGCGGCCGGCTGGTCAATCGGCGCGCCGACGGCGGCAAGTATCTGGCCGAACTGGTGATCTCGCCCGTCCTCGACGGGCAGGGCCAGGTCATCCACTACCTCGGCCTGCACCGCGACGTCACCGAACTGCACCGCCTCGAGTCGGAAGTCCGGAACCAGAAGGCGCTGATCGAATCGGTGGTCGACGCCGCGCCCGTGGCCATGGCGCTGCTCGACGGCGAAGACAGCGTGGTGCTCGACAACCACGAGTACAAGAAGATGATGGGCGACCTGGCCATGGCCGAGCCGGCGACCATCATCCTCGATGCCGTGCGCGCGGACCTCGGCCACGGGCTGGGCCTGCCTGCGCCGGGCACGCATGCCTTCCTCAACCGCGAAGTGCGCATCGATCCGCCCAACAACCGGCCGGCGCGCTGGTTCTCCTGCTCGGGCATCTGGGTGCGGCGCGACGACGGCGACGCCGACAGCTTCTTCGAGCGCCAGAACAGCATCTACCTGCTGCTGGTGGCCATGGAGATCACCGAGTTGCGCGCCCAGCAGGAGAAGTCGCGCATGGCGGCCTTGCAGGCGATGCTGGCCGAGGAGGGGCGCATCACGGCGCTGCGCGAAACCCTGGCCGCGGCGGCCTTCCAGCTCGAAGGGCCAGTCAACGTGATGAACACCGTGCTGGCGACCATGGAGCGGCGCGGCAACGGCCTGGCCGCGGGCGAGGCGCTCGGCGAAGCCTTGCGCGCGGCGCAAACGGCGGTCGATACGCTGCGCAGCGCCATCCCCTCGCAGTCCGAGGAACTGCCTACCGCGGTGAACCTCAACGAGGCACTGCACGACGTGCTCAGCCTCGCCACCGGCCGCATGCTGGCCTCGGGCATTCGCGTCGGCTGGCGGCCGCAGGCGGTGCTGCCGACGATCAACGGCTATCCGAACCGGCTGCGCGCCATGTTCAAGGCGCTGGTCGACAACGCCATCGAGGCGATGAACGTCAAGGGGTGGCGCGAGCGCGACCTGTATGTCACCAGTCGCAGCGCCGACGGCAACATCGAAATCGTGATCGAGGACACCGGCCCCGGCATTCCCGCCGGCGCGCGCCTGAAAGTCTTCGAACCCTTCTACACCACGAAGAAGAACGGCGGCCATCTCGGCACCGGCCTCTCGTCCGCGCTGCAGGTCGCGCAGGACCACGGCGGCGGCATCGAGGTCGATCCAATCGACGGCGGCGGCTGCCGCGTGCGCATCGTGCTGCCGCTTAAGACGTCATGAGCCTGATTTCCCAACTCCACCGGGCGGAACTCGACTGCCTGTACCGCGTCAGCGAGCTGCTGTCGCGTTCCCTCGAATGCGCGCAGACCGTGCGCGAAGTGCTGGAAGTCCTCGAGGACGAAGTCGGCCTGTCGCGCGGCATGGTCAGCGTCATCGATCCCGAGACCGGCGACCTGGTCGTGCACGCCGTGCACGGCATGGATGCCGCCGAGCCGGTGCGCTACCAGCCGGGCGAGGGCATCCTCGGCGTGCTGCTCGAAGACAAGCGCTCCATCGCGCTGCCCGTCGCCGGGCGCGATCCGCGCTTCCTCAACCGCCTCGGCATCTACGACCGCGATCTGCCGTTCATTGCCGCGCCGATCAACGTCAGCGGCAGCCTCAAGGGCGTGCTGGCGGTGCAGCCCGACGAACCGGACGACGGCTTGCTCAACGAGCGTGCCCGCTTCGTCGAGATGGTGGCGAGCCTGATCGGCCGCAGCGTGCGCCTGGCGCTCGACGTCGCCGAGGAGCGGAAGAGCATCGCCGATGAGCGTGACAGCCTGCGCCGCACGGTGCGCCACCAGTACGGCTTCGACAACATCGTCGGCCACTCGGCGGTGATGCGGCGCATCTTCGAGCAGATCCGCATGGTCGCCAAGTGGAACACCACGGTGCTGATCCGCGGCGAGACCGGCACCGGTAAGGAACTGATCGCCAACGCCATCCACTACAACTCGCCGCGCGCGCGCGGCTCCTATGTGCGCATCAACTGCGCCTCGCTGCCCGAGACGCTGCTCGAGTCGGAACTGTTCGGCCACGAGAAGGGCGCCTTCACCGGCGCGGTCGGTGCGCGCAAGGGCCGCTTCGAAATGGCCGACGGCGGCACGCTGTTCCTCGACGAGATCGGCGAAATCTCGCCGGCCTTCCAGGCCAAGCTGCTGCGCGTGCTGCAGGAGGGCGAGTTCGAGCGCGTCGGCGGCTCGCGCTCGCTCAAGGTCGACGTGCGCGTGATCGCCGCCACCCACCGCAACCTCGAGGCGGCGGTGGACGCCGGCGACTTCCGCGAAGACCTCTACTACCGCCTCAACGTCATGCCCATCGCGCTGCCGCCGCTGCGCGAGCGCCCCGAGGACATCCCCGAAATTGCCCGCCACCTGGTCGGGCGCCTGGGCAAGGCGCAGGGTCGGCCGCTGGCGCTCGCCGACGCGGCCGTCCGTCGCCTGACGCAATATGCCTGGCCGGGCAATGTGCGCGAACTGGAAAACTGCCTGGAACGCGCGTCGGTGATGTCGCCTTCGGGCACCATCGAGGCCGAGCAGATCAAGACCGACCGCGGCCGCAGCAAAGTTCGCGAGCGCGAGGCAGACCGCGAAGGAGGCGTGTCGCCACGGCTGACTATGGCGGAGACGGGGGCGGATGCCGAACCGGCATCGCCCGCTGCTCGTGCGGTCGATCTCAACGATCCGGATCTCGACGAACGCAGCAAGGTCATTGCCGCGCTCGAGCAGGCCGGCTGGGTACAGGCCAAGGCAGCGCGCCTCCTGGGCATGACGCCGCGCCAGATCGCCTACCGCATCCAGATCCTCAACATCGAGGTGAAGCAGTTCTAGGCGCCGTCGGGAATCTCGGGTTCGACCAGAGTGGCCAGTTGCGCCAGGGATTCCTGCCAGCCCAGGTAGCACATCGCGACCGGAATGACGGCGGGAATTCCTTCCTGGACGACGGTCAACTCGGTGCCGCAGACAACCTGGTCGAGCGTGACCGTGACTCGCATTTCCCCGGGCAGCTTGGGGTCATCGAAGCGGTCGGTGTAGCGTATCAGCGTCGGCGACTTCAGTTCGACGTACCGGCCGCGGAAGGAATGGCTGTGGCCGGTGCCGAAGTTCGTGAATGACATCTGGTAACCGCCGCCGACGCGGTGCAGGCGAACGGTACCCGTGTTGTCAGGCATGGTGTCTCCTCCTTGTCTCAAAAGAGAAGCTTAGGCGAGCGGCAATGCCTGCGCCAACCATGATGTCAGCATGGAATCCGCTGGTCGGCAGCGCGTCGTGCGGGAATGGTCAGTCGCGGCGGACGCCGCGGTCGGCGACGCCGGTCAGGAACTGGTGGATGCCGTCGGCGCCCATGCGCCGTGCGCTGGACAGTTCGCCGGCGCGGGTCGCGTAGAGCGTCTTGCCGTCGGGCGACAGCAGCACAGCCGCCGGGATGCCCTTCCTGGTCGGGTTGTCGTACGTGGCGACGATGTCCTGGTTGCGGTCGAAGTTGCCGACGTCGATCTTCACTACCTGGAAGGAACGGGCGATCAGGCTCGCGCTCGGCTCGGCGTGCATCGCCTTGTCCAGCGCGCGGCAATCCTCGCACCAGTTGGCGCCGAAGACGACGAACACGGGCTGGTTGGCGGCCGCCGCGGCGGCCTGCGCCGACTGCAGCGCCGCCCTGGCGTCGGCGCGCTCGTCGTACGGCCCCGGGGCTTTCGGGGAGCAGGCAGCGAGCAGCAGGGCGATCAGGAACAGGCAATGGCGCATGGCCGGATTCTACTTGCGCGAGAACAACTGGTCGTAGGCGGCGGGGGAGTAACCCTGCACGCGCCGGCCGTTGGCGACCAGCAGCGGCACGCCCTTGCCGCCGCCCGCCTGGGCGAACGACGCCAGGCCATCGGGCGTGTCGATGTCGATTTCGCGGTAGGCGATTCGCTTGCTCGCCAGCCAGGCCTTGGCCTGGGTGCAGTAGCCGCACCATACCGCCGAGTACAGCACGACGCCGCCGGTCGGCACGCCGGACCGCAGCGCCTGCAGCTTGCTCAACTGCTCGGCCGCCGACGCCGGCAGGGCGGTGGCCGGCGCGCTGTCGGCCGTCAGCGTCTTCAGCACCTTGCCCTGGCTGGGCGGATGGTCGGTGTAGACGATGCGGCCGTCCGGCGTGACGATCTTGTACATGGTCTGCGCCTGCGCGACGGGCAAGAGCCATGCACACAGGGCGAGCGCGAGCAAGAGTCGATGGCGCATCAACCGCAACCACAGGCCGTGTTCTTGTCCGAGGCCGCGGCCTGACCTTCCGTCGGGTGGCCGTCGCGCTTCCACCAGTCGAGTCCGCCCATCAGTTCCTTGACGCGGAAACCGATCTTGGTCATGTTCAAAGCACCCTTCGTGGACGCATTGCAGCCGATGCCGTCGCAGTAGGTGACCACCAATGCGCTCCTGTCCAAGGTTGCAGTCGTGTCTTCGTTCATGGTCCGGTGCGGCAAGGAGATGGCGCCCGGTATGTGTTCCGCGGCGTAAGCCTGAGCCGAGCGGGCGTCGATGACGATGACGCGCTCGCGGGCGTCCAGCGCAACCTTCAGGTCCCATGAATCGATTTCGTAGGCGAGCTTGTTTGCGTAATGGCGAAGTTGGTCGTTGTCCACGGATGGCTCTGCTATTTGTCTGTGAAGGCGAGGTTTGCGCCGAGGCCGGCGAAGCTGGCGGCGAAGCCTCGCCGCAGCCACGACTGCACGCGCGGTGATTCGATCACCGCGTGGCGGAAGCCATGCGCGAGGAATCCGTACGCCACGAAGACTACGAAGGTCATGGCCATGAATACGGCACTCAGCACGAGCAACTGGAGCAGCGGTTCGCCGGTGTCGGGTCGAACGAACTGAGGCAGGAAGGCGAGGAAGAAGATGGTCAGCTTGGGATTGAGGATGTTGAGCAGGAAGGCCTTCACGACGAGCCCGAAGGCCGTGCTTGCGGAAGGTGATTCGTCGAGGGCGAAGGCCGCCTTGTCGCGCCAGGTCGCATACGCGATGTAGAGCAGGTAGGCGACGCCCGCGTACTTCAGCGCCTGGAACGCCAGCGCGCTTGTGTGCATCACGGCAGCCAGGCCGAGGATGGTCGCCAGCAGGTGCGGCACGATCCCGGCCGTGCAGCCCAGCGCCGCGAACACACTTGCTCTACGGCCTCGCGCGAGTCCGGTCGACACCGTGTAGATCACGCCCGTGCCGGGGATGAGCACGACGACGAGCGAGGTGATGAGGAATTCGAGAGCGATCATCGCAAAGTCAGCCGTGGTGGCACGCCTCTGCGCCGCGCGCCATCACCGCCGGCGCGATGATGCGGTGCATGGGCGCGACTAACAGCATGTAGATGTGTCCGAGAAGATTGTGGATGTGCACCACGGTCGTCACCGCAACGGCCTCGCGTTCGTCGCGCATTACCTTGCACAGCGACACCTTTACGTCGAGGTGCTTGTCGGAGTCGCCGAGGATCACCTCGTCGTCGGTCGCCGACAACAGCGTGAAGATGCCCACGCGGTCGCCGATCCGGTACGCCGAGGCTTCCTTGAGCGGCGGCAGCGAACCCAGGTGGCCGAGGTTCTTCAAGCCGAACAGTCCCACGATGCGATTGCGCAGCGCCATCAGCGACTCCACCCAGCGCGGCGAGCGCGCCACCGTCAGGAGGAATATCTCGAGCGCCGAGCGGCTGCCATGCGCCAGGGGCATCGCGTAGCAGTCGTGGAAGTCGGAGCCCGGAATCTCCCCGCTGATGCGGGTGGCGGGCGGGGCGAGGATGGAGGTGATCGCCGGGGATTTCATGGTTCGATGAAAAGTCAGCCGTGGCGGTACGCCGCGGCTAGAGCGACTTGCCGTCGTAGTGCTTGACCGACAGCGCGGAGAAGTCGACACCTTCCAGGCAGCGGACGTTGATGGCCGCCATGGGGTTGCCCTTCGGTTCGTTGCCTTCGCCGAAGGCGTGCACGCCGCACTTGGGGCAGAAGTAGCGCGTGATGGTGGCGGTGCCGAAGGTGTAGGTGGCCATGCTGGCCTGGGGCGTGAGCACGCGCAGCTTGTCGCGGGGCACGAACCAAAGCAGAGTGCCCAGTCGCGAACAAATGGAACAATTGCAGTCCGCGACCTCGTGCAAGTCGCCTTCGACCTCGAAGTTAATTGCGCCACAGTGACAACTGCCTTTGTAGTTCATCGCGGGTCTCCCGTTTGGGCGGTGCCGTATCGGCGCCGCCCATTCTATGCCAGATCAGTAGCGGCCCATCGCCTTCACCGCTTCATCGGTGGTCCACACCGCATTGGCAATGAAACCGTAGTTGACCACGGCGGCCTTGTAGGCGTCCGCGCCCGGTGCGCCGACGGCATCCTTGACCACCACCACCTTGAAGCCGTTCTCGACCAGTTCACGCAGGTGCGAGTCGGTGCACAGGTTGGCGGCGAGGCCGGCGAGCACGACGGTGTCGACGCCGCGGCTGCGTAACTGCAGCACGAGGTCGTTGCTGTGCGGGCCATAGACCTTGTGCGGGCTGGTGACAACCGTCTTGCCGTCGAGGATGTAGGGCTTGTAGCGGGCCAGGAAGTCGGCGCCGCTGCCGTTGAGGTCGCTGGCGTAGACGGCGTCCTTGCGGCCGAAGATGTTGAGGCTAAGCAACTGCTTCTGCAGCGCGCCCGGATTCTCCCAGGCATGGTCGGTCGGGAAGTAGCCATGGGGGCTGACGAGCACGGGCATGCCAACAAGTTTCGCCGATTTGAACAGCCGCTCCATGTTCCCGATGGCGTTGAGCTCTTTCAGGTTGTCGGCGAAGAGGCCGTAGGCGACGCCCTTCGGGTCGAGGAAGTCGTTCTGCGGGTCGGTGACGACCAGCGCGGTACGGCCGCCGGCCAGCATGAAGGCGGGCGGCGCATCGGCCGCAGCGGCCGAGGCGGGAACGACGGAGAGCGTGACGGGAAGCGCGCAGAACAGGGCGAGGAATGAATTCGTCATGGGTAAGCTTTCACCAGGAGTTGATCGAAACCGTCAAGGCGACGGTGCGACGCATCCTAGGTATCCGCGCGCGGCGGGTCTGTAGCAAAGGTTACTTAGCGGCGAAAAGCCTCAGTCGCGCAGCGTGGCGGCCAGTTCGGCCAACTGGTCGGTGCAGATTCCCCATCCTTCGTGGAAGCCCATCCTTTCGTGTTCCTTGCGGTCGGCGACGGTCCAGTGCAGGGCGCGCGCGACGTAGCGGGTGCCTTTGCCGCGCGGCTCGAAGGTGATGATGCCGGTCATGAAGGGCTTTTCGGACGGGGTCCAGGCGTCGACGAAGGCGTCGGTGAACACCAGCCGCCGATTGCTCACGACATCGAGATATACGCCCCGGTTGGGGAATTCCTCGCCATCCGGGCCGTGCATGACGATGAAGTTGCTGCCGCCCGGGCGGACGTCGAGCGTGGCAGAGGTGACGATCCAGGGCCTGGGGCAGAACCACTGCTTGAGCAGCTCCGGTTCGGTCCAGCAGCGGAAGAGCTTTTCGGGCGGCGAATCGATAAAGCGCTCGAGAGCGACTTCGCGATCGGCAATCGGCACGGCGGTCTTCTGGAGCATGGCGGCCTCCTCGCAACTTGGATGCGACGGAAGACACCCTCCGTCGATCATCTTCAGCGTAGCAGCGAAAATCCGCCTTGCCAGTGCGTCAGGCCGCCTGGTGTGCCGCACCGGCAGCGGATATACCCATTCTGTTGACCCCGCTAATGAGCGCCTTGATCGAGGCGGTGACGATATTGCCGTCGATGCCGACGCCGTAGCGCTCGCCGCCGCCCGGCCGGGCGATCTCGATGAAGGCGCAGGCGCGCGCGTCGCCGGCTTCGCTGCTCGAACCCATCGAGCGCTCCTCGTAGCTGCGCACCTGGAGTCCGGCGCCGATGCCGCGCAAGGCATGCACGGCGGCATCGATCGGGCCGTTGCCTTCGCCGCTGAGCAGATGCGTCGTGCCGTCGACCTCTATCGTCAAGCGGATGCCCTGGGCGGTGCCATGTTCGAACAGGTGATGCTCGACGTATTTCACCGGCACCGCGCTGTCGAGGTAGGTGCGCGAAAAGAGCTGCCAGATGTCGGCGGCGCTCATCTCGCCGCCGTGCGCGTCGGTCTCGCGCTGCACGACGCCGGCGAACTCGACCTGCAGGCGGCGCGGCATGACGACGCCGTAGCCGGTTTCGAGCAGGTAGGCGATGCCGCCCTTGCCCGACTGGCTGTTCACGCGGATCACCGAGTCGTAGCTGCGGCCGAGGTCGGCCGGATCGATCGGCAGGTAGGGAATGTTCCACGGCGCATTTTCGTGACCCGCCGCCTTGTGGGCGGCGAATCCCTTCTTGATGGCGTCCTGGTGGGAGCCGGAGAAGGCCGTGAAGACGAGGTCACCCACGTAAGGGTGGCGCGGGTGGATGGGCAGGCGCGTGCAGTCCTCGAACTCGCGCGCGATGGCGTTGATGTCGGAGAAGTCGAGGCCGGGCGCGATGCCCTGCGTGTACATGTTGAGCGCGAGGGTGACCACGTCGACGTTGCCGGTGCGCTCGCCGTTGCCGAACAGGCAACCCTCGACGCGGTCGGCGCCCGCCATCAGGCCCATCTCGGCGGCGGCGACGGCGGTGCCGCGGTCGTTGTGCGGGTGGAGGCTGATGAGTACGCTATCGCGGCGGGCGAGGTGGCGGTGCATCCACTCGATCTGGTCGGCGTAGACATTCGGCGTCGTCAATTCGACCGTGGTCGGCAAATTGAGGATCACCTTGTTGTCCGGCGCGGCGCCCCATTCGGCGGTGACGGCATCGCAGATCTCGAGCGCGAAATCGAGCTCGGTGCCGGTGAAGGTTTCCGGGCTGTACTGGAGCTGGATCCCGGTCTCGGGCATTTCGGCAGCGAGCTGCTTGACGAGCCTGACGCCGGCGACGGCCATGGCTATCACCTCGGCGCGGCTCATGTTGAAGACGATGTCGCGGAAGGGCTTCGAGGTCGCGTTGTACACATGCACGATGGCGCGGCGTGCGCCCTTGATCGATTCCATGGTGCGGCGGATCAAGTGCTCGCGCGCCTGGGTGAGCACCTCGATGGTGACGTCGTCGGGAATGCGCTGTTCCTCTATGAGCCGGCGGACGAAGTTGAATTCCGTCTGCGAGGCGGAGGGGAATGCAATCTCGATTTCCTTGAAGCCGATGGCGCAGAGCATCTTGAACACGCGCAGCTTGCGCTCGACGTCCATGGGCTCGAACAAGGCCTGGTTGCCGTCGCGCAAGTCCGTGCTCATCCAGACCGGCGGCTTGCCGATGACGCGGTTCGGCCACTGCCGGTCGGCAAGGCCGACGGGCGGGAAGGGCGAGTACTTGGTGGCGGGCTGTTTCAACATGGCGCTGCTCCTCGATTCGTATGGCGCCATGCTAAGGAATCGGGCGAGAAATGTGCTTGCGTTTTGTGGCCCTCAAGTGCGATCATTTGGCAGGAAATTGCGCCATGTATCGTATTGGAGGCAGTGCAATGGAGATTGATCGCTACGACCGCCAGATTCTCGCTCTGCTGCAGGAGGACGGCCGGATCAGCAACCAGGACCTCGCCGAGCGCATCGGCCTGTCGCCCTCGCCCTGCCTGCGGCGCGTCCGTGCGCTGGAGGAGGCCGGTTTCCTGGTCGGCTACCGGGCGCTGGTCGATCCCAAGCGGCTTGGCCTGTCGCTGATGGCCCTGATCCACATCTCGATGGACCAGCACACACCGGAGCGCTTCGACGCCTTCGAAAGCGCGGTCAGCGAAATCCCGGAAGTGCTGGAGTGCCTGCTGATCACCGGCCAGGATGCCGACTACCAGCTCAAGGTGGTGGTCAAGGACATGGACGCCTACCAGGAGTTGCTGCTCAACCGGATCACTCGAATCAAGGGCGTGACCGGAGTACATTCCAGCTTCGTGCTGCGCCGCGTGGTGGACAAGACGGCGTTGCCTGTCGGAGAGAGCAAGAAATGAAGCTGGGGAAGCGATTCGGGGCGTTCGTGGCGGCTTGCCTGCCGTTGTTGGCGTCGGCCGCCTGTCCGGACGACGCGGCCGTCTCGGCCTACCTGGAGGATTTCAAGTCGGCGAGGCTCAGCAAGGGCTTCGGCAAGGACATCACGCCAGAGGACGCCCGCTGTGCGCGTGGCAAATTGATCGAAGCCTTGCCGGCCGTGCTGGGCAAGCGGGTGGGCTACAAGGCGCTGTTCACCAATGCCGAGTCGCAAAGGCGCTTCGGCGTTTCAGGGCCGGCCTGGGGCGCGATGTTCGGCGGCTTCATGCTCTTCAATTCGACGCTGGTCTATGCCAAGCAGGGCGCCAAGCTCCGCTACGAGCCCGATTTCATCGTCGTGGTGAAGGATGCGGGGCTGGCCGATGCCCAGTCGCCGCTGGAGGCGCTGCACCACATCAGCGCGCTGATACCGTTCATCGAACTGCCCGACATCATGCTCGAAGGTTCGCCGACGGGCGCCGAACTGGTCGCCACCAACGCCGCCTTCCGCGGCGGCGTCGTCGGTCCGCGGATTCCGGTGGAGCCGAGCCGGAGATTTCTCCGCAGCCTGGAAAGGCTGGACGTCGTGGTGGCCGAGGATCGCAGCGGCCGCGAGATCGGCCGGGCGCGCGGCAAGGTGCTGATGGGGCAGCCCATCCGCGCCGCACTGTGGCTGGCCAAGGCCCTGAGGAAGGACGGCATCGAGCTCAAGCCGGGCGACATGCTGAGCCTGGGTGGCTTCCTGGGTTCGGCGCCGGTTGAGGCCGGAACGACGATTTCGGTGACCTATGCGGGTTTGCCCGACAACCCGGTGGTGGTGGTGCACTTCGAGTAACCTGCATCGCCCAATAACGATTTCCCGGAGGAAACCAAATTGAAAAAGCTGTTCCTGGCGGCTGTTGCGCTTGCCATCTCCGTTTCGGCTGACGCGCTGCCGCGGCCGCCGGTGCCGCTTCCGCCCGGGCCGGTCGTGGTGGTGCCCCGCGCGGCGCCCCATGTTCCACGGCGAGTCAAGCCGAAGAAGGTCCGGCCGGGACGGATCTATGCGCCCGTGCCGGTGCCGCCCGGCGTGCCTCGGCCGCCGCGGCCGCCCGGGCTGTAATGCCGTCGCAACGTCGCAAGCCCGCCAAGGCGGGTTTGTGACTTTCCCGACAAGCGTGCGATTCAGGCTTGGATAATCAATGACTTAGTGGGCTGGCATCGCGCTTGCAATGGGGTAGGCAAACACCAAAGCGGAGCACGACATGGACCTCCCCGTGATTGCCTCGAAAGCACCCCTGACCCCACAGGGCGGTTGCAGCGCCGGTAGCTGCGGTTCGACGGCCGGACAACTGTCCGGCCTGTCGGAAGAAATCCGCCGCAAGGTGGAAGACCATCCCTGCTATTCCGAGCAGGCGCACCACCACTTCGCGCGCATGCACGCCGCGGTGGCGCCGGCCTGCAACATCCAGTGCCATTACTGCAACCGCAAGTACGACTGCGCCAACGAGTCGCGGCCGGGCGTGGTGTCGGAACTGCTGACGCCCGACCAGGCGGTGAAGAAGACGCTGGCCGTCGCGGCAGCGATTCCGCAGATGTCGGTGCTCGGCATCGCCGGTCCCGGCGATCCCCTCGCCAACCCCGAGCGCACCTTCGCCACCTTCCGCGAACTGGCGATCAAGGCGCCGGACATCAAGCTCTGCGTGTCGACCAACGGCTTGGCGCTGCCCGACAGCGTCGAGGAACTGGCCAAGCACAACATCGACCACGTCACCATCACCATCAACTGCGTGGACGCCGAGGTCGGCGCCAAGATCTATCCGTGGATCTTCTGGCAGGGCGAGCGCATCCGCGGCATCGAGGCGGCG
Organism: Rhodocyclales bacterium; assembly: GCA_016235765.1. Taxonomy (GTDB): domain Bacteria; phylum Pseudomonadota; class Gammaproteobacteria; order Burkholderiales; family Rhodocyclaceae; genus Fen-999. The sequence goes on along the minus strand of JACRIZ010000008.1, from coordinate 21,360 downwards.
CGCATCCTCATCGAGCAGCAGCAGAAGGGCCTGGAGATGCTGGTGGCGCGCGGCATCCTGGTCAAGGTCAATTCGGTGATGATTCCCGGCGTCAACGACGAGCACCTCAAGGAGGTGTCGAAAGTCGTCAAGGCCAAGGGCGCCTTCCTGCACAACGTCATGCCGCTGATCGCCGAGGCCGAGCACGGCACCTTCTACGGCATCATGGGCCAGCGCAGCCCCAGCCCGGCCGAACTGAAGAATTTGCAGGACGCCTGCGAAGGCGACATGAACATGATGCGCCACTGCCGCCAGTGCCGCGCCGACGCGGTCGGCCTGCTGGGCGAGGATCGCGGCGCCGAGTTCACCATGGACAAGGTCGAGGCAATGGAGATGGACGACGCCTTCCTGGCTGATGCCATGGCCAAGCGCAAGGCGCTGCGCGAGCAGATCGCGGCGGAGAACGAGGCCAAGAAGGCCAAGGCTCATGCCCCGCAGCCAGCCGGCGTGGCAGTGGTGACGATACACAGGCGTACTACGACGACTGACTCTGGTCGCCCCGTGCTCATGGCGGTTGCCGCGAAGAACGGCATGGTCGCCGAGCACTTCGGCCATGCCCGCGAATTCCTGGTCTATGAAGCGACGGCTGCCGGCGCCAAGCTGATCGGCCACCGCAAGACCGACCTCTACTGCGACGGCGGCGACACCTGCGGCGACGGCGAATCGGTGCTGGCCAAGACCATCAAGGCGCTGGAGGGCTGCGAAGCCGTGTTGTGTTCCAAGATCGGCTACGAGCCCTGGGGCGAGCTGGAAGCGGCAGGCATCCGGCCGAACGGCGAGCACGCCATGGAGCCGGTCGAGGAAGCGGTGACGGCGGTATGGCACGAAATGCTGGCGGCAGGCCTGCTGAACGCGCCCATTGCCGCAGAAACGAAGCGGGTGGCGTGATGGCCCTCGAAATCGTCGAAACCTGCGTCAACTGCTGGGCCTGCGAACCGCTCTGCCCGAACAGGGCGATCTACGAAGCCGCACCGCACTTCCTGATCGACGCCGACAAATGCACCGAATGCCTGGGCGACCACGCCAAGCCGCAGTGCGTCGAGATCTGCCCCATCGAGGGCGCGATCGTCAATGAACTCAACGAGCCGATGAATCCGGCCGGCTCGCTGACCGGCATTCCGCCGCAGCGCTGGGCTGCCGCCCAGCGCGAAATCGCTGCCAGATAAAGGACCCTATGGCCGTCGTCACCTTCTATGAAAAGCCGGGCTGCTCCGGCAACGCCAAGCAGAAGAAGATCCTCGAAGCCGCCGGCCACATCGTGGTGCCGCGCGACCTCATGACGACGCGCTGGACGGATGCCGATCTGCGCGGCTTCTTCGGCTCGCTGCCGATCGCGCAATGGTTCAACCGCAACTCGCCGGCCATCAAGAGCGGCGAGATCGTGCCCGAGGAGTGCGACGAGGCGCGCGCATTGACGCTATTGAAGAAGCATCCGCTGCTGATCCGCCGCCCGCTGATGGAAGTCAATGGCGTGCGCAAGGTCGGTTTCGACGTCGCCGCCATCGACGCCTGGATCGGCCTCGGGGCGGACCTGCCCGAGGAGGACATGGAGGCCTGCCAGCACGGCACCGACGGCCATGTCTGCCAGGGCCACGCCCATGACCATCCCTGTGGGCATGACCATGACCATGCTCCCGGCGGCGGCTGCTGATCGCGCGGTAGAACTCCTTCCGGGCGTTCATTGGGTCGGCGCGCTCGACCCGGGGCTGCGCACGTTCGACATCATCCTCAAGACCGCCAACGGCACTAGCTACAACAGCTATGTCGTGCGCGGCAGCGCGGGCGTCGCCGTCATCGACACGGTGAAGGAGAATTTCTCCGACACCTTCTTCCGCCGTCTGGAGTCGGTGGCGGACTATGGGGAAATTCGCGCCATCGTCCTCAACCACCTCGAACCCGACCATTCCGGCGCGCTGCCCGAACTGCTGCGGCGCGCGCCGCAGGCGCAGCTCTACATTTCCTCGCGCGGCCAGCCGATGCTCAAGGGCCTGCTGCACGGCGATCGCCTGGCCTACGTGCCGACGCAGACCGGCAGCAGCGTCGACCTCGGCGACCGGACCCTGCGCTTCCTGCAGACGCCCTTCCTGCACTGGCCGGACACGCAATGCACCTATCTGGAAGAGGAGTGTGCGCTGTTCTCCGGCGACGTGTTCGGCTGCCACTTCTGCGACCCGCGCCTGTTCAACGACGCGGTCGGCGACTTCCGTTTCTCGTTCGAGTACTATTATGCGCACATCATGCGGCCGTTCCGCGCCCATGTGCTGGAGGCGCTCGACCTGATCGAGCCGCTGCCGGTGAAACTGATCGCGCCGGCGCACGGGCCCATCCTGCGCGACGCGCCCAAGCGCTACGTCGCCCGCTATCGCGAGTTGTCCGCCTCGGGCCTCAAGAACGAGGCGGCCGACGAAAAGACGCTGCTGGTCTTCTACCTCTCCGCCTACGGCAGCACGCGCGCCATGGCCGAGGCGCTGGCCGCCGGCGCCGAGGATGCGGCGGGCGTGCGCGTCTCGCTCTACGACATCGAGGGCGGCGAAGTGGCACCCTTCGTCGACCTCATCGAGGAAGCCGACGGCCTGGCCTTCGGCAGCCCGACCATCAACGGCGACGCTGTGAAGCCCGTCTGGGACCTGCTGTCCTCGCTCACTGCCGTCAACGTGCGCGGCAAGCTCGGCGCTGCCTTCGGTTCCTACGGCTGGAGCGGCGAGGCCGTGCCCATGGTCGAGGACCGCCTGCGCGGCCTCAAGCTGCGCGTGCCCGTCAAGGGCGTGCGCGCCCGACTGATCCCGACGGTCGAGGAACTCGGCGCCTGCCGTGCCCTCGGTCGCGAACTGGCCCTGCACCTGACCGGCCGCCAGGAATCCACCGTCATCGACATGGCCGCGCTGGCCTGAAAGGAAGATCGAAATGCCCAAGGCGAAAGTCACATTCCAGGACGTCGGCGTCACCGTCACCGTGCCGGCCGGCACGCGCCTGATCGAAGTCTCCGAGAAAGTCGGCGCCGGCATCACCTACGGCTGCCGGGAAGGCGAGTGCTGCACCTGCCTGACCAAGGTCGTCTCCGGTGCCGAGCATCTCGCCGCGCCTTCCGTCCTGGAGGAGCAGGTGCTGAAGGACAACATGGCGCCCCGGCTGCACCGCCTCGCCTGCCAGGCGCAGGTGCTGGGCGGCGAGATCGTCGTCAAGCCCGCTTAACGAATTCCAATCAACTTACAGGAGCACCGTATGGCCCTCGTTACCTTTTCCAGTCCCTTGCACAAGGACAAGACCGTCTATGCCGTGGCCGGCAGCCTCACGCAGACCATCCTGCAGATCGCCAAGGACAACCACATCCCGATCGACTTCTCCTGCGGCGACGGCGAATGCGGCACCTGCCTGGTCAAGGTCACGGTGATCGACCGCAACAAGCCGCGCCTCGGCAACCCGCTCAACGAGCGCGAACAGAAGGTGCTCAAGGAAATGGGCAAGATCACGCAGAAGCAGATCGACCAGATGATGGTCGACGACTTCCCGCCCAACGAATGGCGGCTCGCCTGCCAGATGGTCATCCGCGATGAGGACATCCTCGTCGAGTACCCCAGTCGATAAAGCGCTCGCCGAGCGGGCCGAGGCGGCCTACCTCGGCCTGGCGCTGGGCGATGCCCTCGGCGCCACGGTCGAGTTCATGACGCCGCGCGAGATCCGGGACAAGTATGGCGTCCACAAGGAGATCCGCGGCGGCGGCTGGCTGCGCCTGCGCCCCGGTTCGGTCACCGACGATACGACCATGAGCCTGTCGCTCGGCGAGGCGATCCTCGCCGACGGCGGGCGCGTCGAGCCATTGTCCTGCGCGATGGCCTTCGACGGCTGGATGCGCGCCAAGCCGGTGGACATCGGCAATACGGTACGCAGAAATCTCGTTGCCTTCCGCCGCAGCGGCGAGCCGGTCGCGCCGCCCTCCGAACACGATGCCGGCAACGGCGCCGCCATGCGCGTGCTGCCCGTGGCGCTGGCGACGCTGGGGCAGCCTGACGCCGCGGTGCGTGCCGCCGTGCGTGCCCAGGCGCACGTGACACACAACAACCCGGATTCCGATGCCGCCGCCGAATTCCTGGCGCTGGCCGTGCAGGAAGGCCTGCACGGCGGCGCCCTGCGCGGCGTCTATCGGCGCGGCATCCAGCCCTTCGTCCAGAAGAGTCCCGTCTTCGCCTACCGCACGCGGCGGCGCGAGAACCCGAGCGGCTGGGTCGTCGAGACCATGCAGGCCGTCCTGCAGTCGCTGCTGCTGACCGACAGCTTCGAGAAATGCCTGATCGACGTCGTCAATCGCGGCGGCGATGCCGACACCACCGGCGCCATCGCCGGCATGCTCGCCGGCGCCATCTACGGCCACGACGCGCTCCCGGCCCGCTGGCTCAAGGCCCTCGACCCGGTCGCCCGCGAAGCCTGCGCCACGCAGGCGCGGAAGCTTGTTGCGCTGACCTCCGCCTGACGCAGGTGGCGTGCCACCACGACTGACTTTTCAGGTCTGGGTCGCCTTCAGCCGCGCAGCCAGCGCGCTGTCCATGGTCGCCAGGTGCGTCCTGAACCAGTCGGGCAGGCCGACGGCGACGTAGGCGCGGGCTAGGCCAAGGCGGCCTTTGGCGACGCCGCGGCCGATCTGGGCGAGTTCGCCGAGGATGCGCTGGTGGTCGCTTTCGTGTTCGCCGATGGCGGGGAAGCGGCAGGCGCGCATCAGGCGGCCTTCGTTCTCGAAGTGGGTGCGGGTGTGCAGCGCCAGCGCGTGGAAGAGGTGGGGGAAGTCTTCGTCGCCGGCCTTGGTCAGTATCGCCAGTTCCTCGACGAATTGCTCGTGGGTGGCGTCCATGTCGGCGACGCCGACGGCGTGCAGTTCGGGTTTCCAGTTCAGCATGTCACGGCCTCCTCCGCGCCCATCAGTTCGGCGACGCTGCCTTCGACGATCACGATGCCCATCTTGGCCAGGAAGCGCTGCTCCTTGGCGGTCGGACTCTCGATCAGCGCCCAGCCGGCCGGGCCGGCGGCGGCGCTGTAGATGATGTCGGACATCACCATGCGCTCGCTGTCGCGGTTGAAGCGCATGCCGAGGAAGAGGTAGCGCTTGTCGCTCCGCAACTGTTTGACGTAGGCCGGCACGGCGAAGCCGCCCATCAGTTCGGTGATGTAGTCGACGTAGTCGGCGTCGGAGGCGATGTAGGTCGATTCAGGTTTGGGCGCACCCATCGGCTTGAACAGCAGCGGCAGGCCCAGGGCGGCCTGGCCGGGGGCGATGGCGCTGTAGTGCATGCCGTCCCAGGCGAAGAGCTTGAAGCGGAAGTCGGTGCCGCCGATGCGGGCGCAGCCGAGCACCAGGGTGTGCGGCACGTCGGCGTAGGAATCGAGCAACTGCGTGTCGCGGTTGATGTCGATCACGTAGGCGGGCCGGATGGCCTTCAGCCAGTCATGCACGGCGCTGCGGGTCCAAGGCGCGTTGTAGGTGGCGTCGAGGAATTTGGTGACGGCCGAGCGACCTCGCTTCAGTTCGATGTTCATCGCCGCACGCGGGAACTCGTACATGAGCTTGGGCGACATCGGCTTGCCGCCGTTCATGGCGATGATCAGTTCGTCGCTGGTGATGGGCATCGCCGCGCCCGTTTCGGCGTGGCGGACGTCGGCCAGAACGCCGGGACCGAGGTAGGGCACCACGCTGCCGTCCTTGAGGCCGGCCAGCATCTCTGTTCGGAATTTGGAGCTAATCATGGTTGTCTCCTGTAAGTCTGAATGACTACAGGCAAGAACCGGGCCGGGCTGAAAGCCGCATCGGAGCGTGGGGTATGCGTGGCGATGTCGTGTTTGCGACAGATCCCGGGGTGTCGTCATTTGGCAACTGGCATAGCCATATTTCATTCGCTGGTATTTTCCGCTGCACTCATGTCGTACTACTTTTTGGGGGCATCATGCCTAAGAGCGTTTGCAGGACTATTGCCGGGGTGCTGTCCGTTGCCGTTGTGGCAGGTTGCGGTGGCGGTGGTGGTGGTGGCGGAGGGGTAAGCGGCGGAGCGACTACATCCACTCCTGCGGCCGCGCTCGTTTGGGGGCAGGAAGCCTACGTCAAGGCGCCGAATGCGGGCGCGACCGATCAACTCGGCTACTCGGTCGCGATCGACGGCGATACGATGGTCGTCGGCGCGCTGGGTGAAGCCAGCAACCAGACGACGATCACCAATGGCAGCACGGCCAGCGCCGACAATTCCGTCGCCTGGGCTGGCGCTGTCTATGTGTTCCGGCGCAGCGGGACGAGCTGGGTGCAGGAGGCCTTCCTGAAGGCGCCCAATTCGGGGGGCGGCGATTTCTTCGGCGAGAGCGTCGCCGTCAATGGGGACACCGTCGTGGTCGGCGCTTCCGGCGAGTCCAGCAACCAGACGACGATCACCAACGGCGCCGCGGCCAGCGCGGACAATTCCGCGGCCTCTGCCGGTGCCGCCTACGTCTACAAGCGTACCGGCACCACCTGGGCACAGGAGGCCTACCTGAAGGCGCCGAATGCCGGGGCCGGCGACGACTTCGGCTACAGCGTCGCGGTGGCGGGCGATACGGTGGTGGTCGGGGCGCATTCCGAAGCCAGCAACCAGACGACCATCACCAACGGAACGACCGCCAGCGCCGACAACTCCGCTGCGCAGGCCGGCGCGGCTTACGTCTTCAAGCGCACGGGCACGGCGTGGGCGCAACAGGCCTACCTGAAGGCAGCGAACGCCGGGGCGAACGACGAGTTCGGCTTCAGCGTTGCGATCCACGGCGATACCGTGGTGGTCGGCGCGAAAGGCGAGGCCAGCAATCAGACGACGATCACCAACGGCACGACCGCCAGTGCCGACGACTCTGCGGCCGCCGCGGGCGCGGCCTACGTTTTCAAGCGTAGCGGCACGACCTGGGCGCAGGAGGCCTACCTGAAGGCGCCCAACGCCGGGGCCGGCGATCACTTTGGCGAGAGCGTCGCCATCAATGGCGAAACGATCGTCGTGGGTGCGTCCGGCGAAGCAAGCAGCCAGACGACGCCAACCAACGGCACGACCGCCAGCGGCAACAACTCCGCCCTGGAGGCCGGTGCGGCCTATGTCTTCAAGCGCACCGGCACGACCTGGGCGCAGGAAGCCTACCTGAAGGCGCCGAACGCCGAGGCTGGCGACTTCTTCGGCGCAAGCGTTGCTCTGTCAGGCGACATTGCCGTGGTAGGGGCCCCGCATGAATCGAGCAACCGCACGACCGTCATCAACGGTACGAGCGGCAGCAGCGACAATTCCGCTGCCTCGGCCGGAGCGGCCTACGTCTTCAAGCGTACCGGCACGACCTGGGCACGACAGGCCTACCTGAAGGCGCCGAATGCCGAATCCGACGACTATTTCGGCATCAGCGTGGCAGTGAGCGGCACCTCCGTGGTCGCGGGTGCACAGCGCGAATCGAGCAGCCAGACATCCGTCACCAACGGCACGACGGCCAGCGCCGACAATTCGGCCCTGAACTCCGGCGCGACCTATGTGTTCAGATATCGCTGAGCGACAGAGCACAACCCAGGCGGCAGTCATCGCTGCCCTGGCGGCGACGCTGATCGCCTCCTGGGGCTGGTTCTACTTCGCGCAACAGCGTACCGACGAACAGGTCGCGATGCTGATGTCGAAAGTCGCGGCCGCTCCCGCGCAGCGCGGAGCGCGTGCCGGCGCCGATCCCTATCGTGACGAGGCGGTGAAAAACACCTTGCGCAAGCACGCCGCCGGAATACAGGCGGCGTGGATCGCCTATCTGGCAAAGCATCCGGCCAGGACCGAGGGCGCCATCGAAGCGGACTGGCAGATCGACCCGGACGGCCGGGTGGCGGAAGCGGCGATCATCCACAGCGACTTCGAAGACCAGGATCTGTCCGAAGCCGTCGCGAAAGCGCTGAGGGACATCAGGTATCCGCCGCCGCCGACGGGGTCGCAGACCTACGTCGCGCACAAGTTCAACCTGAAGAAGGACTGACGCGCGACCCCAGGGTCAAAGGTCGAGCGGGATCGTGTGGGTGTCTCCCGAGGCTTCCGAGGCGAGACAGTAGCGATTGCGGCCGGCAAGCTTGGCGCGGTACATCGCCTGGTCCGCGCGGGCGATAACCTCGGTCGTGCTGGCTCCGTCCTGCGGGAAGATGGCGATGCCGATGCTGGCGCCGACGGCCAGCGATTGGTCCTGATACCAGACCGGGTGGGCCAGCGCCTCGATGATCTTCCGGGCCACCATGGCAACGGCGTCCAGGCTCTCGACATCTTCGACGAGGATGATGAATTCGTCGCCGCCCAGGCGTGCCACGGTGTCGGCGGCGCGCACCGTGGTGCGCAGCCGGTCGGCGACTGCGAGCAGCATCAGGTCGCCAACCGCGTGGCCGAGGTTGTCGTTGATTTCCTTGAAGTGGTCGAGGTCGATGAACAGGATCGCCACGCGCGATTCGGTGCGTTGGGCGCGGGCCAGCGCATGCTCGACGCGGTCCAGGAAGACGCGCCGGTTGGGCAGGCCGGTCAGGGGATCGTGGCTGGCCAGATGGTCGAGTTCGCGCTGCTTGGCCTGCAGCGTGCCCATCTGCATCTCGATCTTCTGCTGCATCTCGTCGAAACTGCGTGCCAGTACCCCGATTTCGTCCTGGCGATCGATCGGCAGCGGCACGCGCTCCTGGACGGCGGTGAAGCGCTGCACCGCACTCACCATCTGGTTCAGCGGCTCGGTCACCGCCCGCGCCAGCAGCGTGGCCAGGACCAGCGACAGCACGCTGAAGGCGAAGACGATGCGCAGGATGGCCGTGCCCAGCGCATCGCTGTCGCTCAGTACCGCAGCGGTCGGCTGCGACATGCCGAGCACGAAGGATTCGTTGTCCTGCGGTGGATTGAGCGGCTGCCTGATGAAGGCTGCGACCGAGGCGGCATCCGGGGTCGCCGTCGTGACGACGTGTTCGGTTTGACCGTCGAAGAGCCGGGCCGTGGCCGGGAACTGGTCCTGGACCAGGATGCGCTTGCCCCGGTCGAAGGCGAAGGCCTGGCTGGCGTCGGGATGAAGCAGGAAATCGCCGAGGCCGTTGGTCAGGTAGAGGCCGATGCCACCAGGCAGGTCGCTGGTAAGCATGCGGAAGACGGAGTCGAGGTCGGCGTTCAGGACGATCAGCCCGATCGGTACGCCGTTCGCGGCATGGATGGGCGTTGCCAGATGCACCGACGGCTTGTCTTCGCCGGCATGCGCGCCACGCTCGTGGTTGATTACCGGATTGGAGACAAACACCGAACCTCGCGGCATGCGCAGCGTTTCGTAGACATAGGGATAGTGGCCCTTCTCCTGGAGCTCGTCGCCCCCGACCCGGAGCAGGCCGGCCTCGTCGCGGTCAACGCGGATGCGCTCCATGCCATGCTCCGCCGCGGTAATCAGGCGTAACTGGTAGATGTCGGGCCGCGTCTTGAGCATCGCGACAAACAGGGCAGCGATGTCGTTCTCGGCGGCAGCGCGCTCCGGCCCCGTGGCGGCGGTCAGCGCGGCCACGGTGCGCGGATGGCTGGCCAGCAGCAGCACGTCCTGGCTGCCCTTCTGCAAGGCCGTGACGACCTGGCGCATCAGGACCCGCGTCGAGGTCAGCAGGCGCTCCTCGGCTGCGCGCAGCAGCAGTTCGCGGCTGGCATGGTAGGCGTAGTAGCCGCTCAGTCCCGCGCCCAGGATGCCTACTGCAGCCAGGACCAGCGCGAAACGCTGCGCGAGCTTCAGCTTCACGGGCCCAGTACCCTGGCGGCGGAGTCGCCGGACATGATGCGTGCCCAGAGTTTGTCGCGGCGTCCCGGATTTTCCATCGGCTCCAGCCAGAGCAGGCGGTCCGCGGCGCCGCTGCCCGACGGTTCTGCAATCGTGTTGGCCAGGCCTTGCCGCGCAACCAGCAGGCCGCTGGCCTGCTCGCCGAGCAGATGGTCGATCCAGGCGTAGGCCAGCGCAAGGTCCTTGGTGCCCTGCGTCACCACCCAGCAGTCCAGCCAGGCCAGGGCGCCTTCCTTGGGAATCACGTAGCCGATGTCCGCGCCCGCGGCCTTGAGCGCCTTCACCTGCTGCGTGCCGTAGTTGGCGAACAGCAGCGCCACGCGGTGCTTGCGGAACAGGCGGGCCGCTTCGTCGGGTTGCGCGTAGAAGCCGAGCACGTTGCGGCGCAGGGCGATCAGGCGCGCCACCGCCTGCGGCCAGTCCGCTTCGGCCATCCGGAACGGCGAGGCCTTGCCCAGTATCATCGCCGCCAGCGAGAAGCTGTGGCCGCCGCCGTCATAGGCCAGGATGCGGCCGCGCAGACGCGGATCCCACAACGCGGCGATCGAGTCGGGTGGCTGGGCGAACTGGCTGCGGTCGTAGATCAGCCCCATCTCGGCATAGGTGTAGGGAACGCCATAGACCTTGCCGCCGCGGGTCAGGCCGGCGATGGCCTCGACCTTGCGAAAGCGCGGCAGTTGGCGCTGCGTGTTGGGAATGGCGGCGGCGTCGATCGGCTGTACCAGCCTGCGGTCGATGTAGCGTTGCAACTCCGCGGTATTGACCGCGAAGACGTCGAAATCGCCGCCCTGGTTGCCATTGATCCTTTCCCACAGCGCTTCGTCGGTCGCGACCAGGGTCAGGTCCACGTGCACGGCATGGCGTTGCTCGAAAGACTTGACGACCTCGGCGTCGGCGTAGCCCGGCCAGGCGAGGACGCGTAGTGTCCTGACCGGCCCATCGGCCAGACCGAAGCCCGTTGCCGGCCAGGCCAGCAGCGATAGCATCGACAAGGTCGGCAGCAGAATGCGCATGATCGCCATGGGCGCATGATGCCCGAAACGGCGTGGTTTTTGGACGGCGTGATCCTGTTGTTCGGGTGCCAGGACACGGCGGCCGCCGGGACCGGGACCGGATATGATGTCTGGAAACCTAAGCGACATGGGAGGGCAACATGGCGGTAACCAAGCCGGCGGGATTTCTACGATTCGTGGTCCTGCCCGGGCTGAATGTCTGGAATGAACGGCAACCCGGTACCAGCGCCTCCTTCCTGCGCACCGCGACGCGCCTGCTGAATGCCGCCCCGCGTGCCGGCGTGCTGCTGTCGCTCAAGGCCTTCGATTTCAAGATGACCCTGCTCGACCAGGTGGCGCCGCAGGAGACCATGCTGGTCTCGATGGGCGAGGCGGAGCGCATCAAGCTGTTGCGTGCCCACCCCGGGCTGCGCGTCGTGCCCGTCACGCAACTGTCGCCCTTGTGGCTGCGGCACCGGCAGGTCAATGCCGTGCCCGGCGTCGTGTCCGCGGCAGGCAGCCGCTTCGTCTTCGAGGTCGCGGTGACGGACAAGCAGACCGGCGGGCCGCTGGAGGGCGTCGACGTGGTCGCGCTGATCAGCCGCAGCGAAAGGACCGGCGCCGTGGCCCGCAGCAACAAGCGCGGCATCGCCAGGCTGCTGCTGCCGGCGGGGGTGCGCAAGCTGGAGTCGGTCGAGGCCTATCCGGCCCACGGACACTGGCCGGCCCATGTCGCCGAGCTGTCTCTCGCCACCGGTGCGCCGTGCCTGGCTTGCTCGCCGATCGACCTTGGCGACCGCGACATGCGCGGGCATTTCGGGCTTGCCGGCCGCGATACCGATGGCGAGGGCGTTCGCGTCGCGGTGATCGATACCGGCGCCGCGAAGCACCCCGACCTGAGGTTCGCCAAGGGCATGAACGTGGTGCGGGGCGAGCCGGCGGCCGACTTCGACGACCGGATGGGCCATGGCACCCACGTGTGCGGCATCATCGCCGGCCGCGGCCTCGCCGGCCAGGGCGTGCGCGGTGCCGCCCCCGGGGTGGCGTTGCATGTCTATCGCGTGTTCGGGCGCAGCAGCGAGACGGCCGAGTCGTTCGCCATCGCCAAGGCCATCCGCCAGGCGGTCGACGACGGCTGCGACCTGATCAACCTGTCGCTGGGTGGCGAAGGTGACATGCCCGACGTGCTGCGCGAGATCCAGCGCGCCCGCGCGCTGGGCGTCGTCTGTCTCGCCGCCACCGGCAACGACTACCGCGGCGCGGTTTCCTACCCGGCGCGCTATGCGCAGACCATGGCGGTCAGTGCCTTCGGCCGCAAGGGAACCTATCCTGCCGGCGCGGCCCAGGCGCTGACAATCCAGAAGCCGTTCGGTACCGACCGCAAGAACTTCGTCGCCAATTTCAGCAACGTCGGCAGCGAGGTCGACCTGACCGGCCCCGGCGTGGGCATTGTCTCCGCCTATCCGGGCGGCTACGCGGTAATGGACGGGACGTCCATGGCCTGTCCGGCGATCACGGGTTCCCTGGCGCGGCAGCTCGGCCGCCAGTCGCGGATTCTGAACATGGCGCGCGACCAGAAGCGGTCCGACGCCATCATCCACCTCGCCCTGAAGGCCGCCGAGGAACTGGGCTTCGGCGCCACGTTTGAAGGCGCCGGCCTGTTGGTGTAGCATGAACCACATGAGCCGCTTCGTCGTCGTCTATAACGGTCTGAGCGATCCGCCCCCCGCGGAGGAACGCGCCTTGGTTTCCGCCTTGCGGAAATCGGCGACCGTTGTCGACAGCATGCCCGGCTCCATCCTGGTCGACGGTGCCGAAGCCGCGGTTGCTTCGGTGGTCGGCAAGCGGCCGAACTGGAAGTATGCGGTTCAGGCCCGCGCCGCCGCCAGACCGCCGCACCGCGTGGTGAAGCGGGCCGCCTGAACCGGCGACTACAGGACGAATACCATCCCCATGAAGCCGATCGACGCCAGCCGGTCGTCGAGCTTCGTATAGGACGCGACCCCCAATGAGTGGTAGCCGGAGGCGAAGGCGGTAAGCGCGCCCACGCCCAGCGCACCGGCGATCGGATTGCGTTCGGCGATCACCGACCGAATCTTCTCGCGGTGCCGGTCCGGCGACGGATTGAGCACGAAGGCCAGGACGAGGACGACGGCGGCGATGATAAGGGTCGTGCTGGAGCGCTTGGGGTTTCTGGTCATGGCATGCCTCTCGCGGGAGGCGATACGCCACCCAACAAGACGCATCATACCCGGAGGACGCAAACGTTCGCGCAATGACCAGTACCCAGCAATGGGTATTTTGTCATAAGATTATGCCGGTGCAATTGGCACGTACAGCGTTCCACCGGAAAAAGGGGAGAGTCACAATGAATTGTCGTTTGAGTTTGGCACTGGTAACCATTGCCGTCGTCGTTTCCGGCTGTGCAACGAAGCCCCAACAACCTATTTCGCTTGCGCAAGATGCAATCGGTTCGAAGTCGGGCCGCGTTGGCGTGGCAATGACCACGCTGCCAAAACTCGATACGCAGATTCCTGGCGCAAGCTGCCTGGTTTGCCTGGCGACAGCCACATTGGCGAATGCTGACCTGACGACCCATGCCCAGACATTGCCGCATGACGACCTTACGTCGATGAAGGAGACCGTTGCCAAGCACTTGCGCGCCAAGGGTGCGGACGCGCTGGTGATCGACGAATACATCGATCTCGATGCATTGCCATCGTTTGACGGCGGCGGCGAGAATATCGCCAAGAAGGACTTCACGGCAGTGGGCAAGAAGTACAACATCAACCGGCTATTGGTCATCGAAATGAAGGCCCTTGGCTTTATCAGGACCTATTCGGCTTACATCCCAACCAGCGATCCCAAGGCCTACCTCAATGGCAATGGTTATCTGGTCGACATGAAAACGAACGCCTACGATTGGTACCTGCCTGTTGTCGTTACCAAGAGCGCCGACGGGAAATGGGATGAGCCACCGACATTCCCCGGCTTGACCAACGCCTATTTCCAGGCCGTCGAAATTGCCAAGGACACCTTGCTGAAGCCCATCAAGGGCGAGGGTGTGCCCACGGCAACACTTGGTCGCGCCCAATCGCCGAGTGCGATCCAATGACCCAGGGTCAGGTCGTGATGCGCTTTACGCTGATTGCTGCGCTGGCCGGCCTCCTGTTGTCGCATCACTCGCTAGCCGTTGCGGACGAAGCTGCGGTTTCGGTCGAGGCGACGCCAGTGGACCTTCAGACGCAGTCTAGATGGTCGTTGCGGTTGCCACCCGACGCCCCGGTGACCTACCATGGCGTGGCCAGTTTCGACGAGGCCGGAATGGGTACGGCGGGAATGCTTTATCCGGCGCCTGGCGTCGCGGGCCTGCTGGTCGGAATCTTTGCGCATGGCGTGGTAATGGATGTGGCGAAGCAGAAGCAGAAGGACCGGATGCAGGCCACCGCCGATCAGGTACTGGAGCCGTACAAGCCCTGCCTGGACAAGTTCACCTATCGGGAACTGTTGCAGAAGGCAATTGGCAGGGCGAAGGTCGGCGGGGAGGCACGCCTGATCGAGGTTGACGCTGATGCCGGAGGTTCGACCCTTGTCGAGAGCGTACCGGTATTCAGGCTGACCCAGGACCAGAAAGCGATCATCGTCGATAACCTGGTGGCAATTCAGTTGCCCGGCGTGGGTTCCGATGCCGCATACCGAACCAGCATCCGCGTCATCTCGTCGCCAGGCCAATCGACCGATCCGCAGGCGTTCTGGTTGGCAAATGACGGCCAGCGGATCAAGGATGAAAGCGCGCGCCTGCTCGCCGAGTCTTTCGATATTGCGTTCAACGAAGTGGCCAAGGTTCCCGCAACGGGGAGTGCTCCCTACCGGACCGTTCGATATCTGGAAGGGACGGTCGAGAAGATCGAACGAGCGCAAGTGCTCGCAGAGCAGTGCGAACGGCTCCTGATCCGCACCCTGCGCGGGAATTTGATGTCCGTTCCAGTGGCGCGTTCTGCCGTGGATGCGACGGTTGATTCGCGCTGCATCACTGAGGTCGGCAGCCGCTAGGATTCTGGCGTGGCAGGCGGCGGGCGCTGACCTGCCGCCTTACTTGCCGTAATTGAGCAACCCGGCCTTGAGTTCCAGCAGGTCGAGCGGGCCCAGCGGTACGAAGCGGCGGTCCTTGAAATGCGCGACGATGCGGACGACGCAGGATTCCGGCGAGCGGCGGATGACCGCGGCCTTGATCCGGAACAGGCGTTCCTCGTCGCCGCCGCCGAAGTCGATGTCGAGCGTGACGTCGTCGCCGCGGCCCATGGGCGGCATCGTGTGGCCCTCGCGGACGCGGATGCGCATGGCGGCGTCGGAGATGTCCACGATCACGCCGGGGCCGCGCAGTCGCTCCTGGATGGTCATGGTCACCGGCACGTCGATCCGGGCGCGATGGCTGCCGCGCTGGTCGGAGACCGTGATGGTCTCGAGTTGCGGTGTCAGCAGCACCATGGCCGAGTGGGCGTAGGGGCCGTCCTTGAGGACGAAGCGCTTGTCGACTTCGGTCTCGAGTGTCGACACGCCAAGCACGCCGGCATTGGAGATCAGTGCGATGGTGTTGCCCTTGTGGAACTGGCGGCCGCGGCCGATCATGGCCCGGCGCGGGTAGTCGAGGGTGGCTTCCTGGTCCGAGGTGTCGGGCACCAGCAACTGGAACTCGGCGACCCGGGCGACCTCGATGCGCTGCGCCTTGGGGCCGACCAGGAAGGCGGTCGGCGCGCCCTCAGCGTCGACCTCGATGGCATCCCACGAGTAGATGAATTCGCCATCGACGCAGTAGGCGACGATCAGCGTGTCGAGGATGACTTCCTTCTTGTATTCCGGGCTGTAGCGGATCTTCTTGCCGATCGGGAAATACTCGACGACCTGCCTGAGTTCCTCCGGCCGCGGTTTGCGCATGAGCGTGGCCGGCACCTCCAGAACTTCTTCCGGTGCCTCGCTGGACTGCTTGCCGCCGAACAAAGCCTTGAACAAGGTCGGCTCCTAATGGGTCGATGGACGGATCATAACGTGCGCAGCGCCACTTCGTAGACGCCGCCGATCACCAGGTGTTCGTCCTCGCCCTTCAGTTGGTCCGGCAGCAGGCCGCAATGGAAGAATACCTTGGCGGTCGGCACCTGGGCCTCGACGATGTAGTCGCCGAATTCCCCGGCCCGCTCGCGCGATGTGGTGAAGGATACGACGTTGTTGAGCAGCACCACCTGCCGGTCGCCCTGGTCGGCGAGCACCTCGTGTTCGGCGATGCGGTTGATGCCGCGGTACAAAGTCAGCCGCGGTGGTACGCCAAGCCTGGCGAATTCGTATTGACTGTAGGCGTAGAGCAGGTCGAGTTGGGCCTCCAGCGCGTTGGTGCCGTAGAGGCCGGCCGAGCGCATTTCCAGGTAGCGCAGGTAGGGCGCCGAGACGAAGTCGCGCAGCGGTTCGCCGTGGAAGCGCGGCAGCAGGCCGAAGCGCGACTCGACCCAGCCCTTGAGCACCGCACCTTCGCGGCCGTCGGCGTCGAAGCTCCAGCCGCGCAGCACGCGCAGCCAGTTGGCCTTGGCGCGCTTCTTCGTGTGGTCGTCGAAGCCGGCTTCCTCCAGGTGGTCCAGGCAGAAGTGCGCGGCCGTGTAGTCGCGGAACAGGCGCGCCCGCTCGGCGCGGTCCTCGGAGCGGTCGAGCATCTCGAACAGGTCGGCGTGGAATTCGGCGACGCCATCGAGCGCCAGCGGCGTCGGATGGCGCTGGAAGGTGAGGCCGCCAAGGATGACTGCGGGCAGGTTGCAGCGGTTGATGGGCAGGCGTGCCCAGGTGGGCAGGCTCGGCATGCCGGCGACGATGGTCACGGGCGAAGTCGGGACTGGTTCCCGGGAGGCGGCGAGCATTGGGGTGGAGGAGCGGGGCTGGTCGGTCAGCATGATGGCGACAGCCATTCTATCGCCGCTCCTGCAGGTATCTATGGCCGAGCGTGGTGCAAGGTCTTGGCGCGGGGCGCTGTTCCCGGTTTGATGGTCGTCAACCCGCAAAGCGCCATTGGCCCTAGTATTCGGCCTGGGGACGATCGGGATTCCGGAGGTCCGAAATGCCGCTCTATGAAATGCGCAAATTCGTCGCCCCGGAGTTCATCTTCGGCGTTGGATCTCGTCATCGCGTGGGTCATTACGCGCGCAACCTGCGGGCCCGGCGGGTTCTGGTAGTCAGCGACCCCGGGGTGATCGCGGCCGGCTGGACCAGGGAAGTGCAAGCGGACCTTGCCGCGGCGGGCATCGAGTCGGTCGTCTTCGATGCGGTTACGCCGAATCCGAAGAATTACGAGGTAATGGCCGGTGCCGCCGTCTATGCCAGGGAGAACTGCGATGTGATCGTCGCGGTTGGCGGCGGCAGCGTGATGGACTGCGCCAAGGGCATTGGCATAGTGCACGCGAACGGCCAGGACATCCTCGGCTTCGAGGGCGTGGACCAGGTCGAGGTTCCGGGGCCGCCGCTGATCTGCATTCCGACCACGGCTGGCACGGCGGCCGAGATTTCCCAGTTCTGCATCGTCATGAATGCCGCCGATCGCTACAAGATGGCGATCATCAGCAAGACCATGGTACCGGACGTAGCGCTGGTCGATCCCGAGACCACCGCGACCATGGGCCCCTATCTCACCGCCTGCACCGGCGTCGATGCGCTGACCCACGCGATCGAGGCCTATGTGTCCACCGCCAGTTCTCCGGTGGTGGACGTTCATGCCCTCGCCGCCATCGAACTGGTCTGGTCCAACCTGGAAAAGGCGGTCGCCGGCGCACACGACATGCCGGCCCGGGAAAACATGGTGCTGGGCAGCCTGCATGCGGGCCTTGCCTTTTCGAACGCCAGCCTGGGCGCCGTGCACGCCCTGGCCCACGCGCTCGGCGGCTATCTGGACCTGCCGCACGGCGAGTGCAATGCGCTGCTGCTCGAGCACGTGGTGCGCTTCAACATGGGCTCCGCGGCCGATCGCTATGCCCGGATCGGCGAGATCATGGGCGTCGACATGCGCGGCATGGCGGAACGGGAGCGGGCGAAGCGCATCGTTGCGGAATTGACCGCGCTGCGGCAGCGGGTCGGCATCGCCGACGGATTGGCGACGCGCGGCGTTCGTCCGGCGGACATTCCCGACCTCGCCGCGCATGCGGTCCGCGACGCCTGCCTGGTCACCAATCCGCGTCGGACGAGCGTCGCTGATATCACGGCGATCTACGGCGATGCCCTCTGACGCCGCCGACGACTGGCTGGCGCGCCGGGACCAGATCATCGGCCTGGGCGAGCGCTCGTTCCGCAAGAGCTACTACCCGCAGTTGCGGCAGAATATCGATCGGCTGGAGCGTTTTCGCACGTTGCTGGACCACACGTCCGACTTCGTCATCCTGCTCGCCCTGCCCGAAGGCCTGGTTGCCGACGCGAATGCCGCTCTCGGCCGGCTGCTGGGCGAGCCTGCCGATGCCCTGATTGGCCGACCTTTCGAGTCCCTGGGGATCGCCGAGGCATCGGCCATGCTCGATGCGCTGCGGCGGGAAATGCCCGGTCCGCCGGGCGACCGCGAAACACCCTCGCATTCCATAGCCTTCGAGTTCGGTCCGCCGGGTGCCTGCATTTGTCTGGAACTCTCCTATTGCCTGGCAGTGGTGGACGAACGTTACTACGGTGTCCTCGTCGGGCGCGACGTCACCGAGCGCCGCCGCAACGAGGAGATGGTGGCCGCGCTGCTGGCGGAGAAGGAGGCCCTGCTCGACAACGCCCTGGTCGGCATCGTGATGTTGAGGAACCGGCAGATCGTCAGCTGCAACCGCCGCTTCGAAGACATCTTCGGTTATGGTCCGGGCGCCATGATCGGACTGTCGATGCGGGCGTTGATTCCCTCGGAGGAAGCCTACATCCTGGCCGGTGAAGCCGCTTATGGCGCCTTCGGGCACAACATGAGCGTCGGTGACAGCCTGCTGATGGTGAAGGCCGACGGCAGCAGCTTCTGGGCCGAGGCGACGGGACGGGCCCTCGATCCGGCGCGGCCCCAGGAAGGCAGCATCTGGATCTTCACGGACATCAGCGAGCGCAAGGCCGCGGAAGAGCGGGCGACCTATCTGGCCTACTACGATGTTCTCACCGGGCTGCCGAATCGCTCCCTGGTCCAGGACCGCATGCTGCAGGCGGCGGCCGTCGCCGACGCGTCGGGGCGCAAGGTCGCCTTGCTGATGGTGGACCTGGATCGCTTCAAGACCATCAACGATACGCTGGGCCACAGCGTCGGGGACCAATTGCTGGTGGAGGTGGCGAAGCGACTGAAGCTCTGTTTGCGGGAAAGCGATACCCTCTGCCGCCAAGGGGGGGACGAGTTCCTGATTCTGTTGCCGGGACTGCCCGATGCCGAAGCCTGCGTCACCCATCTGGCGAGGCTGACGGAGGGGCTGGCACAGCCGTTCAGCCTCAAAGCCCTCGAGCTGGAGGTTACGGTGTCGATGGGCATCGCCATCTATCCGGACGATGGCACCGATCTGGGCACGCTGCTCAAGAAGGCCGATATGGCGATGTTTCGGGCCAAGGATGCCGGCCGCAACACCCACCGCTTCTTCAACGAGGAAATGAATGAAGAGGCGGAGGAGCGGCTGGCGATGCACTTCAATCTGCGGCGAGCGCTCGACGCCGGCCAGTTCGTGCTCCACTATCAGCCCCAGATCGAGATTGCCAGCGGCCTGCTGGTCGGGGCCGAAGCCCTGTTACGCTGGAACCATCCGGACTTGGGGCTGGTATCGCCGGCTCGGTTCATTCCGCAGGCCGAGGAGAGCGGCCTCATCGTGCCCATTGGGGAATGGGTGCTGCGCGTGGCCTGTCGGGAGGCAGCGAACTGGCAACGCCTGGGGATGCGGGATGTGGTGGTGGCGGTCAACCTGTCGGCCCTGCAATTCAGGCGCGGCGATATCGAGGCCTCCGTGACCCGCGCGCTCGACGAATCCGGGCTGGATCCCGCATTGCTGGAACTGGAACTGACCGAGTCGATCCTGATCCACGATACCGAGAAGGTGCTCGCCACGGTCATGCGCCTGAAGCACATGGGCATCAGGTTGTCCATCGACGACTTCGGCACCGGCTATTCGAGCCTCGCCTACCTGAAGCGCTTCAGGGTGGACAAGCTCAAGATCGACCAGTCCTTCATTCGCGACCTGGCGAGCGACCCTGACGACGCCGCCATCGTCCGGGCCGTCATCCAGATGGCGCGCAGCCTGGGGCTGCGCACGATCGCCGAGGGGGTCGAGAGCCAGCAGGTGCTCGATCACCTGCGCCTGTACCGCTGCGACGAAGCCCAGGGCTATCTGCTGTCGCGGCCGGTCCCCGTAGCGGACTTCGTTGCCGCCTACCGCCAGGCTCGCGCGACCTCCTGAGGTTTGTCGCAACCCCGACAATCAGTCGGCCGACTGTCGGTTCCGGTCAAGGACGGTTCTAGCGCGGGATGCATTGATAGTTCATGTATTTCAATGCGTTAGTGGCGTTCGCTGCCGTTGGCACGCTCCTTGCCATCTACCTCTCGGGAACACGGGATTTGCCCAACACCCGACAGACTTC
This sequence comes from Rhodocyclales bacterium, assembly GCA_016235765.1. Lineage (GTDB taxonomy): Bacteria > Pseudomonadota > Gammaproteobacteria > Burkholderiales > Rhodocyclaceae > Fen-999. Next base: position 946 of record JACRIZ010000008.1, on the reverse strand, counting down.
AGAGATAAGGAGATTGCACCATGGCTAAACTGCGTCAATGCGCCATCTACGGTAAGGGTGGCATCGGCAAGTCTACCACCACCCAAAACCTCGTTTCGGCCCTCGCCGAAGCGGGCAAGAAGGTAATGATCGTCGGCTGCGACCCCAAGGCCGACTCGACCCGCCTGATCCTGCACAGCAAGGCGCAGACCAGCGTCATGCAACTGGCCGCCGAGGCCGGTTCGGTGGAAGACCTCGAACTCGAGGATGTCATGAACATCGGCTACGGCGGCGTCAAGTGCGTCGAGTCCGGTGGTCCTGAGCCCGGGGTTGGTTGCGCCGGCCGTGGTGTCATCACCGCCATCAACTTCCTCGAAGAAGAAGGCGCCTACGACGACGAACTCGACTTCGTGTTCTACGACGTGCTCGGCGACGTGGTCTGCGGCGGCTTCGCGATGCCCATCCGCGAGAACAAGGCCCAGGAAATCTACATCGTCTGCTCCGGCGAAATGATGGCCATGTACGCGGCCAACAACATTGCCAAGGGCATCGTCAAGTACGCCAACTCGGGTGGTGTGCGTCTGGCCGGCCTGATCTGCAACAGCCGCAACACCGACCGCGAAGACGAGCTGATCATGGCCCTGGCCGACAAGCTGGGCACCCAGATGATCCACTTCGTGCCGCGCCACAACGTCGTCCAGCACGCGGAAATCCGCCGCATGACGGTCGTCGAGTACGACCCGACGCACGCGCAGGCCGACGAGTACCGCACCCTGGCCAAGAAGATCGTCGATAACAAGAAGTTCGTTATCCCGACCCCGATCGAAATGGAAGCGCTGGAAGAGCTGCTGATGGAGTTCGGCATCATGGAAGTCGAAGACACCTCCATCATCGGCAAGACCGCCGCCGAACTGGCTGCCGAAGCCGCTGCCGCCTAATACTGTCATCAATCCAACGGGACGTCGTG
>JACRIZ010000084.1 GCA_016235765.1 Rhodocyclales bacterium | reverse complement strand
GGTCAGCCACATGATGAACCGGATGACCAGTCGGTCCATGAAGCCGTAGCTCGGGTAGTCGAGCCTGCCCGCGAAGACGCCGACCACGCTCGGCACCCAGGTCGTCTGGCGCCGGAAAGCCTTGACGTAGGGATTCGACTCGGGCGTGTTCTTGCCCGCCTTGCGGGCGACGATGCTGACCGAGAAGAATGCGCCGGGCTTCCGCTCAAGCGCATCGCGGTTGGCCTCGATGAAACGATAGACCTCCGGGCGATGCTTGCCGTAGCGGATGCTGGCGCCAATGACGATCTGGTCGAACGAAGCGGAATCGAAGTCGGTCGCCGCGCCGATGTCGAGCAACGCCACCGCGTGCCCCATCTGCTCCAGCAGTTGTTTCAGGCGACTGCAGATCTTCAGGGTGTGACCGTCCACCGTCGAATAGGCAATCAGCGTGCGCGTCATCGGCTGCCGGCTTCCATCAGGCGACGAAGGCTTCCTCGTAGCGGACGACCTGGTTTCGGCCCTGCGCCTTGGCGCGGTACATGGCTTTGTCGGCATGCACCAGGAGGGTCGTGAGGTCGTAGGCGCCGGCGGCGACACCGATGCTGATGGTGATGTCGAGGCGGCGCTCGCCGCAGGGAATGGGTGTTTCGGCGATGGTCTGGCGCAGCTTTTCGGCAATGGCCAGGGCGTCGCGCCCGGAGGTGTGGGGCAGGATCACGGCGAACTCTTCGCCGCCGATCCGGCCGCAGACGTCGGAACGCCGCAGCGTGGTCAGGAGGAGCTCGCCGACGTGGCGCAGCACGTTGTCGCCGGCCAGGTGGCCGAGGCCGTCGTTGATGGACTTGAAGCGATCGAGGTCCATCACCATGGCGCTGATCTCCAGTTCGTGCCGTTCGCAGTAGCGGGTGATCTGTTCGCCGTGATCGAGGAAGGCGCGGCGGTTGTTGATGCCGGTCAGCGCATCGGTCTTCGCCTGCTGGTCGGCGGCGGCGTGGGCCGCGTGCAACTCGCGGCTCAACTGGAAGTTGACCTGCAACGCATTGGCCATCACTTTCGCCGTTCGCAGCATGGCGATCATGAACATGCTGGCGCCCACGGCCAGGCCGAGTTGTTCCTTGCCGGCCTGGGTGTACATCCACAGCGTGCTCGGCAGCAGCACGGAAAGCATCGCGCCCACCGCCATCGGATAGCGGGCCGAATAGACGGAGACCGCGCCGCCCGCCATGCCGACCAGGATGAACAGCGTGATTGCCTGATAGAGGAGCGAGTCGGCCGGCATGACGAGCAGCGCGCCCAAGCCCCAGATCAGGGATGAAAGCATCAGCGAGAAGCCGTAGCGCCGCTCCAGTTTGAGCAGGTCCACGCCGCTCGGGCGGGTCCGGAAATAGATGATGAACACGGCCAGCCGGCCGAGCGTGCTGACCGCGAGCATGGCAAGCCAGGCGACGATCACGACCTCGCTCGCGTGGCCCCAGAGCATCCAGCTCAGCAGCAGCGCCGTCGCGTAACTGATGAACAGCGCGGGGAACGACTGCCGGAACAGGAGTTTCAGCTTGTCCTCGCGCACCAGCAACTCGACGTCGGGTACCGAATCCGTATCTGGCATATGGCCTTTGGCTTCCTGCATCGATGACAACATGTGTTGGCGAAGGGAGGCGATAATACGAAGTTAGCAGCAAATCCGCAGCAACTTTGCAGCAAATCCACTCCGGTACCGTTCCCCGATGCGCCTGCTTCCCGATGTCGATGTTGTGATCCTGATGGCCACGGCGCTTGCCGCCAAGCGACGACCGGCAACGCTGGGGGAAATCGTCGCAGCAGCCGACCTTCTGCAGGGCTTCATTCCCTATCCGGACAAGCTGGGCGACGCCCTGCGGCGGCTCTCGACGACCGGGCTGGTCTGCACCGCGGCGGACGGCTACGCGCTCACGCCGGCGGCGGAGAAGATCGTGGCGTCATTGCCGAAGAAGGCCGAGACGGCGGAGCGCCTTGCCGCCCTCCGCGTCGGGCTCGCGGCCCATGCGCCCACGGGCGAAAGCGCGGCCATCGCGCTGGACGACGGCCAGCTTGCCGCTGCCGTCAAGGCGCACGAAGCAAGCAGGAAGAGTTCGGGCCAGAACATGGCGATGCCAAAGCCAAAGGCCGATCGCCACTTCAAGGTGGAAGGGCGCTGGCGCCGGGCGCCCGGGACGCGCGACCGGAAGTCGTGACGCTACGCACGACCGGCTCAAGCGAGCCGGTCGCGCGCCGAACCGATTACTTCTTCTTGGCGGCCTTCTTGCCCGCGACGGCGGCCTTGAAGCCGGCGCCAGCGCTGAAGCGCGGCACGGTGGTCGCGGCGATCTTCAGCTTCTCGCCGGTTTTCGGATTGACGCCGGTGCGGGCGGCACGCTTGCTGGCCTTGAAGGAGCCGAAGCCGATCAGGGCGACGGAGTCGCCCTTGGACACGGCCTTGGTGATGGCGCCGATGATGGCGGCGAGCACCTTCTCGGCAGCGGCCTTGGTGATGTCGGCTTCCTTGGCGGCAATTTCGATCAGTTCGGATTTGTTCATGGTGTCGTGCCTTTCTTCTTCATGGATGGAAACGGATTTGAGCGACCTCACGGCTTCGGCCTTCCGCTCCTTGGGCAATCGC
>JACRIZ010000009.1 GCA_016235765.1 Rhodocyclales bacterium | reverse complement strand
TGGCCGCCGCCAAGCTGCCGCTGGAAACCGCCTTCGTTACCCGTCACTTGGGGTAAGAGATGAAAGCGAGCGAACTTAGACAGAAGAACGACTCCGAGTTGGCCAAGGAGTTGTTGGATTTGCGCAAGGCACAGTTTTCCATGCGCATGCAGTTGGCCACCCAGCAGTTGAGCAATTCGAGCCAACTGGGCAAAGTGCGCAAGGACATCGCGCGCGTCAAGACCATTCAGCGTGAGAAGGCGGCTGCGAAATGACCCAAGCCACTGAACAAAAAACCCGCCGCACCCTCCAGGGCCGTGTCGTCAGCGACAAGATGGCCAAGACCGTGACCGTTCTGGTCGAGCGTCGGGTCAAGCACCCGGTGATCGGCAAGGTCATGATCCGGTCGCGCAAGTACCATGCGCATGTCGAGGGACTCGAGGCTGCCACCGGTGATTTGGTCCAGATCGAGGAGTGTGCCCCGATTTCCCGTACCAAAGCCTGGCGCGTGACGCAGGTGGTGGAAAAGTCCCGCGCGATTTAACGCGGGATTGAGTTGACAGGCTGGTGGTGAGACTATAAAATCTCACCTCTTTGCCAAAGCTGGCGATGAGCCAGTTTGGCCTTCCGACCCGGACGGGTTCCAAGACTGACTGCATTGCCCCTGGCGATGCGGATTAAGTTGGAGAAATGTAATGATCCAAATGCAGTCGATACTCGATGTCGCCGACAACACCGGCGCTCGCGCAGTCATGTGTATCAAGGTGTTGGGCGGCTCCAAGCGCCGCTACGCCGGTATTGGCGACGTCATCAAGGTCAGCATCAAGGATGCTGCGCCGCGCGGTCGCGTCAAGAAGGGCGAAATCTACAACGCCGTGGTCGTTCGCACGGCCAAGGGCGTGCGCCGCCCGGATGGCTCCCTGGTCAAGTTCGACGGGAATGCCGCGGTGCTACTGAACAACAAGCTGGAGCCGATCGGCACTCGCATCTTCGGGCCGGTGACGCGTGAGTTGCGTACCGAGCGATTCATGAAGATCGTCTCGCTGGCGCCCGAAGTTCTGTAAAGGGATTCGGTCATGAACAAGATTCGCAAGGGCGATGACGTGGTTGTCATTGCCGGAAAAGACAAGGGTAAGCGCGGTACCGTGCTCGGCCGCCTGGATGACCAGCATCTCGTCGTCGAGGGGATCAATCGTGTCAAGAAGCACACGAAGCCCAATCCTATGAAGGGGCAGCCCGGTGGCATCGTCGAGAAAGAGATGCCGATTCAGGTTTCCAATGTTGCGCTGTTCAATCCGGGTACCCAAAAGGCAGACCGCGTCGGTTTCAAGACCCTCGACGACGGCCGCAAAGTGCGGGTGTTCAAGTCGAACGGCGAAGTCGTGGATGCGTAAGGACTGATCATGGCTCGCTTGCAGGAATACTACAAAGACACCGTGGTTTCGCAGTTGAGGGACAAGTTCGGCTACAAGTCGATCATGGAAGTCCCGCGAATCACGAAGATCACCCTCAACATGGGTGTTGGCGAAGCAGTCGGCGACAAGAAGATTCTTGAGAACGCCGTTGGCGACATGACCAAGATCGCCGGGCAGAAGCCCGTTGTGACCAAGGCCCGCAAGGCGATCGCCGGCTTCAAGATTCGCGAGGGTTATCCGATCGGCTGCATGGTGACGCTGCGCGGCACGCGGATGTTCGAGTTTCTCGATCGCCTGGTGACCATCGCAATGCCGCGGATTCGCGACTTTCGCGGCGTCGGCGGCAAGGGTTTCGACGGTCGTGGCAATTACAACGTCGGGGTCAAGGAGCAGATCATTTTCCCCGAGATCGAGTACGACAAGATCGATGCGCTGCGTGGCATGAATATCAGCATCACCACGACGGCCAAGACCGATGCGGAAGCCAAAGCGCTGCTGGCCGCTTTCAAATTCCCCTTTAAGAACTGAGGGAACCATGGCGAAACTTGCACTGAAGAATCGCGAAGAGAAGCGCGCCAAGACCGTGGCCAAATACGCCGCGAAGCGCGCCGAGCTTATCGCCATCATTAATGATGCCTCGCTGTCCGACGACGATCGCATGGCGGCTCGGTTGAGGCTGCAGCAGTTGCCGCGCAACGCCTCGCCGTCGCGTCAGCGCAACCGTTGCGCACTGACCGGGCGTCCGCGCGGCGTGTTCCGCAAATTTGGGCTGTGCCGCAACAAGCTGCGCGAGATTGCCATGCGCGGCGAGGTGCCGGGCATGACCAAGGCCAGCTGGTAAGGAGATCGACGAATGAGTATGACCGATCCCATTGCTGACATGCTGACGCGCATTCGTAATGCGCAGATGGCCGAGAAGGTGGCCGTTAGCATGCCCTCGTCGAAGCTGAAGGTTGCGATTGCCAAGGTCCTCAAGGACGAAGGCTACATCGACGACTTTGCAGTTCGGGAAAATAGTGGCAAGAACGAGCTCGATATCGCCCTCAAGTACTACGCCGGCCGTCCGGTTATTGAGCGCATCGAGCGGATTTCGAAGCCCGGACTCCGCGTCTATCGCGGCAAGGACGATCTGCCGAAGGTCATGAACGGCCTGGGTATTGCGATTGTGTCTACGCCGCGCGGCGTCATGACCGACCGCGGTGCTCGCGCTGCCAATACCGGCGGCGAAGTTCTCTGCATCGTGGCGTAAGGAGAGGAATAATGTCTCGTATCGCCAAGTATCCAATTGAAGTGCCGAAGGGTGTCGAGATCACCCTGTCCGGCGCCGAGATCAGCGTAAAGGGGCCTCTGGGTACCCTCAAGCAGGTCATGCTGCCTTCCGTGACTATCGAGAAGGACGGCGACAAGCTGCAAGTTCGCGCCGGCGAGGCTGAAGCTGCAGGTGCCATGTCCGGCACGATGAGGGCGCTGGTCGCCAACATGGTCAACGGTGTGACCAAGGGCTTCGAGAAGAAGCTTACCCTGGTAGGCGTCGGCTACAAGGCGCAGGCACAGGGCGCTAAGCTGAATCTGAGCCTGGGCTTCTCGCACCCGATCGTTCACGACATGCCGAATGGCATCAAGGTCGAAACGCCGACCCAGACCGAGATTCTGATCAAGGGCATCGACAAGCAGTTGGTCGGCCAGGTGGCCGCCGAAGTTCGCGCCTATCGTTCTCCCGAGCCCTATAAGGGCAAGGGCGTGCGTTATGCCAACGAGGTGGTCGTCATCAAGGAAACCAAGAAGAAGTAAGGGCGCGTAAATCATGGACAAGAAGCAAGCTCGTTTGCGCAGGGCGCGCAAATCCCGCGCCAAGATCGCGGAGCTCAAGATGGTGCGCCTGGCGGTGCATCGCTCCAATTGCCACATCTATGCGCAGATATTTTCCGGCTGCGGCACGCAGGTCCTGGCAGCAGCCTCGACTGCGGAGGTCGAGTTGCGCAAGCAGGTTGGCAACGGCGGCACCGTCGATGCGGCGAAGACCGTCGGCAAGCTGATCGCCGAACGCGCCAAGGCAAAGGGCATCGAGGCGGTTGCCTTCGACCGTTCCGGTTTCAAGTATCACGGCCGCGTGAAGGCGCTGGCCGAGGCGGCCCGCGAAGGCGGCCTCAAGTTCTAAGCGGTCAATAGAGCGAGACGAACATGGCAAAACCGCAAGGTAAGAAGCAGCAGCAGGCCAACGAAGAGCGCGATGACGGCATGCGCGAGAAGATGGTCTCCATCAACCGCGTCACCAAGGTGGTGAAGGGCGGCCGTATTCTCGGCTTTGCCGCACTGACCGTGGTAGGCGATGGTGAAGGCGCCGTTGGCATGGGCAAGGGCAAGTCGCGCGAAGTGCCGGTTGCGGTGCAAAAGGCGATGGAAGAAGCCCGCCGCAAGATGACCAAGGTCAAGCTCAACAAGGGCACCCTGCACCACTCGGTGACCGGCAAGCATGGCGCAACGACGGTCTTGATGTCGCCGGCCCCTGGTGGTACAGGCGTGATCGCCGGCGGCCCGATGCGCGCGGTGTTCGAGGTGATGGGCATCACTGACGTGGTGGCCAAGTGTCTCGGCTCGACCAATCCCTACAATGTGGTCCGCGCGACCCTGAATGGCCTGTATGCCATGAGTACGCCGTCGGAAATCGCGGCCAAACGCGGCAAGAGCGTTCAGGAAATTCTGGAGTAAGCCATGGCTGACAAGAAAATCAAGGTGACTCTGGTCAAGAGCATCATCGGCACCAAGCAGGACCACCGCGCCACCGTGCGCGGCCTGGGCTTGCGCAAGCTGAACAGCAGTGCCGAGCTGATCGACACGCCGGCCGTGCGCGGCATGATTCACAAAGTTGCATATTTGGTCAAGTGCGAGGGCTGAGCGCAATGGATCTCAATAACCTGAAGCCCGGTAATGGCGCCAAGCACGCGCGCAAGCGCGTCGGTCGTGGTATCGGCAGCGGTCTGGGCAAGACCGCCGGTCGCGGCCACAAAGGCCAGAAGTCCCGTGCCGGCGGCTTCCACAAGGTGGGTTTCGAAGGCGGCCAAATGCCGCTGCAGCGTCGTCTGCCCAAGCGCGGCTTCGTATCCCTGACTGCCGGTCTGAATGTCGAAGTGCGTCTTTCCGATCTGGAAAAGATGCCGGTTGCCGACGTGGATCTCCTGACGTTGAAGCAGGCGGGGGTCGTTCCCGCGGCCGCGCTGTCGGCGAAGGTCATCCTCTCGGGCAAGCTGACCCGCAAGGTGAACCTGAAGGGCGTTGGTGCCACTAAGGGTGCCAAGGCAGCCATCGAGGCCGCCGGCGGTACCGTGGCCGAAATCGCCGCCGCAGCCTGATATCCGGAATCGAGAGAGCGTAGCCTTGGCCACTCCCGCAGCAAACACACTGGGCAAGACCGGAAAGTTCGGCGACCTCTGGCGCCGGCTCTGGTTTCTGCTGGGTGCGCTGTTGGTCTATCGGATCGGCGCCCACATTCCGGTACCGGGTATCGACCCGACGCGTCTGGCCGAGCTCTTCCAAGGACAGCAGGGCGGTATTCTCGGCATCTTCAACCTGTTCTCGGGCGGCGCGCTCTCCCGTTTCACGATCTTTGCCTTGGGCATCATGCCCTACATCTCGTCGTCGATCATCATGCAGTTGATGACGATCGCGGTGCCCTCGCTCGAGCAACTCAAGAAGGAAGGCGAGGCGGGACGGCGCAAGATTACGCAATACACCCGCTACGGTACGGTCGGTCTGGCCCTGTTCCAGGGCTTCGGAATCGCCATCGCGCTGGAAACGCAGGCCGGTCTGGTCCTCGATCCGGGCATGATGTTCCGCCTGATCACGGTCATGACCTTGGTGACCGGCACCATGTTCCTGATGTGGCTCGGTGAGCAGATTACCGAGCGCGGTCTCGGCAATGGCATCTCGATCATCATATTCGCCGGTATTGCGGCTGGCCTGCCGAGCGCCCTCGGTGGCCTGTTCGAGCTGGTCCGTACTGGTGCCATGCATCCCGTGAGTGCACTGTTCATTTGCGCACTGGTCGTTCTGGTGACCGCTTTCGTCGTCTTTGTCGAGCGCGGCCAGCGGAAGATCCTGGTGAACTACGCCAAGCGCCAGGTCGGCAACAAGGTCTACGGTGGCCAGAGTTCGCATCTTCCCCTGAAGCTGAACATGTCGGGCGTGATCCCGCCGATCTTTGCCTCCTCGATCATCCTGTTTCCGGCCACCGCCGCTGGCTGGTTCGGTGCCTCCGAGGGCATGACCTGGCTGAAGGACATCGCGGCGACGCTGTCGCCCGGGCAGCCGATCTACGTCATGCTGTATGCTGCGGCGATCGTGTTTTTCTGCTTCTTCTACACCGCGCTGGTCTTCAATTCGAAGGAGACGGCCGACAACCTGAAGAAGAGCGGCGCCTTCGTTCCCGGCATCCGGCCTGGCGAGCAGACCAGCCGCTATATCGACAAGATCCTGACCAGGCTGACCCTGGTTGGCGCGATCTACGTCACGCTGGTCTGTCTGCTGCCCGAGTTCCTGATCTTGAAATGGAATGTGCCGTTCTACTTTGGCGGCACGTCACTGTTGATCATCGTGGTGGTCACGATGGACTTCATGTCGCAAGTCCAGGCTTATGTCATGTCTCACCAGTACGAGAGTCTCCTGAAGAAGGCAAACTTCAAGGGTGCGGGGCTCCCCGTACGTTGAACGCATGGGCAAGGAAGACGTAATAGAGATGCAGGGCGAGGTTGAAGAGAACCTGCCCAACGCAACATTCAGGGTGAAGCTGGAAAATGGCCACGTGGTTCTTGGCCACATCTCCGGCAAGATGCGCATGCACTACATACGCATCCTGCCGGGTGACAAGGTGACTGTCCAGTTGACGCCTTACGATTTGACGAAAGGCCGGATCGTTTTCCGGGCCAAGTAGGTAGAGAACGGTTTTCGGAGAGAAACATGAAAGTCACGGCTTCGGTAAAACGTATGTGCCGCAAGTGCAAAGTCATCCGCCGCAAGGGCGTCGTGCGCATCATTTGCGCCGATCCGCGCCATAAGCAGCGCCAGGGTTGATTGAACATTGCAGCATGAATATAATTGTCGGTTCCCTGTTAGCCGACGTTTTCGGTTTCAGCGATAGATAGGTAAGCACATGGCCCGTATCGCAGGCGTCAATATCCCCAATCACCAGCACACAGAGATCGCGCTGACGGCGATCTATGGCATCGGTCGCACTCGCGCGCAGAAGATTTGCGACGCGGCCGGTATCAAGCGCTCGGCGAAGATCAAAGACCTCACCGATGCGGAGATGGACCGTCTGCGCGAAGAGGTGGGCCGGTTCAGCGTCGAAGGCGATCTGCGCCGCGAAGTGACCATGAGCATCAAGCGCCTGATGGACCTGGGCTGCTACCGTGGCGTGCGCCACCGTCGCGGTCTGCCGGTTCGCGGTCAGCGCACCCGCACCAACGCCCGCACCCGCAAGGGCCCGCGCAAGGCGATTGCCGCCGCCAAGAAGTAATAGGAATCCGACATGGCCAAGACACAGACCAAGGTTCGCAAGAAGGTCAAGAAGAACGTTGCCGAGGGCATCGCCCACGTGCATGCCTCGTTCAACAACACCATCATCACCATCACCGATCGCCAGGGCAACGCCTTGTCGTGGGCCACTTCCGGCGGTGCCGGCTTCAAGGGCTCCCGCAAGTCGACCCCGTTCGCTGCCCAGGTTGCCGCGGAAGCCGCGGGCAAGGCGGCGCTCGAATGCGGCGTCAAGAATCTTGAGGTTCGCATCAAGGGCCCCGGTCCTGGCCGCGAGTCCGCAGTGCGTGCCCTCAATGCCCTGGGCATGAAGATCACCAGCATCACCGACATCACGCCGGTGCCCCATAACGGCTGCCGTCCGCCGAAGCGCCGCCGCATCTAAGTTATCAAAGGAGTCAGACAGTGGCCCGCAATCTCGACGCCAAGTGCCGCCAGTGCCGCCGTGAGGGAGACAAGCTCTTCCTCAAGGGCGAGAAGTGTTTCACCGACAAGTGCTCGATCGAGCGCCGGTCGTACGCTCCTGGCCAACATGGCCAGAAGTCAGGTCAGCGCCTGTCCGGCTACGGCCAGCAACTGCGCGAAAAGCAGAAGATCCGCCGTATCTACGGCGTGCTCGAGCGCCAGTTCCGCAAGACGTTCGCCGCTGCCGAGCAGAAGAAGGGCCAGACCGGCGAGAACCTGCTGCAGTTGCTCGAGTCGCGTCTCGATTCGATCGCCTTCCGCATGGGTTTCGGCGCTTCGCGCGCCGAAGCGCGCCAACTGGTTCGCCATAACGGCATTCTGGTCAATGGCAAGCGCGTCAATATTCCGTCCTACGGCGTGCGCCCGGGCGATGTGGTCCAACTGACCGAGGCTGCTCGCGGCCAGTTGCGTACCAAGGCGGCCCTCGAGGCGGCTGATTCGCGTGGCTTCCCCGAGTGGCTGGAAGTGAATGCCAAGGACGGCCGCGGCGTATTCAAGGCCTTCCCGGCCCGCGAAGAGCTGCCGTCGTCGCTGAATGAAGGTTTGGTTGTCGAACTGTATTCGCGCTAACCCGTAGTCCGGCGCCTGGGGGCTGTCGCCCCCGGGCGCCATTGCCTTTAAAGGAAACCAGATGCAAAGCAACGCGCTTCTGAAACCGCGGATCATTGATGTTCAGACTCTTTCCCCGGTTCACGCCCGGGTCGTGATGGAACCGTTCGAGCGCGGCTACGGCCATACGCTGGGCAATGCCTTGCGTCGCATCCTGCTGTCGTCGATGCCCGGCGCGGCGCCGACCGAGGTTTCCATCGAGGGCGTCCTGCACGAGTACTCGACGCTCGACGGCGTTCGCGAAGACGTAGTGGACATCCTGCTGAACATGAAGGGCGTCGTGCTGAAGATGCACAACCGCAGTGAAGCCACCCTGCGCTTGTCGAAGAACGGTGAGGGCGTCGTGACGGCGCGTGACATCGAGACGACCCATGATGTCGAGATCATCAATCCCGACCACATCATCGCCCACATTGCGCCCGGCGGTAAGCTCGACATGCAGATCCGCGTCGAAACCGGTCGCGGCTATGTGCCTGCCAACGTCCGTCCGTCGGCCAAGGAAAACACCGGCATCGGCCGCATTCTGATGGATGCGTCGTTCAGTCCGGTCCGCCGCGTCAGCTACCAGGTCGAATCCGCCCGCGTCGAGCAGCGCACCGACCTCGACAAGCTGGTGATCGACATCGAGACCAACGGCGCCGTGGATCCGGAAGAATCGATCCGCTACGCTGCGCGCATCCTCATGGAGCAATTGTCGGTGTTCGCCGATCTCGAAGGTACGCCGGTTTCCATCGAGGCCCCGAAGGCGGCTGCCGTCGATCCGATCCTGTTGCGCCCGGTGGACGATCTGGAACTGACGGTTCGCTCGGCCAACTGCCTGAAGGCCGAGAACATCTATTACATCGGCGACCTGATCCAGCGTACCGAGACGGAGCTTCTGAAGACCCCGAATCTCGGCCGCAAGTCGCTGAACGAAATCAAGGAAGTGCTCGCCTCGCGCGGCTTGACCTTGGGCATGAAGCTCGAGAACTGGCCGCCCGCCGGGCTCGACAAGCTGGGCTGAAACAAACTAACTCCTATAACGATTAACAGGCCGCTAGCCTAGCTTCAAGCGGCGGCCGAAAAAAATACAAAGGAAATCACCATGCGTCACGGCAACGGTTACAGAAAACTCAATCGCACTTCATCGCACCGGGCCGCCATGTTCCGCAACATGGCTGTCTCATTGCTGCGCCACGAAGCCATCAAGACCACCCTGCCCAAAGCGAAGGAACTTCGCCGCGTCGTCGAGCCGCTGATCAACCTCGGCAAGACACCGAGCCTCGCCAATCGCCGCCTGGCGTTCGACCGACTGCGCGATCGCGAAATCGTCGGCAAGATCTTTGCTGAATTCGGTCCGCGCTACGCCAATCGGAACGGCGGCTACCTGCGCATCCTGAAGATGGGCTTCCGGGTCGGCGACAACGCGCCCATGGCCTTCGTTGAATTGATGGATCGCCCGGAGCCCACCGAGGCTGCCGAAGCGCCCACCGCGGAATAAGCGGCCGGTACACCAGACGAGAAAGCCGGCCCCTGGCCGGCTTTTTTCATTGGCGGAGGCGAGCCGCGGCGACTGACTATTCAGTGGCTCAGTATCTTCGAGAGGAACTGTTGCGCCCGCTCCGAGCGCGGCGTGCCGAAAAACTCCTCCTTGCTGGCATCCTCGACGATTCTGCCCTGGTCCATGAAGATCACCCGATTGGCGACCTTGCGCGCGAAGCCCATCTCGTGGGTGACGACCATCATGGTCATACCGTCCCTGGCGAGCCCGACCATGACGTCGAGGACTTCGTTGATCATCTCCGGGTCGAGCGCCGAGGTCGGCTCGTCGAACAACATGCAGATTGGATCCATGGCCAGAGCGCGGGCGATCGCGACACGCTGCTGCTGGCCGCCGGAGAGTTGGCCGGGGTGCTTCTTGGCGTGCGCCGTGAGACCGACCCGGTCGAGCAGCTTCATCCCCTTTTCCAGCGCCTCGTCCTTGCTGCGACCGAGTACCTTCACCTGGCCGATCGCGAGATTCTGCTCGATCGTCATGTGGGGAAACAATTCGAAGTGCTGAAAGACCATGCCCACGTGCGAGCGCAGTTTCGGCAGGTTCGTCTTCGGGTCGCCGACCGACACCTCGTTGACCCGGATTTCGCCTTGCTGGAAGGGCTCAAGACCGTTCACGCACTTGATCAGCGTGGACTTTCCGGAGCCGGAAGGCCCGCAAACAACGATAACCTCGCCTTTGCTGACTGCGGTCGAGCAGTCGGTCAGCACCTGAAACTGGCCGTACCACTTCGAGATGTTGTCGATTTGAATCATGGCCATGGACGGGATTCCTCAGCGGACGATGGCAATCTTTCGCTGCAGCCGCCTTACCAGGAAGGACAGGCTGAAGCAGATGACGAAATAGATGCCGGCCACGAACACATACATCTCGACCGGCCGGTTGTAGTTCTTGCCGGCGATTTCGGCGGCCTTGAGCAGGTCCTTGGCGCCGATCGCGTAGACCAGCGAAGTATCCTGGAACAGGATGATGGTCTGGGTCAGCAGGATCGGCAGCATGTTGCGGAACGCCTGCGGCAGCACCACGTAGCTCATGACTTGCCAGTAGTTGAGGCCGATCGCTTCGCCGGCCGCCACCTGTCCGCGCGGGATGCTCTGGATGCCGGCGCGCATGATCTCGCTGTAGTAGGCGGCCTCGAACGCAGTGAATGTGACGATGGCCGATGCCTCGGCACCCAGCGGCTTGCCGGTGATCAGCGGGATGACCAGGAAGAACCAGAGGATGACCATCAGCAGGGGGATGGAGCGCATCAGGTTGACGTACCAGGTCGCCGCCATCGCCAGCGGCGCCATGCTCGAAAGGCGGGCCAGGGCCAGCAAGGTCCCGAATACGATGCCGCCGGACATCGCAATGAGCGTCAACTGCACGGTGAACTTCAGACCGGTCCAAATGAATGGCAGGCTTGGCGCAATGACGCTGAAATCGAAATTGCTCAGCATGTCATTTCGCTCCGCCGATATAGCCGGGAATGCGGGTGCGTCGCTCGATCAGGGCCATTCCGCGGTTGGCGACAAAAGCGCAGATGAAGTAGAGCACCGTGACCGCAAGGTAGGTTTCGATTCCCTGTTCCGAGTCCTCCTGCATTTGCCGGGCCTGGAAGGTCAGTTCAAGAACGCCGATCGCAAACGCCACCGCGGAGTTCTTGAAGACGTTCATGAACTCCGACGTCAGCGGCGGAATGATGATGCGCAGCGCCATGGGCAACAACACGTATCGGTAGGTTTGCCCCAGCGTAAAGCCAATGGCCAGCCCGGCCATGCCCTGGCCGCGCGCCAGGCTCTCGATGCCGGCGCGCATCTGTTCGGCAACCCGCGCCGAGGTAAACAGGCCCAAACAGATGGTGGCGGTGATGAATTCCTTGGCCGGCATGTCCTGCTTGACCCACAAGGACAATTCCCGGGGCAGAAACTCCGGAAAAACAAAAAACCAGAGGAACAACTGCACCAGCAGAGGAACATTGCGGAACAGCTCGACCCAGACGTGTGCAGCGCGCGCAAGCCACTTGTTGGGCACCGTGCGCGCGGTGCCGACGGCGATGCCAAGGATCAATGCAATCGCCCACGCCGACAGAGCCACTGCAACGGTCCAGCCAAAACCGGCGATCAGCCAGTCCAGGTAGGTCTCGTCGCCGCCCTTGACCTGCTCGAGGAAGACGCCCCAGTTCCAGTGGTAGTTCATGGCGTATCGGATAAGGCAAAAGGAAGGGGCCAAGCCCCCTTCGCTTGCTACTTCTTGTTGTAGGCCTCAGCGGGGGCGTCGCTCGGGGCTTTGATCAATTCCTTGAGCTTGTCGCTCATCGGGAAGTTCATGCTGACATTCTTGGGCGGAATCGGCGACATGAACCATTTGGCGTAAAGCTTGTCGATCTCGCCGCTCTTCATCATGCCCTTGATGGTGTCGTCAACCAGGGCCTTGAATGCCGGGTCGTCCTTGCGCACCATGATGGCGATCGGCTCGACGTTGAGCACTTCGCCGACGATCGCATAATCGTTCGGCGCCTTCGAAGTCGCGATCAGGCCGGCCAGCAAGTTGTCGTCCATCACGAAGGCAACGGCACGATCGGTCTCCAGGAGCAGGAAGGAATCGGCGTGATCCTTGCCATATGCCTCCTTGAAGTTCACGCCCTGACCCTTTTCGTGGGCGC
This sequence comes from Rhodocyclales bacterium, assembly GCA_016235765.1. GTDB lineage: Bacteria > Pseudomonadota > Gammaproteobacteria > Burkholderiales > Rhodocyclaceae > Fen-999. The sequence continues at coordinate 78,594 of JACRIZ010000009.1, read as the reverse complement.
GCATCAGTTGTACCGACGTTGTACCCGTGGTCGTCGCAACCGGCTTGCCGCCAAGCTGGGCGAGGCTCTTGATGCCGGAGGACTTCTTGACGGCCATGCGCACGTTGGTGACGAACGTCGTGACCGCGAACGCGACCTGATTCTGCCGCGCCGCATTGTTCGTTGTGGAACCGCACTCGATGTCGACCGTGCCATTGGTGATCAGGGGAATGCGATTTTGCGACGTGACGGGTTGGTGCGCGAGTTTGAGGTTCGGCATGCCGAGCTTGGCCTTGACAGCATCGACAACCCGATTGCATATGTCAATGTGATAGCCGATGGGCTGCTGTTTGTCGTCGAGGTAGGAGAGGGGATACGAAGACTCGCGAATCCCCATGGTGATGCTGCCGCCGTCCTTGACCTTGGCCAGCGTGTCGGCAAGGGCCGGCGCGGAGGCGAACAGTGCGGCAAGCAATAGGGTGATGGCTTTGTTCATGGCGTATCTCCTAGAGTTGGTGGCGGGGCGCGAATATTCTATGCCTTTAGGCCGGCGGTTCCTTGACTTCCCTTTGCTGCAGCGCCCACATCTGCGCGTAGGTGGCGCCGAGCGAGATCAGTTCCCGGTGACTGCCGCGCTCGATGATGCGGCCGGCGTCCAGCACCAGGATCTCGTCGGCATTCATGACTGTGGACAGGCGATGGGCGATAACGAGCGTCGTCCGGCCGATGGCCGCGAATTCGAGCTCCGCCTGTATGGCCTTTTCCGTCTTCGAATCGAGCGCCGACGTGGCTTCGTCGAAAATCAGGATGGGCGGGTTCTTCAGCAGCGCGCGGGCGATCGCGACGCGCTGCTTTTCGCCGCCAGACAACTTGAGGCCGCGTTCGCCTACGCGCGTCCCGTACTTGTCGGGCAGTCTTTCGACGAATTCGTGCAGGTGGGCGGCCTTGGCGGCCGCGATCACCTCGTCGGGCCCCGCGCCGGGCCGGCCATACTGGATGTTGTAGAGCAGCGTATCGTTGAACAGCACGGTGTCCTGCGGCACGATGCCGATGGCTGCGCGCAGGCTGTTCTGGGTCAGGCCGCGGATGTCGCCGCCGTTGATCCGGATGGCGCCGCCCCTGACATCGTAGAAGCGATAGAGCAAGCGGGCCAGCGTGCTCTTGCCGGAGCCGCTGTGTCCGACGACGGCGACCGTGCGGCCGGCCGGGATGGTGAAATCGACGTCGAAGAGAATCTGGCGATTGGCCTCGTAGGCAAAGCTCACGTGTTCGAAAGCCACCGCGCATGGGCCGGCCGGCAACGGGCGGGCATCGGGCTTGTCGCGAACCTCGCGGTTCTGGCCGAGCAGCGTGAACATCCGCTCGATGTCCGTGAGTGACTGCCGGATCTCCCGGTAAAGCACGCCCAGATGATTGAGTGGCATGTAAAGCTGGATCAGGAACGCGTTGACGAGCACGATGTCGCCGACCGTCATGGCTCCGGCGGCGACCCCCTCGGCCGCGCGCCACATCATTGCCGTTACGGCCGCGGCAATGATCAGTGCCTGCCCGAGGTTCAAATATGACAGTGTGACCTGGGTCTTGACCTGGGCGGCCTCCCAAAGGCGCATCTGCTCGTCGTAGCGCTCCAGTTCCCAGCGCTCGTTGTTGAAGTACTTGACCGTTTCGTAGTTGATCAGGCTGTCGATGGCGCGCGAACTGGCGGCGGAATCCAGTTCGTTGGCTTCGCGCCGGATTCGGGTGCGCCAGTTCGTCACCACCACCGTGAAGAACACGTAGACAACCAACGTCGCGACGGTGATCAGGGCAAAGGCGCTCTCGTAGCGGATGATCAGGATGCCCATCACCAGTCCGATTTCCACGAGAGTCGGCAGAATCGAATAGATCGTGTAGCTGATCAGGCTGCCGACCGAGCGCGTGCCGCGCTCGATGTCCCGCGTAAGCCCGCCCGTCTGCCGTTCCAGGTGGAAGCGCAGCGACAGCGCGTGCAGGTGCTCGAAGACCTTGGTTGCGATCGTGCGTTGCGCCCGTTGGGTGACCTTGGCGAAGATGATCTCGCGCAGCTCGGTGAACAGCGCCGTCGAGAAGCGCAGGAAACCATAGGCGCCCAGCAGACCGATCGGTACCAGCAAGTACGCCTGCTCGCGCGGTATCGACAGCGAGTCCACAATGTCCTTGAAGACCAGCGGCACCGTGACGTTGGCGATCTTTGCGGCGATCAGGCAGGTCAGCGCGAAAATGACCCGCCACTTCCATTCCCACAGATACGGCCAGAGGGTGCGCAGCGTCTGCCAGTCGCGGCGTTCGGCGGGATCGGGGGCGGGCAGGGCGATGGCGGGATGGAATCCTCTCATGGGCCAATTCTAACTGGTGTTGACAGGTCGCTTCGGAGCCTGCATGGTTCTGTCCCTGGACACATAGTGGCTTTGCCGGGCGAAATTCAGATGACGGAAGAAGTGGCAAGTCTACCGGCGGGACAGCCGGTGTTGCGGGTGATGCCGATGCCTGCCGACGTAAACGCGGCCGGCGATATTTTCGGCGGCTGGGTGATGGCGCAGGTCGACATCGCGGGCGGCGTGGCGGCAATGCGGCGGGCCCGTGGCCGGGTCGCGACGGTTGCGGTGAATTCCTTCCAGTTCCGGCAGCCGATTTCGGTCGGGGACGTGGTTTCCTTCTATGCCGACATCGTGCGCGTCGGCCGCACCTCGATCACGGTCGATGTTGCCGTCTACGCCGAACGCAATCCGATGGCGCCCGTGGTCGTCAAGGTTACCGAGGCGATACTGACCTATGTTGCCCTGGCTGCCGACGGCAGCAAGCGGGAAGTGCCCGGGACCGCTGTATGATCGGCCGGCAACGGGAGACGGAGTTACCGACGTGGGCAAGTTGATCTTCTTCCTGCTGGTCGCCGTGGCCATCTACTGGTGGCTGCGCAAGCCGCGCACGATTGGGCGGCAGGATCCATCGCCGCCGTTGAACGAGCCGGAAACCATGGTCAGTTGCGCCTACTGCGGGCTCCACGTGCCGCTGCGGGAAAGCGTCGTCGCCGGCGGGCGCCACTATTGCAGCGACGAACACCGGGACCTCGATGGCGGCAGGAAGCGTGGCTGAGTTGTCGCCTGGCAGCGATGCGGACTTCGGTCCGACCGAGAGTTACTGGCGTTCGCTGCAGTATTTCTCCGTCTATCGCCTGGTTGCCGGGGCCGTCTTCCTGATCGCTTTCCTGATGACGGGCGGCGGGACCAATCTCGCCTCCCAGAACCCGACCTTGTTTCTTTGGGTGGACTCCGCCTATCTGGTCGTCGCCTTCGGGTTCCTCCTGACGCTGCAGCGCGTACATCGCGCTTTCAATTTGCAGCTTTCGATCCAGGTTGCCTGTGACGTCGCCTTCCTGGCCGTCTTGATGTATGCCAGCGGCGGCACCAAGAGCGGGATTGCCTTCATGCTGGTGGTGGTCGTGGCCGGTGCGGCGCTGGTCGGTCAGGGACGTCTTACGTTGTTCTTCGCCGCATTGGCGACCCTGGCAGTCCTGATCGAGCAGACCGTGCGGCTGTTCCAATTCGGTGCCGGGACCGAGGACTTCTTTCGAACCGGCCTGATCAGCATCGGTTTCTTCGCCACGGCACTCATCGCGCGCATGTTGGCCGGCCGGGTGGTTGCCAATGAGAATCTGGCGCGCCAACGCGGCATCGAACTCGCCGATCAGGTCAGGATCAACCGCCAGGTGATCCAGGACATGGATGACGGCGTCCTGGTCGTCGACGCGGCCGGCGTCGTGCGCCTGCTCAACCCGCAGGCCGAGGCGCTGCTGTCGATCGGCCGGCCTTCCGGCAGCCCGCTGGCGGACTACTGGCCGGACCTGGCTGCTCGTCTGCGACAGCACCAGGCTGCCGGCGAGACAACGGACGTCCTGAGGGCCCCGGACGGCAAACCCCTGCTCTACCGGCAGTTGCCGTCCGAAGTGGGTGGCAATACCCTGATCTACCTCCAGGATCTCGGTCGGATCCAGGCGCAGGCCCAGCAGATCAAGCTGGCGGCGCTCGGCCGTCTGACCGCCAATATTGCCCACGAAATCCGCAATCCGCTCGCAGCGATCACCAGCGCAGGAGAACTGCTGGCGGACGAGCAGCGTGCCGATACTCGGGCGCGCCTGGTGCGGATCATCGGCGACAACAGCAATCGCCTCAATCGGCTGGTCGGCGAGGTGCTGGACTTGGGACGGCGCGACCGGGTTCAGCAGGAGAGCATCGGTCTATCGACATTCCTGGCCCAATTCGTCGATGAATACACTTTGCAGGATGCCGCTGCCGCAAACCGGATCCGGGTCGTCGCCAGCGACGGCGACGTGGTCTGCTTTGATCGGGCCCACTTGTATCGAATCCTCGCCAACCTGGTCACCAATGCCTTGAGCTACGCCAGCGCCGCGCCGGGGGCGGTGCAACTCAACGTCGTCGCGGGGCTTTCCGGTCGCGTCGAATTGCATATCATTGACGACGGGCCGGGGATCGCGGAACCAGACCGGGGCAAGGTTTTCGAGCCGTTCTTTACGACTCGCAGCAGGGGGACCGGCCTCGGGCTCTACATCGCCCGGGAGTTGAGCGAAGCCAATGGTGCCCAGTTGGATCTGCTCGGCGGTTCAGGCGGCGCCCATTTTCGGGTAATTGCAAAGGAAGGACCATGTCCGTCAAGTTCGATCGCAGGAATCGCAACGACCTGAGGCGGGTGCTCGTTGTCGACGACGAGGCCGACATCCGCGAATTGCTCGACATGACGCTGGCGCGCATGGGCCTGGCGGCAGACTGCGCCGCCACGGTCGCCGATGCACGGCAGTTGCTGGCAACCAAGGCTTACAGCCTTTGTCTGACCGACATGCGCCTGCCCGACGGTGAAGGACTGTCGCTCGTTCGCCTGGTCGCGGAGCGTCATCCCGAACTGCCGATCGCCGTCATTACTGCGCATGGCAGCATGGAGAACGCCGTCCAGGCGCTCAAGCTGGGGGCATTCGACTACCTCTCGAAACCGGTGTCGCTGGATCAACTGCGGGCGCTCGTCAAATCGGCTATCGACCTGCCGGTCCGCGAGGAGGTCCGTCGTACCGGCGGGCCGGAACTCGTCGGTGACACGGCTGCAATGGCGTCGGTGCGCGGCATCATCGAACGGGTGGCGCGCAGCCAGGCACCGGTCTACGTTGCCGGCGAGTCCGGCAGCGGCAAGGAGTTGGCGGCCAGGCTGGTCCATCAACTGGGCCCGCGTGCGGCGGCGCCATTTGTTCCGGTCAACTGCGGCGCCATTCCGGAGAACCTCATGGAAAGCGAGTTCTTCGGCTACCGCAAGGGAGCGTTCACCGGAGCGGACAGCGACCGCGATGGCTTCTTCCAGGCGGCCAACGGCGGCACCCTGTTTCTCGACGAGGTCGCCGACCTGCCGCTGGCGATGCAGGTGAAGCTGCTGCGGGTGATCCAGGAGAAGCGCGTGCGCAAGGTCGGTGCGACTTCCGAGGAACCGATAGACGTCCGGATCATCAGCGCGACCCACCAGGATCTCAAGGAGATGGTTGCCCAGGGCCGCTTCCGCCAGGATCTCTTCTATCGGCTGAATGTGATCGAGATTCGCATGCCGCCGCTGCGTGAGTGCCGGGAAGATATTCCCCTGCTCGCCGACCGGATCCTCGACCGCCTGGCGCGTGGCGCCGGGCGACCGACGCCGGCCATGACGCCGGCCGCGCTCGATGCGCTGCGAAGTTATCCTTTCCCCGGCAATGTCCGGGAACTGGAAAACGTGCTCGAAAGGGCGCTGGCGTTACTCCCCGGTGACGTCATAGACGCGGCGGACCTGAACCTGGCGCCGAAGGCGGATCAGCCGGGCGACCAAGCGCGCATCGACGAAGAGCTGCCATTGCAGGACCGGCTCGACCAGGTCGAGCGGCAAGCCATCCAGGAGGCACTCGAGAGGACGCACTTCAACCGGACAGCGGCGGCGCGCATGCTGGGCGTGACGTTCAGATCCCTGCGCTATCGCATGGAACGGCTGGGGCTGAAGGACTGACGGGGCGATGAGAGCGTTTCGCCCGCAGCTTTCCGCCGACGGCTGGTTGTCGGGCGTCCGGATCGTGCCATCGCCCAACCAGGACGAGCGTCCGCCCACCGAGTCGGTCCGGCTGCTGGTGATTCATGCGATCAGTCTGCCGCCAGGCGAGTTCGGCGGCGACGGTGTCGAGCGTCTTTTCACCAACAGCCTCGATCCGGCGGGACATCCCTTCTATCGGGACATCCATGCCCTGAAGGTTTCCGCCCACTTCTTCATCCGCCGAGATGGCCGAGTCATCCAGTTCGTCTCGACTGCGCGGCGCGCCTGGCACGCGGGCGTATCCAACTGGCGCGGTAGCGGGCGCTGCAATGATTTCTCGCTGGGCATCGAACTGGAAGGCTGCGACGACTTGCCGTTTGCGCGCATCCAGTACGTCCGCTTGGCCAGGCTGATCCGTGTCCTGCGCCGCAACTTCGCGATCGAGGACATCGTCGGCCATGCCGACATCGCGCCCGATCGCAAGACCGATCCCGGTCCGTGCTTCGACTGGCCACGGCTGCGGCAACTGCTGCGCCGCTGAGTTGCATCGACGCGACAGTGCGGCGGCGAAGCGTTGTTGACGGCGGAAAATTCTTGCAAATTAAAATGCCACTACTACAATTAGTCGCAGCGAGTCAATGACACACTATATCTAGTAGGTCGCTACCAGGATGTCCGATCAGGCATCCGAGAACGGAGGGGACGCTTGATACAGGTTGCTGCGAATGCAAGATGCTGCGGTCTTCCAACCAGGGCATGGCATTCGGTTTTTGCTCAGGCAATCTGCGTTTTCCGCCGCTTCGCTTCAGTCTCGCTCCAATACACCGAAAACGCTGCCGTACCGCATGCCAAGGGCTTTGGCGCGGGTTGGTCGCCTGCGTCGTCGAGCGCGAACGCGCACCGTACACCGGATTCGCCTGGCAGCGCGAAAGCCGTCTTCGCGTTGCGCGCCACTGCGCTTAAGCGCAGCAATGGATGGAAAAACATGAGGAATTCGTCGCTTTCAGTTGCTTGAAGGCGTTGAATAATCCGTGCTAGCCCAGACGGGTGAAGTGTGTATGTGGTGTTTCTTTCCTGTTAATTTGTGAAGGAGGTTCAACATGGCTGAAGAGAAGAAAGCCAAGAAACCCGCGGCTAAGAAACCTGCCGCCAAGAAGGCTGCTCCGGCGAAGAAGCCGGCTGCGAAGAAGGCTGCTCCGGCGAAGAAGCCGGCAGTGAAGAAGGCTGCTGCCAAGAAGCCGGCAGTGAAGAAGGCTGCTGCCAAGAAGCCGGCAGTGAAGAAGGCCGCTGCCAAGAAGCCGGCAGTGAAGAAGGCTGCTGCCAAGAAGCCGGCAGTGAAGAAGGCTGCTGCCAAGAAGCCGGTCGCCAAGAAGCCCGCTGCCAAGAAGCCGGCAGTGAAGAAGGCTGCTGCGAAGAAGCCGGTCGCCAAGAAGGCTGTTGCCAAGAAGCCTGCGGCGAAGAAGCCTGCCGCCAAGAAGGCCGCCCCGAAGAAGGCTGCTGCCAAGCCTGCTGCGAAGAAGCCTGCTGCGAAGAAGGCCGCTCCGAAGAAGGCCGCTGCCAAGCCTGCTGCGAAGAAGCCCGCTGCGAAGAAGCCTGCCGCCAAGAAAGCTGCTGCCAAGCCTTCCCCGGCCGCGGCTCCTGCCCCGGCTGCTCCCTCGACCGCTGCGGCGCCTGGCCTGAAGTCCTCGCTGAATCCCGCGGCCGCCTGGCCGTTCCCGACGGGTTCGCGTCCGTCCTGATAGGCGAGTTGGGAGTTCCCAAAAGGGCGGCGGCGGCTTTCGAGTTGCCGTTGCCCGATTTGACGGGCGCCCCAGTCAGGCTCGGCGGCTGCGTGATGTAGCCGCCGTTTTTCCTTCTGCGTTCCCCAGCCTCAGCCCGTCTTAGGCGCGCAGGAACTTCTCCATGCGTCGCAAGCCCTCCTCGATCCGCTCCTTGCCCGTGGTATAGGCGAAGCGCATATGGCGTTCAGGCGCATGGCCGCCGAAATCACGCCCCGGCGTAGCCGCGACGCCGGCAGCAGTCACCAGCCGGTCAGCAAAGGCAAAGCTGTCGTCGGCGTGACGCGACGAGTCTGCATAGACGTAGAAGGCGCCGGACGGCTCGGTGGCGACAGTGAAGTCGAGCGCCCGCAACCCGGGCAGCAGTATGTCGCGCCGTTGCCGGAACTCGTCCCGCCGTGCCTCCAGGATTTCGATCGTCTCCTTGTCGAATGCGGCAAGCGCGGCGTACTGCGCAGGTGCCGACGGCGAGATGAAGAGGTTCTGGGCCAGCTTCTCGATCTCCCGCACGTAGGCGCGCGGCGCCACCAGCCAGCCGAGGCGCCAGCCGGTCATGCCGAAATACTTCGAGAAGCTGTTGATGACGAAAAGGTCGTTGCCGGCCGCGAGCGCCGTCTCGGCGTCGAAGCCGTAGGTGAGGCCGTGGTAGATCTCGTCGACCAACAGTGCGCCGCCGAGCCGGGTGACGGTCTTATGCAGTGCGGCGAGCTGCGCGGGCTCGATCAGCGTGCCGGTCGGGTTCGCCGGTGTCGCCACCAGCAAGGCGCGGCTGCGCGATGTCCAATGGCCGCTGACCAGCTCGGCGGTCGGCTGGTAGGCTGTCGCGGCATCGACCGGTATCGGCAGCGCCTGACCTTCGAAGGCTCGCACGAAGTGGCGATTGCAGGGATAGCCCGGATCGGCCATCAGCACTTCACTACCGGGATCGATCAGAACGCCGAGCGCAAGCAGCAGCGCGCCCGAGGCGCCGGCAGTGACGATGATGCGCTCCGGCTCCACGGCGACGCCATAGCGATCCTGGTAGAAGCGCGCAATCGCCTCGCGCAACTGCGGCAAGCCCAGCGCGTGCGTGTAATGGACATTGCCGGTTGCGATGAAACGCTGCGCCGCCTCGATGATAGGCTGGGGCGTCGGGAAGTCGGGTTCGCCGACTTCCATGTGCACGATGTCCCGGCCCTGCGCCTCGAGCGCCCTGGCCTTGGCCATCAGCTCCATGACGTGGAAGGGCTCGATCGCCGCCATGCGCCGCGCGACCGGGCCCCCGAGGCGTACCACCAGGGCTGACTCTTCAGTCAATCAGCGCCAGTTCGAAAAGATCGCGTTTGAGCGCCAACTGCTTTGGTAGGCGCTCGCCCATCTTGTCGAACCACTCCTTGTGCGACGCCAGTTCGGTTCTCCAGGCATCGGTGTCGATACGGGTCAAGGCCTCGAATTCCTGCTCGGATACGGCGATGCCGCCCCAGTCGATGTCCTGGAAACGCGGCATCCAGCCAAGCGCCGTCTCGCGCGCCGGGACGCGGTTCTTGACCCGATCGACAATCCACTTCAGCACCCGCATGTTCTCGCCGAAGCCGGGCCACATGAATTCGCCCCGCTCGTTCATGCGGAACCAATTGACGCAGAAGATCTTGGGCGTGTGCTCGACGACGTGCCCCATCTTGAGCCAGTGGTTGAAGTAATCGCCCATATGGTAGCCGCAGAACGGCAGCATCGCGAACGGATCGCGCCGCACCACGCCCTGCTGGCCGAAGGCCGCGGCGGTCGTCTCGGAACCGAGGGTCGCCGCCATATAGACGCCGAAGTTCCAGTTGAAGGCCTCATAGACGAGCGGCACGGTGGTGGCGCGCCGCCCGCCGAAGATGAACGCCGAAATCGGCACGCCCGAGGGGCGTTCCCAGTTCGGATCGATCGACGGGCACTGCGAGGCCGGAGCCGTGAAGCGCGCGTTCGGGTGCGCGGCCTTGCGGCCGGACTTGCCGTCGGCGGGCGTCCAGTCCTTGCCTTGCCAGTCGATGCAGTGCGCGGGGGGGGCCTTGGTCATGCCTTCCCACCAGACATCGCCGTCGTCGGTCAGCGCGACGTTGGTGTAGATGATGTTTTCCTTCAACGTCGCCATGGCGTTGTAGTTGGTCTTCTCCGACGTTCCCGGCGCCACGCCAAAATAGCCGGCCTCAGGGTTGATCGCATAGAAGCGGCCATCCGGTCCGGGCTTGATCCAGGCGATGTCGTCGCCGACCGTGGTGACTTTCCAGCCATTGAATCCGTCGGGCGGAATCAGCATCGCGAAGTTGGTCTTGCCGCAGGCCGACGGGAAGGCAGCCGCGACGTAGGTCTTCTCGCCCTGCGGCGATTCGACGCCGAGAATCAGCATGTGCTCCGCCAGCCAGCCCTCGTCGCGCGCCATCGTCGACGCGATGCGCAGCGCCAGGCACTTCTTGCCGAGCAGCGCATTGCCGCCGTAGCCGGAGCCGTAGGACCAGATCTCGCGCGTCTCGGGAAAATGGACGATGTACTTGATGGTCGGGTTGCACGGCCACTTTGAATCCGCCTGGCCCGGTGCCAGCGGCGCACCGACCGAGTGCAGGCAGGGCACGAATTGCCCGTCTGTGCCGAGCACGTCGTACACGGCCTTGCCCATGCGCGTCATGACGCGCATGTTCACCACTACATAGGGCGAGTCGCTGATCTCGACGCCGATCTGCGCAATCGGCGAACCGAGCGGACCCATGCTGAAGGGGATCACGTACATCGTGCGACCACGCATGGCACCCTTGAACAGGCCGGTCAGCGTCTCCTTCATCCTGGCCGGTGCCTCCCAGTTATTGGTCGGGCCGGCATCCTCCTGGCGCTCGGAGCAGATGTAGGTGCGGTCCTCGACGCGCGCCACGTCGGAGGGGTCCGAGCAGGCGAGATAGGAATTGGGGCGCTTGGCGGGATCGAGCTTGACGAAAGTGCCGGCGTCGACCATTTGGTCACAGAGGCGGTCGTATTCTTCTTGCGACCCGTCGCACCAGACGATCCGGTCGGGTTGGGTCAGCGCGGCAACTTCGCCCACCCAGGCCATCAATTTGGCATGCTTCACAAAGGCGGGGGGTGCGGCCCCCTGGGTCTCGTCATTCATGTCTCTCTCCGTTGGCAAGCGGGATGTCGGTCTATGGGGATGCATGGAAAATTGTGCCACAATCGCCCAGGCGCAAACAGGAAAGCTTTTGCCATGGATGAGAGAATTCGCACCGCCGCCCTCGAATACCACCTGTATCCGAAGCCCGGCAAGATCGCGGTTACGCCGACCAAGTCGCTGACCAACCAGAGCGATCTGTCGCTCGCCTACTCGCCCGGCGTCGCGGCTGCCTGCGACGAAATCGTCGCCGATCCGGCCACTGCCTACAAGTACACCTCGCGCGGCAATCTGGTTGCGGTAGTCTCCAATGGCACGGCCGTGCTCGGCTTGGGCGACATCGGCCCGCTGGCCGGCAAGCCGGTCATGGAAGGCAAGGGCGTGCTGTTCAAGAAGTTTGCCGGCATCGACGTATTCGATATCGAGATCGACGAGAAGGATCCGGACAAGCTGGTCGACATCATTGCAGCTCTCGAGCCGACCTTCGGTGGCATCAACCTGGAGGACATCAAGGCGCCCGAGTGCTTCTATGTCGAGGCGAAGCTCCGCGAACGGATGAAGATCCCGGTATTCCATGACGACCAGCACGGCACCGCCATCATCACCGCAGCCGCAGTGCTCAACGGCATGCGCGTGGTCGGCAAGGACATTGCCAAAGTGAGGCTTGTCTGTTCCGGTGCGGGTGCAGCGGCAATCGCCTGCCTGGATCTGCTGGTCAACGTCGGCCTCGATCGCAAGAACGTCTATGCCTGCGACTCTAAGGGGGTCATCCATACCGGCCGCGAGAACCTCGATGCATCCAAGGCGCGCTATGCGCAGGCCACCGATGCGCGCCTGCTCGCCGACGTTATGCCAGGCGCCGATATCTTCCTCGGTCTGTCCACCAAGGGTGTGCTCAAGCCGGAGATGGTCAAGACCATGGCGCCGAATCCGCTGATCCTCGCCATGGCCAACCCCGATCCGGAAATCCTGCCCGAAGACGCCAAGGCGGTGCGCCCGGATGCCATCATCGGCACCGGCCGGTCGGACTATCCGAATCAGGTCAATAACGTGCTTTGCTTCCCGTTCATGTTCCGCGGCGCGCTCGACGTCGGCGCGACCACGATCAACGAAGCGATGAAGATCGCCGCGGTGCGCGCGATTGCCGAGCTGGCTCACGCCGAGCAATCTGAGGTGGTGACCGCCGCCTACGGCAAGGAAGAACTCGCTTTCGGTCCGGAGTACCTGATTCCCAAGCCCTTCGATCCGCGCCTGATCGTCAAGGTGTCGCCGGCCGTGGCCCTGGCAGCGATGGAGTCAGGCGTGGCGACACGCCCCATCGCCGACATGGCGGCCTATCGCCAGCAACTGAATGAGTTCGTCTATCACACGGGCCTGCTGATGCGCCCCGTGTTTGCCGCTGCCAAGAGGAAGCCGGCCAGGATCGTCTTTTGCGAAGGCGAAGACGACCGCATGTTGCGGGCCGTGCAGACGGTTGTCGACGAGGGGCTGGCCAAGCCGATCGTGATCGGTCGCCCGCAAGTGGTCGATGCGCGTATCGCCAAGCACGGCCTGCGGATGCGGCCCGGCGAGGACTTCGAGCTGGTGAACCCGGATTCCGATCCGCGCCACAAGGAACTCTGGCAGGACTACTACGAACTGACCTGCCGCAAGGGCGTCGGCGTCGAGTATGCGAAGCGGGAGACGCGCCGCCGGACGACGCTGATCGGTGCCATGCTGGTCCGCCACGGCTACGCCGACGGCATGCTCTGCGGCACCTTCGGCGGCCATGCCCTGCACCTGAAGTACGTCGCCGACGTCATCGGCCGCAAGCCGGGCGTCGATAGCTTCCACGCCATCAACATGCTGGTGCTGCCGAATCGCACCCTGTTCATCGGCGACACCTACGTCAATTACGATCCCACCGCCGAGCAGGTGGCGGAAATGACCGTGTTGGCGGCCGAGGAGGTGCGTCGCTTCGGTCTGGTGCCCAAGGTTGCCTTGTTGTCGCACTCGAGTTTCGGCACCGAGGACACGCCGACCGCGGCAAAGATGCGGCGTGCCATGGCGCTGATTTCCGCGCGCGCGCCGCAACTCGAGGTCGAGGGCGAAATGCACGGCGACGCCGCCTTGTCGGAAGACATCCGGCGCCAGGTCTTCCCGCCGTCACGCCTGAAGGGGCCGGCCAACCTGCTGGTGATGCCGACGCTCGACGCAGCGAACATCGCCTTCAACCTGCTGAAGACCGCGGCGGGCGATGGCCTGACCGTCGGGCCGATGTTACTGGGGGCGGCGAAGCCGGTGCATATCCTCACGCCGACGGCGACGGTGCGGCGCATCGTCAACGTCACGGCACTGCTGTCGGTGGAAGTCGCGCAGCAGCAGAGCCGACAATAAACATGCATCCCGGCGACACCCGGACAGCATTGGTCGTTTCTGGCGGCGGTGCTCGCGCCGCCTATGAAGTCGGGGTCTTGAAAGCGTTGCGCGAGTTTATGCCGCGCCACGGTCACAGTCCCTTCTCGATCTACTGCGGCATTTCCGGCGGGGCCATCAACGCCACCAGTCTGGCTCTCGCGGCCGACAACTTTGCCGCCGGCGTAGACCGCCTAGTGTCGTTCTGGTCCGATCTGCATGCCGGCGATGTCTACCGGGCCGATCCCGTCGGCGTCGCGGCGTCCGGCGGGCGCTGGATCTGGGGGCTCGCTGCCGGCTGGCTGTTCGGCCACGGCCCGCGTGCCTTGCTGGACAACGCGCCGCTACGGCAACTGCTGACCAGGCAGTTCGATTTTCCAAGACTCGAAGCTGCCATCACCCATCATTCGCTGCGCGCCCTGAGCATCACGTGCTCCGGCTATGCATCAGGCCAATGCGTCAGCTTCTTCCAGGGGCGCGCCGACCTCGAGCCGTGGCATCGCCCGCAACGGGCGGGCGCCCATGTGACGCTGGGGGTGGATCACGTCATGGCTTCGATGGCGGTGCCCTTCCTGTTTCCGGCCGAAAAGCTCCATCGCGAGTACTTCGGCGATGGCGCGATGCGCGAACTTGCCCCCTTGTCGCCCGCCATTCGCCTGGGTGCCGATCGCATCCTGGTGATCGGCACCGGCCGCATGGCGGATATCGATTCCGAGCGCTGGCGCAGTCGCGGCCGGCCATCTCCCGCGGAAACCGCCGGACAGGTACTGGCCGGAATCTACGTCGACCGCATCACCGCCGACATCGAACGCATGAGTCAGGTCAACCGGTTGGCGGCGCGCATTCCGCCGGAGGTGCGCGAGCGGGAAGGACTGCCCTGGCGGCCCGTCGACTTGATGGTCGTCCAGCCCACCGAACGACTCGATACCCTCGCCGCGACCTTGCTCGACGAATTGCCCTGGGCGGTTCGATCCCTGTTGCGCGGTATGGGCGTGCGTAACGACGCGGGCGGCGCCTTGCTCAGCTATGCGCTGTTCGAGGCGGCCTACACCCGCCGGCTGGTCGACCTCGGCTATCGCGATGCAATGGCGCAGCGCGGCGAACTGAACGTGTTCCTTGACCTCGATAGAACCTGAGCTTTCTTGTCTATCTCTATTAATTCATGGGGGGATTTGCCGATATAGGTCAATGCAAGGGCGCCCTCGGGTGCTAAACTTGCAGCACATTGGCCCGGAGGATCGGATGGCAAAGGCACTATTTCTGCTGGTAGCGGCAATCTTCGCCGCCGGTCTTTGGTCGACCGACGCGCTGGCGGTGTCCGGCAAGAAGGTCACGGGAACCAAGCGGCAGCAGGTCAAGCCGGTCGCCAAGCAGGCAATCAAGGGCAAACTGGTCCGCAAGCACCGTGCCGAGCCGCGCCAGCTTGTGGACGCGGACGGCGATCCAATTCTGCGTTCCGCGTCCGCAGTCGTGATCGACCAGAGCAGCGGTGCGGTCCTCTACGAGAAGAATGCCGGCACCCAGTTGCCCATCGCCTCGATCACCAAGTTGATGACGGCCATGGTGGTCCTCGACGCCAAGCCGGACATGCAGGAACAACTGGAGATCGGCAAGGACGACGTCGATCGGCACAAGGGCACGAGTTCTCGCCTGCGGGTGGGTACCCAACTGACCCGCGAGGAAATGTTGCGCCTTGCCCTGATGGCGTCGGAGAATCGGGCTGCAGCAGCGCTGTCGCGGCATTACCCGGGCGGCCGGGATGAGTTCATCGCCGCCATGAACCGGAAGGCCGGCGAACTGGGCCTGACCGATACCCACTTCGAGGATCCCACCGGCTTGACCGCCGCCAACGTCTCGAGCGCCCGCGACCTCACCAGGCTGGCCGCCGCTGCCCATTCATACTCGGAGATCCGCGAGTTCTCAACTGCGCCGAAGTACGAGGTCAGGATCGGCAGGCGACAGCATGCCTTCTACAACACCAATCGCCTGGTCAACAACGAAAAGTGGGAGATTGGCCTGTCCAAGACCGGCTACATCAGCGAAGCTGGCAAATGCCTGGTCATGCAGACCTGGCTGAACGACAAGCCGATGATCATCGTCCTGCTCGATTCCTGGGGCAAGCTGACCCGGATTGCCGACGCCAACCGGATCAAGCGCTGGCTCGAGACGGCTGCTTTGCAGTAGCGGCTCGACGGCGACCTGACCTTCCCTTATTTTGCCGGCCTGATGTGGCCGATGGCGGTCGATACCGCTTCGGCCGTCGTGCGCAGCAGCGCAGCCCAATCCGGGCTGTAGCGCTCGGCAGGCGCCGAAACCGAAAGACCGGCCACCAGTTCGCCGGAGTCGTCGCGGACCGGGGCCGCGACGCAGCGCAAGCCCTGCTCGATTTCCTCGTTGTCGTAGGCGACGCCATGGCGGCGCACGCGCTCGACCTCCTTCTCCAGGGCGGCCAAAGTCGTGATCGAGGTCGGCGTCAGGCCGGGAAGCCCGGTGCGCCGGGCGTACTCGCGCAATTCATCCTTGCCGTATTCGGCCAGGTACAGTTTTCCCGCCGCCGTCACATGCAAGGGCGCGCGGGCGCCGACCAGGTGCACGACGCGCACCGAGGAGCGGCCGCTCGACGTACGCTCGACATAGACGATCTCGTCGCCCTGGCGCACGCCGAGGTTCACGCTCTCGCCGATTTTCTCGTGCAGGGCCTGCATCTGCGGCATCGCCGAGTCGCGGATGTTGATGCGCGACTTGACCAGGTTGCCCAGTTCGAGCAGGCGGATGCCCAGCCGGTAGGTGCCCGGATCGGCGCGCTCCGCGAATCCGGAGGCCGCCATGGCGGCGAGAATGCGGTGGGCGGTGGACGGATGAAGACCGGTTTCCAGCGCCAACTGCTTGAGGCCGACCGGGTCGTGATAGTACGAAAGGACATCGAGCAGCTTCATCATGCGCTCGATGACCTGGATGGGATTCTTGGCTTCTGCGGCTTGTGCGGGCGCCTGGGCAGGTGAACGTGGCATGGTTCAAGTATGCCACAATGTGAAACGCCAGGACTGGAATGGGGAAAGGGATTTCATGCGTGTTGCGCTGTTCGTCACTTGTCTGGTCGACATGATGCGGCCGCGCATCGGCTTCGCGGCGATTCGCCTGCTGGAGGCAGCCGGCTGCGAGGTCGTGGTGCCGGAAACCCAGACCTGCTGTGGTCAGCCGGCCTTCAACAGCGGCGATCGGGCTTCCGCAGCGAAGCTGGCGAAGAAGGTGATTGCCGAATTCGAGGCCCACGAGTACATCGTCGCGCCATCCGGCTCCTGTGCCGACCAGATCCGCAACGAGTACCCCGGCCTGCTTGCCGACGAACCGGAATGGCATCGTCGTGCGCTCGCCTTCTGCCCGCGCGTGTTCGAACTCACGGATTTCCTGACCCGCGTTGCCCAGCCCGCTGAACTGCCCGGCGGCTTCCGCGGCAGCATCACCTATCACGACTCCTGCGCCGGCCTGCGCAGCCTCGGCATCAAGGAACAACCGCGCGCGCTGCTGGCGCAACTGCCCGGCGTCGAATTGCGCGAAATGCCGGGCGCCGAGGAGTGTTGCGGCTTCGGCGGCACCTTCTCGGTCAAGTTCGGCGAGATTTCGGCGGCCATCGCCGAAAAGAAGTGCGCCAATGCCTGCACCACGAATGCGGATGCGATCGTCGGCGGCGACCTCGGCTGCCTGCTCAACATCGAAGGCAAGCTGCGCCGCATGGGCGACGAGAAGACGCGCGTGCTGCATGTCGCCGAAGTGCTGGCGGGGGACAGGTAATGCAGATCCGTTCCATGTTCTTCAAGGCCAACGCGTCTGCAGCGCTGGCCAATCCGGTCCTGCAAGGCAACCTGCGCACCTCCAAGGGCAAGTTCGTCGACAAGCGGCGTGCCGCCGTGGCCGACTTTGAGGCCGAGGGCGGCGATTTCGAGGCCATGCGGGCGGCTGCCGCCGAGGTGCGCAACCTCGTCCTGAAGGACCTCGACCTTTGGCTGGAGAAGTTCGAGAGCGCGGCGACGGCGCGCGGCGCCACCGTCCTGTGGGCGAAGGACGGCGAGGAAATCTGCCGCCATGTCGTCGACATCGCGCGTCGCCATAGCGTCAGGAAGGCCGTCAAGTCGAAGTCCATGCTGTCCGAGGAAGCCGGCCTCAACCAGGCGCTGGAGGCGTCGAATGTCCAGCCGGTGGAGACCGACCTTGGCGAGTACATCCTGCAGATCAACGACAACGAGCCGCCCTCGCACATCATCGCGCCGGTCATCCACAAGAGCCTCGACGAAGTGGCCGACCTGTTCGAGAAGACGCACAGGAAGCCGCGCAAGACCGAGATTCCCGAACTGACCCGCGAGGCGCGCGAGGCCTTGCGCGCCCACTTCCTCGACGCCGACATGGGCATCTCGGGCGGCAATTTCCTGGTCGCCGAGACCGGCTCGGTCGCCCTGGTCACCAACGAGGGCAATGGCCGCATGGTCACCACGCTGCCGCGCGTGCATGTCGTCGTCACCGGCATCGAGAAGGTGATCCCGACGCTGGAGGACCTGTCGCTGCTGCTGCGCGTGCTGATCCGCTCCGCCACCGGCCAGCACATCTCCAACTACGTTTCGCTGCTTACCGGGGTCAAGCGGCCGGACGAGCATGACGGCCCCGAGCATCTCTACTACATCCTGGTCGACAACGGCCGTGCCGACCTGGTCGGCTCGCAATTCCAGGACATGCTGCGCTGCATCCGCTGCGGCGCCTGCATGAACCACTGCCCGGTCTACCAGACCATTGGCGGCCACGCCTACGGCTGGGTCTATCCCGGGCCGATGGGGTCTGTGCTGACGCCGCTCTACAACGGCCTCGACAAGGCCATCGACCTGCCGCATGCGGCAACCTTGTGCAACCAGTGCGGCGTCGTCTGCCCGGTCAAGATTCCGCTGCCCGAGCTATTGCGCAAGCTGCGCGAGCAACAGGTGGAGAAGAACCTGCGGCCGTGGCTGGAGCGTGTCGCGATCAAGGGCTGGGCCTGGGTCGCCGGCAAGCCGAAACTCTACGCGCTCGGCACCTGGTTCGGCGTGCGCTATCTCAACTGGCTGGCGGGCGGCAAGAACCGCATCGGCGTCCTCGGCGCGGCTCCCGAATGGACGCTGGGCCGCGATTTCCCTGCGCCCGAAGGCAAGACTTTCCGCGAGCTTTACTCAACAAGGAGGCGCTGATGGAAAGCATCGTCTTCCTCGAGAAGAACTCGATACATGCCGTCGTGCGACGGCCGTCGTTTCCCCATGTCTGGGTCGAGTACGAGTCGACCGCGCCGGGCGAGATTCTCGAGCGGCTCAAGGAAGCCACCATCGCCATCACCAACAAAGTGAAGCTGCCGGGCGAACTGCTGGCGCGCCTGCCCAAGTTGCGCCTGATCGCCGAGGCGGCGACCGGCACCGACAATATCGACCTCGCCTGGTGCCGCGAGCACAGGCTGCCGGTCACCAACATCCGCGGCTACGCCGTCGACAGCGTGCCGGAACACGTCTTCATGCTGCTGCTGGCCCTGCGCCGGCAATTGCTCGCCTATCGCGCCGATGTCGCGGCGGGCAAGTGGCAGCAGTCGCCGATGTTCTGTTACTTCGGCCAGCCGATCCGCGACCTGCGCGGCAGCACGCTGGGCATCTTCGGCCGCGGCTCGCTCGGCCAGGGCACGGCGCGGCTCGCCGAGGCATTCGGCATGCGCATCCTGTGGGGCGAGCACAAGGGCGTACCCAACGTGCGCCCGGGCTATGTGCCGTTCGCCACCGTGCTGGCAGAGGCCGACGCGATTTCCCTGCACTGTCCGCTCAATGACCGGACGCGCGGCATGATCGGCGAAGCCGAGCTGCGCGCCATGAAGCAGGATGCCGTGATCATCAATACGGCGCGCGGCGGCCTGGTCGACGAAGCGGCACTATTGCAGGCGCTCAGGGCAGGCAGGATTGCCGGCGCCGGCTTCGACGTGCTGACCAGGGAGCCGCCCGCGGACGGTAACCCGCTGCTCGACGCCAATCTGCCTAACTTGATCGTTACGCCGCATGTCGCCTGGTCGTCGGACAAGGCGATGCAGGCGCTGGCCGATCAATTGATCGACAACATGGAAGCTTTCGTGCGCGGCGAGGAACGGAACCGGGTCGCCTGATCAGGCGGGTTGCGCGATTGCGCCAAGGTCCCGCGGGCCGCTGCCGGCGGAAGTTTCGACGCGATTGCGGCCCAGGGCCTTGGCTGCGTAGAGCGCCTTGTCGGTGGCGACGAGCAGTTCCCGGAAATCCGTCGCGTTCTGGTTGTCGCTGCAGCCGACCGACACCGTTACCCGGCCCACATTTTCCGGAAACAGCGTGCCTTCGATCCGCGCCCGGATCTTTTCGGCGAGGTGTACGGCGCCGGCAATCGGGGTGTCCGGCAGCAGAATGGCGAATTCCTCGCCGCCGTAGCGCGCCAGCAGGTCCTGCTTGCGCAGCGTTGCCTGCATGGCCCGGGCTATGGTACTGAGAACCATGTCGCCGGCGGCGTGCCCGTAGCAATCGTTCAAGTCCTTGAAACGGTCGATATCCACCATCAGCAGCGACAAGGGCTGGCCCTGCCGCTTGGCCCGCTCGACTTCGTGCATCGCTGTCTGCAGCAGCAGACGGCGGTTGGCCGTCTCGGTCAACGGGTCTGTCGTCGCGGCGACCGCGAGTTGCCTTTCCGCGCCGCGCCGCCGACGATCCACATGCTCCTGGAACATGGCCGAGACAACCACCAGGACGACGATGAAGCCGCTGACGATGACGACGAACAGGCCGAACAATTGCTTCGCGGTTGCCTGGACCAGGGTCACGAGCAAATAGCCGATGGTGAATGGCACCAGATAGGCGAGGACGACCTGCACGCGCGCGATGCGGCCTCCCAGCCACGGACTGAGCATGGCCTTCAAGACGCCGCGGTGGGCGCCCGCGCTCAAGATGCCGGTACCGACCAGCAAGGCGATGGCGACCGTACTGAGTGCCATCTGGCCGTGGAAATCGGCCAGACCATAGGCGTATCCGGTTGCCGCCACGGCCGGGAAGCCCAGCCCCAGGAAGGCGAACAACTGACTGGGCAGATAGCGTCGATGGCCCTCCAGAATCAGCGCCATCGCCAGCAGCACCGTCATGAGCGCGGTGTTCAATCCCATCTTGACCGGCGTGCCTGCCTCGGCCTGGGCGGCCAGCGAATCCCGGAAAGGCGTGATGTACTCCAGCAGATGAGCGTCGAGGGCGATGTCGGCCAGGCGCAGGGCGCCGATTGCCAGCGCGGCCAGCGCCGCCGGCAAGGCGATTCGGCTTCGATGGCGGTGTCGCCAGCAGGCCATGGGCAGGCCGAGCAGCAACAGCGCCGCGGCGGTCAGCGGATGGGTTGCCGGTCCGCCGGGAAGTGGACGGAACAGCATCTCGAGACTGGTCAAATAGGCTGCCAGCAGCGTACCCGCGAGGATCACGACGAGCATGCCGAGTGGCCGCGTCAGGCCCGAAGCAGCGCGGATGAGTGGGTAGTGCATCATGGTCTGGGTACGGGGGATCGGCTGCGTCAGCAGCGGCGCCAAGTGCCGCAAGCTATCACGATAGTTATATGCATTCAACGTAGGGATTTGCTCGGGCTTTCCCTTCATGCAAGAACGGCGACGGGTTGGGCAGGAATGGCGGTAAGCTTGGTCAATGACATGCGGACAACGAGGTGCGAAAGACATGAGCAGCCGTGAAGACATCCTGGGGCGCGTCCGCCGGCAGTTGGGGCGCGAGTCGGCGCCGGCCGATGCCGGCCGCGATATCGACGCCTGGCTGGCCGTGCGTCGCGAAGGCCCGCGGCCAACCCTGGACGGGGAGCTGCTGTCACGCTTCAAGGAAAAGTCCGAAGCCCTTTCGACAACGGTGGATGTCGTTGCCGAGTGGTCTGCCGTGCCCGCGGCGGTCGCCCGCTATTTGCAGAACAATGGCTTGCCGATGCAGGCGGTCGGCTGGCCGCTGGTGTCCGGCCACGAGTGGACCGCGGCGGGGATCGCCTTCCAAGGACGCGGCGCGGTCGATGCCGATCTGGTCGGCATTACCGGCTGCTACTGCGCCATCGCCGAGACCGGCACCCTGATGCTGCTGTCCGGTCCCGATACCCCTGCCTCCGTCAGTCTCCTTCCGGAGACACATGTCGCCGTTCTCGCGGCCTCTCGTATAGTCGCCGGCATGGAGGAGGCATGGAACCTCGCACGTACGGAGCTCGGCGTCCTGCCGAGGGCCGTGAACTTCGTTTCCGGGCCGTCGCGTACCGGCGACATCGAGCAGACCATCGTACTTGGCGCCCACGGCCCATATCGCGTGCATGTGGTGGTCGTCGCAGGTGCCTGATAATGTCCGGCTTGTCCGTTCGCGGAATTTACACCCGTGACTGAGGCCTTCGATCGCTTGCTGGGCTGGTTGCCCGACAATCTGGACAAGCCGGCGCGCATCCTGCTGGTCCTGTTGTTGGCGGCGATTGCCTTGCGCGCCATCCACCGGGTCGTGCCGCGCATCCGGGAAACGCTTGCCGCGCGGCAGGATAGCCGCGAAGACAGCCAGCGGATTCGGACGCTGTCCCGCGTGATCCGCTACGTGCTTACCGTGACCGTGTCGGTGGTCACCGGTCTGGTGGTGCTCGGCGAGTTCGGGGTATCGGTGGCGCCGATCCTCGGCGCAGCCGGCGTTGTCGGCATCGCAGTCGGTTTCGGCGCGCAGAGCCTGGTCAAGGACTACTTCAATGGTTTCTTCGTTCTGCTGGAGAACCAGATTCGCATCGGCGACGTCGTCGAGGCTGGCGGCAAGGCGGGTGTCGTCGAGGAGTTGACCCTGCGGTATCTCAGGCTGCGCGACTACTCCGGCAATGTCCACTTCGTTCCCAACGGCACCATATCGGTGGTGACGAACATGAGCTTGGGTTTTGCCTACGCCGTCGTGGACGCCGGGGTTGCCTACGGCGAGGACATTGACCGCGTGACCGAGATCATGCGCGAAGTCGGCGCGGAGATGCAGCACGACGAGGCATTTGCCGGCCGCATACTCGACGCGCTGGAGATCGCCGGGGTGGACGACTGGGCGGACTCGGCGATCGTCGTCCGGTGCCGCTTTCGCGTTCTGCCCCTGGAACAGTGGAATGTGCGCCGCGAATACCTGCGGCGCCTCAAGCTGGCTTTCGACAGGGCCGGTGTGGAGATACCCTTCCCGCACGTGAAGGTCGTGTACGCGGACCATGCGCCGCGCCAGCCCGTCGATGATGCCGAACATCGCTGAGCCCGTCCTGCGCGATATCGCCTGGCCCCTGGCATTGGCGATCGCCTGGATCGCGGGCGAGCTTGGCCATCGCTGGCTGCGGCTGCCGCGCATCTGCAGCTACGGCATCGTCGGCTTCGCGCTCGCGGCCAGCCAGGGCGGGCTGCTCGCCGCCCCGGCGGCAAAGCCGATCGCGCTGCTTGCGGACGTCGCCTTCGGCCTGATCCTGTTCGAACTCGGATACCGCATCAACCTGGGCTGGCTGCGCACCAATCCGTGGCTGGGCGTCACCAGCCTGGTGGAGGCAGGCGCCACGTTCGTGGCGGTGTTCCTGGTTTCCCGGTGGTTCGGCATGTCGCTGGTACCAAGCCTGCTCTTGTCGGCCATCGCCATGTCCACTTCCCCGGCAGCCGTGGTGCGGGTGGCCAACGAACTGCGCTGCTCGGGCCAGGTGACCGAGCGCACGCTCCACCTCTCCGCGTTCAACAGCGTGCTGGCCGTGGTCGTTTTCAAGTTCGTGGTCGGCTACTGGGTGCTTGCGGGCAGCGGCGGAGCCTTCCAGGCGATCTGGAGCAGCATCGTGGTACTGGTCGTTTCAGCCGGCCTGGGGGCGTTGTTCGGGGTGGCGGTGCCGGGACTGTTGCGCATGCTGGGCGGACTGGAACGCAACGCTACCGTCGTGTTCGCGCTTGCCGTCCTGCTGCTTACCGCCGTGACCTATGCGTTCAGGTTTTCGCCTCTGCTGGCAGCGCTGGCCTTCGGGTTGGTGGCGCGGCACCGCCGCCTGGTGCTGTCCCAGGCGCAGCGCAATTTCGGTGCGCTCGGCGACTTGCTGACGCTGCTGTTGTTCGTCTTCGTTACCGCGACGCTGGACTGGCGGCAGGTTGTCGCGGGTTTTCCGATGGCGATGGCGGTGATCGGCGCGCGCATGGCGACGAAGGTGGCCGGTACGGTGCTGTTCGCCCGCTCGAGCGGCATTTCCTGGCGCAAGGGGCTGTACACCGGTATGGCGTTGATGCCGCTGTCGGTATTCGCCATCCTGCTGCTGGAACAGACGCGCCATCTCGGCCTCGCCCTGATGGACGACGTGGCAGCCCTGGCGGGCATCGTGCTGGTGCTGGAGATACTTGGCCCGCTGGTTACGCACTGGGCGCTGGTCTGGGCCGGCGAAGCGCCGCGCAAGGGAGAACGCTGAGCATGCCGCTGGAACCATTCAAGGCATCCGCCGCGCTGACCATGGGCGTGGAACTGGAGCTGCAACTGGTCAATCCGACCGACTTCGACCTTTCCGACTCCGCCAACGACATGCTGCACCTGCTGGGCCGCAAACCGTTCCCTGGGGATGTCAAGCCGGAGATGACGCAGAGCATGATCGAGGTGTCGACCGACGTGCAGTTGCGCTACGATGAACTGCTGGCGCAGTTGCGGCGCA
Organism: Rhodocyclales bacterium; assembly: GCA_016235765.1. Taxonomy (GTDB): domain Bacteria; phylum Pseudomonadota; class Gammaproteobacteria; order Burkholderiales; family Rhodocyclaceae; genus Fen-999. The sequence continues at coordinate 54,558 of JACRIZ010000009.1, read as the reverse complement.
TCCGCAACGCGCTGCTCGAGGCCGGCGACCGCCTCAACATCGCAATTTGCGGTGGCGGCACGCATCCTTTCCAGCGCTGGTTCCACCAGCGCATATTCGAGAAGCCGCGCTTCCAGCATTTGTCCACGCTCTACGGCTACCTGGCCAAGCAGTTCACCGTCTTCGGGCAGCACGTGCATATCGGCTGCGCTTCGTCGGACGACGCCCTGGTGCTGCTGCACGGCCTCAACCGCTATCTGCCGCAGTTCATTGCGCTGTCGGCCTCGTCGCCGTATTCGCAGGGCGTCGATACGCTGTTCGATTCGGCACGGCTCAATTCGGTGTTCGCCTTCCCGCTCTCCGGGCGCGCGCCGTTCATCCTGGACTGGAGCGAGTTCGAGTCCGAGTACTTCGCCAAGATGGAGAAGACCGGCGTCGTCACCAGCATGAAGGACTTCTACTGGGACATCCGGCCGAAGCCGGAGTACGGCACCATCGAACTGCGTGTCTGCGACACGCCGCTCAACGTCGAGCGCGCCGCCGCGCTGGCCTGCTACCTGCAGGCGCTCTGCCGCATGCTGCTTGCGCGCCGCGAACCGCTGCCCGTCGAGGACGACTACCTGGTCTATAACTACAACCGATTCCAGGCCTGCCGCTTCGGCCTCGACGGCGTCATCGTGCATCCGCGCACCGCCGAGGCCATGTCGCTGCGCGAGGACATCCTCGCCACCCTGCGCCGCATCGAACTCGACGCCGATGTGCTGCGCAGCCGTGCCGCCCTCGACGAGATCCGCCGCATCGTCGGCGAGGGCAACGATGCCTCCTTCCTGCGCCGGGAATGCGAAGACGAGGGCAGCGTCCAGGGCGTGGTCGAGGCGGCCGTGCGCCGCTTCCGCGAAAGGAGTTCCGAGTGAGCTTCGGTCGCCGCCGTCCGCTGCGCATCGGCCTCTCGGCGCGCATCTTCCATCCCGAGCAGGGTGCCCGCGGCATCCGCAGCAAGACGCTGCAGGTGCTCGAGCAATCCGTCGCGCAGTGGGTGACGGCGCGTGATGTATTGGTACTGATGATTCCCTCGGTGGTGCAGGACGGCACGCTCCTGCGCAGCAACATCCGCCTGCGCGACTACGCCGAATACCTCGACGGCCTGCTGCTGCAGGGCGGCGCCGACGTGAGCCCCAAGGCCTACGGCGAGGAACCGCTCAAGCCCGAGTGGAGCGGCGACCCGGTGCGCGACGCTTACGAGGTCGAGCTGCTGCACGAGTTCATGGAGGCGAGGAAACCAGTGCTCGGCATCTGCCGCGGCATGCAACTCATCAACGTCGCGCTGGGAGGCTCGCTCTGGCAGGACCTGCCGACCCAGCGGCCCGGCCAGGTGGCTCACGAGCACGCCGACTACGACCGCAACGCGCATCCAATCGCTTTCGCCGAAGGCAGCCAGATCGCCAAGTGGTATGGCGGCGCGGCCGGCGGACGCGTCATCTCCATCCACCACCAGGCCGTCAACCGCCTCGGCCGCGACATCGCCGTCGAAGCGCGCGCCGAGGACGACGAAACAGTCGAGGCGATCCGCTGGCAGGGCCGCAGCTTCGTCTACGGGGTCCAGTGGCACCCCGAGTTCCACACCTCCGCGCAGCCCGACCTGCTCGACTGCAACCCCATCCTCGAAGCCTTCCTCGCCGCCGCGCGCGGCTAGGTGGCGTGTCACCACGGCTGACTTTTTCGGCCGTCACCTACCTGTTGCACGCAGGTGCCGCAATGCGGCATGATGCGCATTGCATTTTTTGGATTCCCCTAAGTTTCAGCTACGCATTGATTGATTGGGAATGCCATCCATGTCACTGGACGATATGCGGCGCACTGACGGAGAGTTTTCCGTCGGTTTTAGGCAGACGACTTCACGTTGGGCGTCTCGGGTAACCCATCGATGGACGGAAACACTAGTGCGTGACGCTTGACACTAGTGTTTTATGGTGCAACACTAGTGATGCCTTCCACATAGGAGACTCACATGCCGCAATTCACCGTTGATGAAGATCTCGCCGCACTAGTTGAAAAGCTTGCGAAGCCTAAGCCCTTCGAGAATCTTTCCTTTAATGCCGCATTAAGGCGCGTCCTCCAACAGCATATCAAGGCGAAGAAGGCTGACCCCGACTTAGACCAATTGCTCGCCGAGTCCATGGCCCTAGCAAGAAAAGGATCGAAGAAGGCACCGTCCCCGAGTCCGCAGCAATGGGCGGCGAGTGTTCCCGAGTTGAAAGCGAAGAAAGGCTTGGGCACATGGCAGGCCATCTGCGACGTGCTGAAAATTGAGACGGCTGGCGATTCGGCCAGAAGGAAGCTAAGGAATTGGGTAAAGGCAAATCGTCCTGGCTGGCCGGCAGTCCCTGAACTCAGCGGGGATTGAAGGTGCGACGCCCAACCCTTCATGCGAGCGGACCTGCGCGAAAAGTCGCGCAGGCCGCTCAATTCCAGCGGTGGACGTCATGATCCCCGTAGCAGTTCGTTCTGAGATCCTCTCCCGCCTTCAAAGGGCCGAACGCGATCACGGAGTGCGCGTACTGCTTGCAGTCGAGTCCGGAAGTCGGGCATGGGGCTTCGAGTCACCAAACAGTGACTACGACGCGCGCTTCATATATGCGAATCAGCCCGACTGGTACCTGTCGGTAAACCTCGAAGACAAGCGCGACGTCATCGAGTACCCGATCGTCGACGACATTGACCTCAACGGATGGGATGTCAGAAAGGCGCTTCGCCTGTTTGCACAGTCCAATCCGGCTTTCGTTGAGTGGATTCAGTCGCCAATCGTCTACCTGGAGAAGGGTGGCTTTGCGGCAAGTGTTCGGCGCCTCCTGCCGTCGGTGTACTCTTGCTTGCGCGGAGTCCACCACTACCGCAGCATGGCAAAGACAAACTATCGTGGCTACTTGAAGGCTGACCTCATACCGCTGACGAAGTACTTCTACGTTCTTCGCCCCCTGCTGGCCGTGCGCTGGCTTGAGCGGTATGGGACGCCTGCGCCAATTGAATTTGAAAAACTCCTCCATCTTATCGACGATCAGTCTACTCTCCTGGCTGACATCAACAGCCTCTTGGAGAGGAAGAGAGCGGCGCCTGAAATGGGTCGTGAGCCGCCTGTCGAAAGCATTCACGCCTTCATCGAGCAAGAGCTCGACCGGATTGAGAGCATTCAACTCCAGACATCGCCGACGACTGTAATGGACAGCTTCAACGAAGTCTTTCGTGCAGCAGTCCGCGAATGACGCACGAGTCACTAGGGGCAAGCTCGACTAAATGCGACCAAGTGGAATGTGACGCGTTAAGGTCGCAAATTGCGACTTTATAGCCGGCAACGGGCGACAGACCAAGGTCTCTTGCGCGAGCGTGGCGTCCCACCACGGCTGACTTTTCAGCGCCGCCGCAGGTACTTTTCGAGACCGACCACGGCCATGGCGGCGAGGCTGCACAGGACGATCTGCAGCCAGTCGTTGGCGCCGATGGCGGCGGTGCCGAATAGCTGCTGGAAGATCGGCAGGTAGGTGAAGGCCAACTGCAGCGCCAGCATGCTGGCCGCGCCGGCCCAGACCCAGGGGTTGGAGAGCCAGCCGAGGCGCCAGACCGGCTGGGTCAGCGAACGGCAATTGAAGAGGTACATCAGTTCGATCATGACGAACACGTTGACGGCGATGGTGCGCGCCTCGGCGAGATCGCGGCCCTGGTGCACGGCCAGTTCGAACAGGCCGAAAGCGCCGGCCAGCATCAGGTTGCCGACCAGGACGATGCGGAAGATGAGCGCGCCGTCCAGCACAGGCGTCGCCGGCGGCCGTGGCGGGCGGCGCATGATGCCGGCTTCGCGTGGCTCGAAGGCGAGCGGCAGGCCGAGCAGCACCGCCGTGGTCATGTTGATCCAGAGGATTTGCAGCGGCGTAATCGGCAGCGCGATGCCGAGCAGCACGGCGGCGAGGATCACCAGCCCCTCGCCGAAATTGGTCGGCAGGGTCCAGGTGATGAACTTGACCAGATTGTCGTAGATGCCCCGACCTTCCTCGACGGCGGCCTCGATGGTGGCGAAGTTGTCGTCGGTCAGCACCATGTCGGCCGCTTCCTTGGCGACTTCGGTGCCGACCACGCCCATGGCGATGCCGATGTCGGCCTGCTTCAGGGCGGGGGCGTCGTTGACGCCGTCGCCGGTCATGGCGACCACCTCGCCGCTGGCCTGCAGCGCGCCCACCAGGCGCAGCTTCTGCTCCGGTTCGACGCGGGCGAAGACGTCGACTTCGCCTGCCGCTATGCGCAGGGCGGCGGCGTCCAACATCGCGAGCTGGCGACCGGTCAGGACGCGGCAGGTGTCGCCGCAGATGCCCAACTGGCGGGCGATGGCCAGTGCCGTATGGCCGTGGTCGCCCGTGATCATCTTGACGCGGATGCCGGCGGCGTGGCAGGCCTTGACGGCTGCGATGGCGCGCGGCCGCGGCGGGTCGATCATGCCGACCAGGCCGACGAAGGTGAGGCCGGTGGCGATGTCATCCGTCGCCAGGCTGTCGCCGTCGTGCGCCTTGCGCGCCAGCGCCAGCACGCGCAGGCCGTCTGCGGCCATGGCGCCGGCGCGTTCCTCGACGCTTTCCGCGTCGAGCGGCCAACGACGGCCATGGGTGTCGAGCATGTCGGCACAGGTCGGCAGGATCCGTTCGACGGCGCCCTTCAGATAGACGATGTTCCGCTCTCCGCCCGCGTCGTGCAGCGTGGCCATCGACTGGCGCGCAGCGTCGAAAGGCAGTTCGTCGAGGCGCGGGAACAGGTCGCGCAGCGTGGCTTCGTCGAGCTTGCCCTTGCGCGCGGCAATCAGCAGCGCGCCCTCGGTCGGGTCGCCGGCGATCCGCCAGCGGCCTTCCTCGCGATGCACGGCGGCGTCGTTGCACAGCACGCCGGCCACCAGCACTTCCTTCAGCGCCCAGCCAACCGTTGCCGGCTGGCCGGCCAGTTCGATCGCGCCGTGTTCGCCGGCGCCCACCGTGTAATGCGCGTTGCCGGCCCAGATCTCGCGTACGGTCATGTCGTTTTCGGTCAGGGTGCCGGTCTTGTCCGAACAGATCACGGTCGTGCTGCCGAGCGCCTCGACGGCGGGCAGTCGCCGGATGATCGCGCGCCGGCGGGCCATGCGGCCGACGCCGATGGCGAGCGTGATGGTCAGCGCGGCCGGCAGGCCCTCGGGAATTGCGCCCACGGCGAGCGCCACTGCGGCCATGAACATGTCGAAAGCGGACTGGCCTCGCCCGACGCCGACCGCGAAGGTCAGCGCCGCCAGCACCAGGATCGCCACCAGCAACTGGCGCGAGAAGGCGGCCATCTTGCGCGTCAGCGGGGTTTCCAGTTCGGGGGCGGCCGCGATCAGGCCTGCGATGCGGCCCGTCTCGGTGGCGTCGCCGGTCGCCACGACGACGCCGCGGCCATGGCCGGCCACCACATGGGTACCCGCGTAGGCCATGTTGCGGCGGTCGGCAAGCGGGGTGTCGACGTCGAGCGTGGCAGGATGCTTGTCGACCGGCAGCGATTCGCCGGTCAGCGCCGCCTCGGCGGTGCGCAGTTCGCGGCCGTGGGTGAGGCGCAGGTCGGCGGGCACCTTGTCGCCCGCGGCCAGATGGACGATATCGCCCGGCACCAGGTGTTCGGCGTCGATGCGCCGCGTGCGCCCGCTGCGCAGCACGGTCGCCTCGGTGCTGATTGCGCGGGCCAGCGCTGCCAGCGCCGATTCGGCGCGGCCCTCCTGGATGAAGCCGACGATGGCATTGATGACGACGACGCCCAGGATGACGCCCGTATCGACCCATTCGCCGAGCAGGGCCGTGACGATGCCGGCGACGATAAGCACGGCGACCAGCGGCTGGGTCAACTGGTCGAGCAGGCGCCGCCAGGCGCGCCGCGGCGGCTGACTCTTCGGACGATTGGGGCCGTGCACCATCAGCCGCGCAGCGGCTTCTTCATCGGAAAGGCCGGTGCCGGTATCGACCGCGTGGTGCGCGGATACCTCGTCGTGGCCCAGTGCGTGCCAGTCGCGGGTGGTCATGGGGTGACAAGTGATGACATCATGCTATACAACAGGAGACAGGCGCGACAAAGCAGTGTTGGAAAAAGGGGGATGTTACCGGGTTTGCGACGATGCACGCGATCCGGTCTATAAGCGCATAAGCGAAGTTTCAGCATTACCGGTCTTGGGATTGATATCCTCGCGAGCGCGTGGGACATTGCAAGGGGGGGATACGACTAAATGAATAGGAACTTCATCGGCTGGTTCGGCAGGGGCGCGGCCTTCGTTGTGGCCGCCATGGGCATTGCATTCGGGGCCGCGGCGGATGGCTCGACGCCGGCAGACCGCTGGTTGATCAATTCCGGCGAGCACGGCGAGCAGGACAAGCTCAGCATCTATCCGGCCTGGACCAGACTGGTCGAGAGCGCGTCCGGCAATGCCAGGATTGGTTCGATGTTCCTTTTTTCGACCGATGCCACCACGGACCTGCTGGCCACGCGCGGCGGTACGGTGGCCGTGATCGTCGGCCCGGCCCACATCGTCGGCAGCGCGCTGCGCTACGGTCACTACGTGCCGGTCGGCGTTTCCAGTCGCAGCATGCGCGTGGTCCTCGTGACCCTGAAGGGTTCCGCCATCCGCAGTTTCGCGGACGCCAAGGGCCGGTCGCTCGGCGTGCCGGGCCAGGACGCCATCGCCACCTATCTGATGCGCGGCGAAGCCAATGCGGCCGGCACCACGCTCAAGCAGCATTTCAGCAAGGTCTACTTCACCTACTACGAAGGTGCGCTGCTCAACGCCCTCAAGTTCGGCACCGTCGATACCGTGGCGGTCGAGGACGCGATGTTCGAGCGCTGGCTTGCCAAGGGCGAGCCGGTGGCGGAAGTCATGCGGACCAAGGAATCGCCCGGATTGGGCGTTGTGGCCCACAAGTCGCTCGGCAAGAAGGCCATCGACGAATTGCGCGAAGCCATTGCGGGCAAGACGATACCCTCGTCCGCCCGGACCGGTGCCGCGTTCCGCAGCCTCGACCCGGCGGCTTACGAATATGTCGCCACGCTCGGCTACTTCACGCCGCGCCTGCTCGAAGGCACCGAACTGGTCAGCGCCAGGCAGGCGCAACAATTGGCGGCACGGGGTGTCGCCTTCTTCGACGGCCGTACCGAAGAGGAGTACCGGACCGGCCGGCCGGCCGGTGCCCGCTGGTTGCCCTATGTGGAGCGCAGCAACAAGGAAACCGACTTCGATGCCGGCAAGGACGAATTCGAGGTTGGCCGGCTGCCGGCCGACAAGGGCCAGGAGGTCATGTTCTCCTGCGGCGGACCGGAATGCTGGAAGAGCTACAAGAGCGCGCGCCGGGCCATGAAGGAAGGCTACAAGAAGATCTACTGGTTCCGTGGCGGCATCAAGGAGTGGCAGGACGCCGGCCTGCCGATCGACAAGGGCTAACAAGCTGTCGTGCCGACATGACAGGTATTCGCCTGTAATCTTGTCCGGTTATCATTGCCCGCCTTGAGAATGGCATGGCCAAAGGGGGAGGAATGATGCCTGAAGCATGTTGGCCGGCGCTGCGCAAGCTCATGCTGGCCGCGCTTGCGGGTCTCGGCATTGCCGCCGGCGCGGCGGCGGAAAGTTCGACGGTGGCCGATCGCTGGCTGATCAACACCGGCGAGTACGGCGAGCGGGATCGGTTCACCTCGTATCCGGCGTGGACCCGCCTGGTGGAGAGCCTTTCCGCCAAGGCCAAGATCGGCTCGATGTTCCTGTTCTCGGCGGACTCGACGCAGGACATGGTAGCGACCCGCAATGGTACGGTGGCGGTCATCGTCGGCCCGGCCCACATGGTCAGCAGTGCCTTGCGCCATGGGCACTATCTGCCGGTCGGCGTGGCCAGCCGGAACGTACGCATCGTGCTCGCCACCCTGAAGACGTCGGCCATCCGCAGTTTTGCCGATGCCAGGGGCAAGTCGCTCGGCCTGCCGGGCCAGGACGCCATTGCCACCTACCTGATGCGCGGCGAGGCGAATGCCGCCGGCAGTTCCATCCGGCAGTACTTCAGCAAGCTCTACTTCACTTATTACGAAGGCGCGCTGCTCAATGCCCTCAAGTTCGGCACGGTCGATACGGTGGCCGTCGAGGAAACCACCTTCGAGCAGTGGCTCGCCAAAGGCGAGCCGGTCCAGGAAGTGATGCGGACCAAGGAATCGCCGGGCGTGGCCATCGTCGCCCACAAGTCGCTGGGCAAGAATGCCATCAGGGCCATGCGGGATGCCGTGGCGGACAAGTCGGTGCCCAGCCAGTCGGGTGCGACCTTCCAGACCGTCGATCCCGCTGCCTACGATTACGTATCGACGCTCGGCTATTTCACGCCGCGCCTGCTGGAGGGTGTCCAGTTGGTAACGGCCCGGGAGGCCAGACAACTGATGGCGCGCGGCGTCGCGCTCTACGATACCCGCGTCAAGACGGAGTTCGTCGTCAGCCGGCCGGCCGGGGCCGTGTCGCTGCCCTATGTCGAACGCAGCGCCAAGGAAACCGATTTTGATGCCGGCAAGGACGAGTTCGACATGGCCAAGCTGCCGGCCGACAAGAACAAGGAGATGATGTTCTCCTGCGGCGGGCCGGAATGCTGGAAAAGCTACAAGGCGGCCGTTCTCGCGGCACGGGCCGGATACAAGCGCATCTACTGGTTCCGCGGCGGCATCAAGGAGTGGGCCGAGGCCGGCCTGCCGATCGACAGGGGCTAACCCGGCTTCCGGTAGTAGTCGCGGAGCGAAGCGTAGCGCTCGGCGCGTGCGGCGCGAACGTGAGTCATCGCCCGCTCGACGGGTATGCCGATCTGCGCCAGCGTTTCCGCGGCGATCATCAGGCTGCCCTCCAGCACCTCGGGGATGACCTCGGTCGCGCCTGCTTCCTTCAACTGGCGCATCTGGCTGTCGTCCGGGGCGCGCACGATCACCGGTACGTCGGGACGCAGGCTGCGCACCAGCCGCAGCACGCGCTCCGCCGACGGGATGTCCGGGTAGGCGATGACCACGGCGCGCGCGCGCGCCAGGCCGGCCGCCTGCATCACCTCCAGCCGGTCGGCGCTGCCGAACACGACCCGGCCGCCAATCGGCGCAGCGCTCCGCACCTGATGCGGATCGACGTCCAGCGCCAGGAAGGGGATATCCTCCCGGCTCAGGAATTCGCCGATCCGGCTGCCGGTCCGCCCGTAGCCGCAGATGATGACGTGCTGCTCGAGGCCGAAGCCGGCGACGGCGACCTCATGGACGGCCATCGCCTTGTGCGCCCAGTCGCCGCGCGCCATCTGGCCCGACAGGCGCGCCACGCGCTCGATCAGGAAGGGCGCCAGGAACATCGATACCAGCATGGCCGAGAGCGTCACCTGGAACACCTGGTCGCCGATCAGGCCCTGCTGGTGCGCCAGCCCGGTCAGCACCAGGCCGAACTCGCCGGCCTGGGCGAGCTGCGCGGCGGTACGCAGCGCGATGTCGAGGGAGTTGCGGGCCGCGAAGGAGACCAGCAGCACCGCCACCCCCTTGCCGCAGACCAGCAGCAGCACCGCCAGCGCCAGGCCGTCCAGGTTGCCCGCGACGTAGCCGAGGTCGAGCATCATGCCGATGGTGATGAAGAACAGGCCGAGCAGGATGTCGCGGAACGGCCGGATGTCGGCCTCGACCTGGTGCCGGTACATGGTCTCGGAGATCAGCATGCCGCCGACGAAGGCGCCCAGCGCCAGCGACAGGCCGGCCGCCCCGGTGGCGTAGGCCAGGCCGATCACCACCCAGAGCGTGGCCAGCACGAACAACTCCTCGGAACGGCGCGCGGCGACGATGTCGTAGATGCGCCGCATCAGGTGCTGGCCGGACCAGATCAGGACGGCGAGCACCACGGCGGCCTGGACGAGCGCCACCGACATCGCCCGCAGCAGATCCTCGGCCGGGTTGGCCAGCGCGGGGAGCAGCAGCAGGCAAGGCACCACGGCCAGGTCCTGGAACAGCAGCACGCCCATGGTCTGGCGGCCGGATCGCGAATGCAGCTCGAAGCGTTCGGAGAGCAGCTTGGCGACGATGGCGGTGGACGACATCGCGACCGCGAGGCCGACCGCGAGGCCGGCGCGCCAACCCTGGCCGTAGCCCAGCCAGGCAACGAACATGGCTCCGGCGACGGTCAGCAGCATCTGCGCGCTGCCGAAGCCGAATACCAGCGAACGCATGGTCTTGAGGCGTTGCAGGCTGAATTCGAGGCCGATCGAGAACATCAGGAAGACGACGCCGAACTCGGCGAAGCCCGCTACCTGCGCGCTTTCCGCCAGGACTGCAGCGCCGTGCGGGCCGAGCGCGATGCCGACCGCCAGGTAGGCAAGGATGGCGGGCAACCGGAAGCGGTGCGCCAGCGCGACCGCGGCGACGGCGGCGGTCAGGAGCAGCAGCAGGGCGAGCAGGTTGTCGTGCATGTAGCCGGGATTGTCCTACGTCCTGCGCTTCGTGTCTCCGTCAGAATGCCTGGTCCCAGCGCATCGACAGCCGGATCGCCGAGTTGATCAGGCCGACCATGCTGTAGGTCTGCACGAAATTGCCCCACAGTTCGCCGCTGCGCGTGTCGATGTGCTCAGCCAGCAGGCCGTGCCGGTTGCGGCTGGCGAGTAGTTTCTCGAACAGCGCGCGCGCCTCGTCCCGGCGACCGACGGCGGCCAGCGCATTGACGTACCAGAAGGTACAGACGAGGAACGCGTTTTCCGGTTCGCCGAAGTCGTCCTTCTCGACGTAGCGGAAGATGTAGTCGCCGCGCAGCAGGTCCTGCTCGACCGCGGCGACCGTCGAGGCGAAGCGAGGATCGGCGGCATCCAGAAAGTCGAGTTCGGCCAGCAGCAGCAGGCTGGCGTCCATGGCGTCGCCTTCGAAAGTGGATGCAAACGCGTTGCGCCGCGCGTTCCATGCGCGCTCGTCGATGACGCGGTGGATGCGGTCGGCATGCGCGCGCCAGTAGCCGGCGCGCTCGCCGAGGCCGAGATGGGCGGCAATGCGCGCCAGGCGGTCGCAACCGGCCCAGCACATCACGGCCGAGAAGGTGTGCACGCGGGCGCTGCCCCGCAATTCCCACAAGCCCGCGTCGGGCTGGTCGAAGTTCAATGCCGCCATTTCGCCGAGCGCCTCCAGGCGCCGGAACAGCCCCTCGTCGCCGCGTCGCGTCAGGCGCTGGTCGAAGAAGATGTGCGTGGCGGCGAGGATCGCCGAGCCATAGACGTCGTGCTGCACCTGCTTGTAGGCCTGGTTGCCGATGCGCACCGGGCCCATGCCGCGATAGCCCGGCAGGCTGGGCTCGATGCGCTCCTCCAGGTCGGCCCGGCCGTCGATGCGATAGACCGGCTGGAGCGGCCGGCCAGCCGCGTCGGCGGCGATGTTGACTATGTAGGAAAGGTAGCGCTCCATACTGCGCGTGGCGCCCAGCCGGTTCAGCGCGTTGACCACGAAGTAACCGTCGCGCAGCCAGCAGAACCGGTAGTCCCAGTTGCGGCCGCTGTCGGCCGCCTCGGGCAGCGAGGTGGTCATGGCGGCGACGATGGCGCCGGTGTCGTCGTAGGCGTTGAGCTTGAGCGTGATGGCGGCCCGGATCACGGCCGCCTGCCACTCGTAGGGGATGCTCAGGAAGCGCACCCATTCGCGCCAGTACTGGGTGGTCTCGTCGAGGAAGCGGCGGCCGACCTCCTCGGCACCCTCGGGAACCGTCTCGTCGGGGCCGAGCACCAGGGTTACCGAGTCTTCGAGGAAGAAGGGCATTTCCTCGACGATCGCCGTAATCGACGCGTTGGTGGTCAGCCGCAGCGCCTGGTCGGCCATCACGTAGCGAACATGATGGCTGCCCCAGGTGACCGTGGGGCGGCCGCTGCCATGGCCGCAAGCCGGGCGAATGCGCAGAGTCAGCCGCGGCGACACGCCGATCCGCCTGAGCCTGCGCACCAGCATCATGGGGCGGAACATGCGGCCATACTGGCCGAAGCGCGGCGCGAAGTCGGTGATCTCGACGCCGCCGCCATGGCGGTCGTAGAGGCGGGTCACCAGGATGGCGGTGTTTTCGAGATAGTGCTGCTCAGCGCGCTCGAAGTCGGCGACCTCGACGCCCAAGGAGCCGAGTTCATGATCCTCTCGCAGCAGCGAGCAGAAAGTCGGGTCGCCGTCGAAGCGCGGGAAGCAGCCCCAGACAATGCGGCCCAAGCCATCGATCAGGGCCCCGATCGTGCAGTTGCCGATCAGGGCCAGGTCGCCGAGTCCGGCCATCGTTCAGCGCTCCAGGGCGCTGGCCAGCCAGGCGCGCACGGCGCTGACGTCGCGCAACCGGTAGGTGGCGCAGGAGTCGCCGGCGCCGACCTTGATCGAGATGCCGCCGACCCTGTTGATCATCGCAAATCCGTGCTCGTCGTTGAGGTCGTCGCCGATGAAAACCGGCTGGCGGCCCTTGAACGGCGCCTCGGCAAGAAACTCCTCGATGGCGGTACCTTTGTCGAAGTTGGCCGGTTTCGCTTCCACCACGCACTTGCCCTTCTGCATGACCAACTGGTCGCCGGCCTCGGCGATCAGCTTGGCCATCAGTTCGTTCAACTGTTCTTCGAGGTCCGGTTCCTGGCGGTAATGCAGGGCCAGGGTCAGGCCCTTGTCCTCCAGCAGCAGGCCGGGATGGCTTTCCAGCCAGGGCGTCAGCGCGCTGCGGATGAGTTCCTTGGCCTCGGGGGGCGTGGCGTGCAGCCAGAGCCGGCCGGCGGCGTCACGCCTCTCCAGGCCGTGCTGGCCGGCGCGCGGCAGCCGGTTGGCAATGCGCCGATCCAGGTCGGATATTGCACGGCCGCTGATCAGCGCAACCGCGCCGCTGGCGCGATGCAGGCGTTCCAGCAACTGCAGCAGCGACTGGTCGACGCGTATCGCATTCGGATTGGCGGCGATCTCCAGCAGCGTGCCATCGACGTCAAGGAAGAAACACCATTCGATGCTTGGCGTGGGGGGGGAGTTCTCGAATTCGTCCTCGGTTTCCATCGTGATTCCTAAGAGGCGGAAGTGCCGACCGGCGGCTTCTCCAGCAAGCGGTTGCGGCGGCGCATGGTGGCGGCATCGAGCAGCATGCGACCGGCCCAGCGGTAGACGTTGAATTCACCGACCAGGCCACGCATCAGGCGCATGCGGTCGCGCTGCTCGGTCGGCGGCATGGTCAGCGCGAGATGCAAGGCGGCCGCGCTCTGGTCCGCGTCATACGGGTTGACGATCAGGGCCTCGGGCAGTTCCCGGGCGGCGCCGGTAAATTGGGACAGGATCAGCACGCCTCGCTCGTCGTCGCGGGCGGCGACGAATTCCTTGGCGACCAGGTTCATGCCGTCATGCAGGCTGCTGACGAAGCAGAACTCTGCGGCGCGGAGATACTCGTAAACCTCGCGCGGTTCGTGGTGCTCGACCTTCAGGACGATCGGCGGCGGTACGCCCCGGCCGAAGCGGTCGTTGATGCGCGCGGCCAGCGCCCGCACCTGTACCTCGTGGTTCTGGTACTCGTCGATGCCCGTGCGCGTGGGCGCGCCGATCTGGATGAAGGTGAGGCGGCCGATCCATTCGGGCTGCAGTTCCAGCAGGCGCTCGACGGCGCGGAAGCGCTCCATGATGCCCTTGGTGTAGTCGAGGCGGTCGATGCCGATGCCGATCAGGTGGCCGGCCGGCAGGCCGTTGGCGGCGCGCACTTCGGCGCGGCACTGGCCGATGGCTTTGTCGACCATTTCCGGATCGGGCGGCCAGGCGATCGAAATCGGATAGCGCCGCACGGCAGTCTGCTTGCCGCCGAGCGTGACGGTGAAGGACTCGCGGTCGACCCGTGCTTCGAGGAAGCGGTCCACCGTATCCACGAAGTTATTGCAATGGAATTGCGTGTGGAAGCCGAGGATGCTGCTGCCCAGCAGACCCGAGATGATCTCTTCGCGCCAGGGACAGATCGCGAAGGACTCCGGGTTCGGCCAGGGAATGTGCCAGAAGGTGATGATGGTCGCATCGGGCAGCAGTTCGCGGATCATGCGTGGCAGCAGTGCGAAGTGGTAGTCCTGCACCAGGACGATGGGATTCGGGGTGCGCGCCTCGGCAACCACGGCTTCGGCGAACTTCTTGTTGACCGCGACGTAATGCGCCCAGTCGGCGGAGCGGAAGATCGGCCGCACGTGGGCGATATGGCAGAGCGGCCAAAGTCCCTCGTTGGAGAAGCCGTAGTAATAGCCGTTCTCCTCCTCGGGCGTCAGCCAGACGCGGCGCAATTGGTAGGTGGGGTGCTCGGGCGGCACGCCGATGCGGTCGCTGCCGTCTACTGCCTCGCGGTCGGCGGAGCCGCTGCCGTGGGCGATCCAGGTGCCCGAGCAGGCGCGCATGATGGGTTCCAGCGCCGTCACCAGGCCGCTGGCGGGGCGCTGCACCTCGACATGATCGCCGCGTCGCTGGTGGATGTAGGGCTCGCGGTTGGAGATGACGATGACGTTCTCGCCGCGCAGTTCGCCGTGCAGGATGGCGCGCAGGGCGTCCGGCGTCCAGGTGATCTGGCTCTCGTCGCGCGAACGCGTTTCGCTCTCGAGGTCCTGGATCAGCCGATGCAGGTCGCGGGCGATGGGCTGGAACTCAGGCGCGTTCGATCTTGGGGTCGGCTCGCGCAACAGGCCTTCGCCGCGCAGCAGCGCACGCATGCCCGTCACCCAGCCCCGCCAGGAGAGCTGGGCGATGATGACGGTGACCAGCGAGACGACGGCAGCGAGCGCCATGAAAAAATAGAAGACGTAGACCTTGGTCTCCTCGCTGCGCCGCGTGACGAAGCTCATGTCGTGGATCAGCACCAGCCAGCCGGCGCCTTCCTCTTCCTCGTTGAGCGGCTTGACGGCGACGTGCAGCGAGCCGCGCGAGCTCTCCAGCACCGGGTTCTCCGCGTCCTGCCACTGGCTGAGGTTCTCGCAGCGGATCTGCGGCGGCAGCGAGCGGGTCGCCAGGGGCTGGTCGTCGGGCGTCGCGCAATAGCCGATCGCGTAGAGGCGCTCGTCCCGTGCGATGCGCGAGAAATAGCTGGCGATCTTGGTCTTCGAGCCGGCGGCGAGCTGGTCGATGAGCGGCTCGCGCATGGCATTGGCGATCAGTTCGGCGCGGATGTCCATGTCGCGGGTGAACCAGCGCAGCGTCAACTGGTCGACCAGCGGTGCGACGCCCCAGGCGATAGCCGCCAGGACCAGCATCAGGGGCAGGACAAAACGCAGCGAAAGTCTCATGGCAGCCTATCGAACGACAATACCTGCATACTATCAGCCTGCCGGGACTCCTCATGCGGGTAGCAAGCCTCGGTGCCGAGTCAGCCGTACCCCATGCGGGGCATTGCATCGCGGTTCGCCGCGCTAGCGCAGATGGATCGGTTGCGCCGTGGTGATGAACAGCAGCGTGCGGGCCTCGCGGATGTCGGCGTGCAGCGCTTCCACGAGTGGTGCGTTGATTGGCCGTTCGGCGACCCACTCGATGATGAAGTTGGCCCCCGAGCCCCCTGACGTGTCCGTGCGCGGCACGAAGAGTTCATAGGTGCCAAGCGGCGCAACGCTCTGCGGTCGCGACAGGAACTCGCGCAGCAGCTTGCCCTCGGTGTTGTAGTAGCGCGCGCTGGTCACTTGCAGCGAGGCGCGCGGGTCGGTGTTGCGGATGCTGACATGGGCGGACACCAGTGTCTCGGCGGGCTTGCCGGTCCTGGCATTGATTTCGCCATGGTAGAGATGCGAATGGATCGGCAGGTAGAGCGACTGCCAGGAATAGAGCGCCACGCCGCTCGGACTGGAGTACGAGGACGCCGTTCCCGAGCCGGGATACAAGGCGGTGGGCGTCGGCACCGGCGGCAGGCTGGGGGTCGTGGCGGGCGATCCCTGGGCCTGAACGCATGACGCGGTGATGGTCAACAGTAGGGCGGCGACGAGATCGCGGCGCGGAAGCACGGTCATGATGGGCGTCCCTGACGATTCGCTGGAGCGGAGATCATACGCTTCGGCCGATTCCAGCGGATTGCCCCAGCAAGGCCTCGATGGCCGGGTGGCGGATGCGCCGTTCGGCGGTGATGGCAAAGAACTGCTCGCGGACCTCGGCCAGATTGCCGGCCGGCACGGCGCCATACTCGGCGGCGATGTCATCGGCGAGGATGGCCGGCGCCGGAAACAGACCCAGGCCGCCACGGCCGAAAGTCATCAGCAAGGCACTGTCTTCGAACTCGCCGATCACCCGTGGCCGCAGGTCGCGGGCCGAGAACCACTGGTCCAGCCGCCCGCGCAGGGCATTGTCGCGGGTCGGCAGCAAGAGTGGCGCGCCGTTCAGGCTGCGCGGAAAGCCCTGGCGGATGGCATCCGCCAGCGGCGGCGCACCGAACAGCGTGATCGCGCAATCGCCCAGGGCATGGTTGTAAACGCGCAGGTTGCCACCGGTGGTCGCCGGCCGGTCGGTGAGAACCACATCGAGCCGGTGCAGCGCCAGGTCGGCGACCAAATCGTCGAAGTCGCCTTCCTCGCAAACCAGGCGTACCGGGCTCGGCGGCATGATCGCGTTCGACAGCAAGCGGTAGGCGATCAGTTTCGGCAGTGCGTCGGAAATGCCCACGGTCAGCCGCAGCGGCTGGCCCTCGGCGGAGTCCTCGATGGTCTGGCGCAGTCGCTCGCCGAGATGGAATATCTGGTTGGCGAAATCCATGGCAATGCGGCCGGCCTCGGTCGGCACCAGCCGGCGGCCCTGCGGCGACAGCAGCGTTGCGCCCAGCGAGCGTTCCAGGAGGCCGATTTGCGCGCTGACGGTCTGCACCGCCACCCCCAGCCGCTCCGCCGCCCGCGTAAAGCTGCCTTCCTGGGCGGCGACCCAGAAGTAGTGAAGGTGGCGAAAGTTCAGTGGCGGCTTCATGTTTCGTATTTTACGAACAAATAGTCACGGAAACTTCGCTTTTATGTGTGATGCGAGGCAGGTAGCATCGGTCGCCATGAAACCTTGGCATTCACATTTCGTCGGCACCGCAGTCTTCTGTGCCGTCGCCGTCGTCCTTGGCTACTGGGTTGGAGGCTGGCCGGGCGTCGCCACCGTGGTCTTCCTGACCGTGCTGGAGACTTCGCTGTCTTTCGACAATGCCGTCGTCAATGCGGGCATCCTGGCCCATTGGGACGAGAAATGGCGCCGCCGCTTCCTGACCTGGGGCATCCTGATTGCTGTGTTCGGCATGCGCCTCGTCTTCCCGGTGGTCATCGTCGCCGTTGCGGCCGGCCTCGGCCCGATCGCGGCCATCGATCTGGCGATCAACGACGGCCAGGAATACGGCCGGGTGCTGGGCGCCGCCCACCACCAGATTGCTGCATTCGGTGGCGCCTTCCTGATGATGGTCTTCCTGCGCTTCTTCGTCGCCCGCCACAAGACCGAGCACTGGCTGGAAGTACTGGAGAAGCCGCTGTCGCGCCTGGGCAAGCTCGAATCGATCGAGGCCGCGCTGACGTTGCTGATCGTGCTGCTGGCTGCCTTGCTCATACCGGATCCGGTACGCCAGGGCCAATTCGTGGTCGCCGGAGTCTGGGGCGTGGTTGCCTTCATCGTCGTCAAGGGCCTGGCGGCGCTGCTCGGCGGCGGCGACGAAGAAGCCGTCCATACCCAGGTGGTCAAGCAGGGCGCCGCCGGTTTTCTCTATCTCGAAGTGCTCGATGCCAGCTTTTCCTTCGACGGCGTGGTCGCCGCCTTCGCCATGACCCACGACCTGGCCATCATCGTGCTGGGCCTGGGTACGGGCGCCATGTTCGTGCGCAGTTTCACGCTGATGCTGGTCGAGCGTGGCACGCTGGAAACCTATCGCTATCTCGAGCATGGCGCCTTCTGGGCGGTCGGCGCCCTGGCGGCGATCATGCTCGGCGGAGTTGAATTCCACATTCCGGAGGCCATAACTGGACTCTTGGGGGCAGCGCTCATCGTTTGGGCGCTCGGTAGTTCGGTACGCGCGAACCGGCGTACAGTTTCCTGATTCATTGAAGGAGCAACCCACGATGAAACGTATCTTCCTCCTGATCGTCACCAATATCGCCGTCATGGTCGTGTTGTCGATCGTCGCCAGCCTGCTCGGCGTCGACCGCTTCCTGACCCAGAACGGCCTCAATCTGGGCGCGCTGCTCGCCTTCTCGGCCATCATCGGCTTCGGCGGCGCCTTCATATCGCTGCTGATGTCGAAGACCATGGCCAAGATGAGCACGGGCGCCCAGGTCATCACCACGCCGCGCAACAGCACCGAGTACTGGCTGGTCGAAACGGTGGGCCGCCAGGCCAAGGCGGCCGGCATCGCCATGCCCGAAGTGGCGGTATACGAAGGCGAGCCCAATGCCTTCGCCACCGGTGCGACCAGGAACAACTCGCTGGTCGCCGTATCGACCGGCCTGCTGCAAAGCATGAGCAAGGACGAGGCCGAGGCGGTGCTGGCACACGAGGTCAGCCACGTCGCCAACGGCGACATGGTGACGCTGACGCTGATCCAGGGCGTGGTCAATACTTTCGTCATCTTCCTGTCGCGTGTGGTCGGTTACCTGGTCGACTCCTTCCTGCGTCGCGGCGACAGTGAGTCGTCCGGCCCCGGCATCGGCTACTACGTTACCTCGATGGTCTGCCAGATCGTCTTCGGCATCCTTGCCAGCATCATCGTTGCCTGGTTCTCGCGCCAGCGCGAATTCCGCGCCGACGCTGGCGCCGCAAAACTCGAGGGCGGTCCGCGCAAGATGATCGCGGCGCTGCAACGGCTGGGGGGCCTGCATCCCGAGCCGCTGCCGCAGAACATGGCCAGCCTGGGCATCGCCGGCGGCATAGGCAGCCTGTTCGCCACCCACCCGAGCATCGAAGAGCGCATCGCCGCGCTGCAAAGTCAGCGCTGATGGCACGCCGCGCATGAAGTTATTGGCGCCACTCTTCGACGCCAACCGCCGCTGGGCGGCGGATGCCGTTTCCGCCGATCCGGAGTTCTTCGCGCGCCTGGAGGCCATCCAGGCGCCTCAGTACCTCTGGATCGGCTGCTCGGACAGCCGCGTGCCGGCCAACCAGATCACCGGCCTCAAGCCGGGCGAAGTCTTCGTGCATCGCAACGTCGGCAACGTGGTCGTGCATACCGACCTCAACTGCCTGTCGGTCCTGCAATACGCGGTCGACGTATTGGGCATCCGCCACGTCATGGTGGTCGGCCATTACGGCTGCGGCGGCATCAAGGCGGCGCTGGCCGGCCGCTCGCTGGGCCTGATCGACAACTGGCTGCGCCACATCCAGGACGTCGCCGAGCGGCATGCCGATATCCTCTCGGCGCAGCCAGATGATGTGGCACGCGAGCGCTGCCTGTCCGAACTCAATGTCATCGAGCAGGTGCGCAACGTCGCGCGCACCACCCTGGTCGGCGACGCCTGGCGGCGCGGTCAGCCGCTGGCCCTGCACGGCTGGATCTACGACCTCGGCGACGGCCAGTTGCGCGACCTCGAGGTATCCCTGACCGGCCAGGCGCCGCCCGATGCGGTGGTCGCTGCTGCGCTGGAAGCAGTGCGCGGCCGCTACGGCATTGGCTGACGTGCGCATTGCGCCCGCCCTCGTCCTCAGCCTGATCGCCGTACCGGCCTGGGCAGCCGGTTCAGGCGTCGTCGGCGAGAACCTGCTCTGGCTGGCGCTGATCCTCATGAGTGCGCGCATGTTTGCGCCGCTCGCCCAGCGCATCGGTTTCCCGGCCGTGCTCGGCGAACTGCTGCTCGGTGTCGCGCTCGGCAACCTCGGCCTGTTCGGTCTCCATTACTTCGAGGACATTCCGCGCGATCCGATCATTGCCTTCATGGCGGAACTCGGCGTCATCATCCTGCTGCTGCAGATCGGGCTGGAAACGCGCCTGGCGGACCTGCTCAAGGTCGGCGGCCGGGCTGCCGCCGTCGGTACCTTCGGCATCGTCGCGCCCTTCGTGCTCGGTGCCTTCGTGGTCGGGCCGTGGCTGCTGCCCGGGCTCGACACCAACGCCTACCTCTTCCTCGGTGCCACGCTCTCTGCGACCTCGGTCGGCATCACCGGCCGCGTCTTTCGCGACCTCGGCAGGCTCGGCACGCCGGCTGCCCGCATTGTGCTCGGTGCGGCGGTGATCGACGACGTGCTCGGCCTGGTCATCCTCGCCGTCGTCTCCAGCCTCGTCCAGGTGGGCGAGATAAGCACCGGCGAAGTGACCTGGATTATCGGCAAGAGTGTTCTCTTCCTCGGCGGCAGCATCTGGCTCGGCCGCTGGATTGCGCCGCATTCCAGCCGCTGGCTGGCCAAGCTCGATGCCGGCCCGTCGATGCTCTTTGCCCAGGTGCTGGCCACCGGCCTGTTCCTCGCCTGGCTGGCACACGCCATGGGCCTCGCGCCCATCATCGGCGCCTTTGCCGCCGGCCTGCTGTTCGAGCCCTTGTTCCTGCGCGACTTCCAGATGCCCGGCATCGTGCGCGAGATCGAGAAGCTGCTGCGCGAGCCGGAAGGTCGCGGCCTGGTCGACCGGCTGGCGCCCATCCTCGGCAAGCACAGCGGCCACCAGCACGAGCACATGATCGAGCCGATCGGCTACTTCTTCGTCCCGGTCTTCTTCGTCCTCACCGGCATGCAGGTCGACCTGACCACGCTGGCCGACCCGACGGTCGTCGCCATCGCGCTGGGCATCACGGCGGCAGCGGTGGTCGGCAAGCTGGCGGCGGGCGTCTTTGCCGGCGATGCCGGCAAATGGGTGGTCGGCTGGGGCATGGTGCCGCGCGGCGAAGTCGGCCTCATCTTCGCCATGGTCGGCAAGCAGCTCGGTGTCATGTCCGAGACCATGTTCTCGGTGGTGGTGATCATGGTCATCCTGACCACCTTGATCACGCCGCCTGTGCTCACCTGGCTGCTGCGCCACAAGGCTGAGTAAAAGTCAGCCGCGGCGGCACGCCTCCGTGTTACGATGCGAATGTATACAACCGCATTGGAGATGCGATATGGATACCACCATCCTGACCTTGCGCGTTCCAGTCGACGTCAAGCAGCAACTCGACAAACTGGCTTACGCGACGCACCGCTCCAAGTCCTGGCTGGCCGGCGAGGCGATCAAGCAGTACCTCGATCTCGAAGCGTGGCAGGTCGGTGAAATCGCTCAGGCGCTGAAGGAAGCCGACGCGGGCGATTTCGCGTCGGACGCCGAGGTCGCCGCCGTGGTCGAAAAGTACGCGGCCTGATTCATGCGTGTCAGGTGGCTGCGCCGGGCGCTTGAGAATCTCGATGACGAGGCAGCATATGTCGCCCAAGATAGCCCGACAAGCGCGGCAGAACTGGTGCGGCACGTACTGGCAAGCGCCGCGCAACTGGCCGACCAACCGCATATGGGACGTCCTGGCCGGGTGCCGGGCACACGCGAGTTGGTGATTACGCGCTTTCGCTACATCCTGCCGTATCGCGTGCGCGAAGAGAACGTCGAAATCCTGCGCGTCTTCCATACCGCGCGAAAGTGGCCAAAGCGATTCGACGAATGAGTGCCTACCCGGCTGCTGGCGGGCACGCCATCGGGCGCACTTGGTGAGCCTGCCCGATAGTAGCCTGCCATCGTTCCGCTCTTCGTGGAGATGGCGCTGCCTTGAAAATTCCGACTGGAACCACCGCCGACAGAAGCGCCATTCCGCCCTTCAAGCGCGTGCGCCATCTGCTGCGCGACGCCGCCATCGGGTTGGCGTGGCTTTACAGGGACATTGGCGAGGACATTCGTGGCGGCTGGCCGACGGACGCGCTCGGATGGACCTTGGTGGATATATCGGCGCCGCTGGACGAAGCAACGTGTCCGCGGTTCGGAACCCGACTTCGGCTCAACCTGCTGCGACGACGCATTCTTTCGCGCCTTGAGGAAAGACAGGCACTGGCCCGTGCGAACGGAAGAAGCTGGCCGCTGCCATCGGCGATCCATTTCCTGATCGGTCCCGACGGCGATGCCGTGGCCAGGTGCGGCTTCGAGCTTGCCGACGGCCTTCCGGCCATCACTTGGTGCGAGTCCTCGCAACGCGCGTTTGGCATTTCACCTTCGGCCTTGCGGTAACATTGCCCGTCGCGACTCCAGCCCGATAGCATGACGACCACGTCTCCTGCCGCCGCCGAAACCTTCATCGCCCGCTGGCAGGGCGTGACAGCCTCCGAGCTGGCCACCGCGCAGAGCTTCGTCATCGACCTCTGCCATCTCCTTGAAGTCGAAACGCCGCACCCGACGCCCGAGCAGGACTACATGTTCGAGCGGCCCGTCACCTTTCGTTGGGGCGATGGCGACAGCAGCGCCGGGCGCATCGACTGTTACCGGCGCGGTGCTTTCGTCCTCGAAGCCAAGAAGATCAAAGTCAGTCGTGGTGATACGCCAAGCAAGGGCTTCGACGACGCCCTGCTGCGCGCCCGGAGCCAGGCCGAGGGCTACGCCCGCGCGCTGCCGGCCGAGGAGGGCAGGCCGCCGTTCCTGGTCGTGGTCGATGTCGGCAACGTCATCGAGCTGTACGCCGAATTCACCCGCACCGGCGCCACCTACGTTCCATATCCCGATCCGCGCTCGCACCGGTTGCGGCTCACCGACCTGCGCGACGAGGCCGTGCGCGCCCGCCTGCGCGCCGTCTGGCTCGATCCGCTCTCGCTCGACCCGACCAGGCAATCCGCCAAGGTCACCCGCGAGATTGCCGCCCACCTCGCCGAAGTCGCCAAGTCGCTCGAAGCCTCGGGCCACGCCGCCGAAACCGTTGCCGGCTTCCTCAGCCGCTGCCTGTTCAGCATGTTCGCCGAGGACGTGCAGCTCATCCCGAAAGGCAGCTTCACCGAACTGCTCAAGTCGCTGCGCGACGACCCCGGCCAGTTCGTGCCGCTGCTTTCCGCGCTCTGGAAGGAAATGGACACCGGCGGCTTCTCCGTCGTGCTGCGCCAGGTGCTGCCGCGCTTCAACGGCAAGCTGTTCAAGCAGCCGGAAGTGTTGCCGCTCACCAAGCCGCAGATCGGCCTCTTGATCGAAGCCGCGAAGGCCGACTGGACGCAGGTCGAACCCGCCATCTTCGGCACCCTCCTCGAACGCGCGCTCGACCCGCGGGAGCGCCACGCCCTCGGCGCGCACTACACGCCGCGCGCCTATGTGGATCGACTCGTCCAGCCCACCGTCGTCGAACCGCTGCGCAGCGCCTGGGCCTACGTGCAAGGCGCCGCCGTGTTGCTCGCCAACGAAGGCAAGCACAAGGAAGCCGTCGCTGAACTGCGAGGTTTCCATCATCGCCTGTGTTCCTTGCGCGTGCTCGACCCCGCCTGCGGCAGCGGCAACTTCCTCTATGTGTCGCTGGAACACCTGAAGCGCCTCGAAGGCGAAGTGCTCAACCAGCTGCACGACCTCGGCGAGAGCCAGACCCTGCTCGAAGCCGAAGGCCTCACCGTCGACCCGCACCAGTTCCTCGGCCTCGAAATCAACCCGCGCGCGGCGGCGATTGCCGAACTCGTGCTGTGGATCGGCTACCTGCAATGGCACTTCCGCACCCAGGGCAGCGGCCTGCCACCGCAGCCCGTGCTCAAGGACTTCAAGAACATCGAATGCCGCGACGCCGTGCTCGCCTACGACAGCGTCGATTTCGTCATGGACGAGCAGGGCAAGCCCGTCACCCGCTGGGACGGCCGGACGATGAAGAAGCACCCGGTCACGGGAGAGGACGTGCCGGACGAAACCGCGCGCCTGCCGCTGGAGCGCTACAACAACCCCCGCGCCGCTGAATGGCCGGAAGCCGACGTCGTCGTCGGCAATCCGCCGTTCATTGGCGCGTCGACCATGCGCGCCGCCCTTGGCGATGGTTATGTCGATGCGCTGCGCGGTGCGTGGCAGAAGGTGCCAGACTCCGCCGACTTCGTCATGTTTTGGTGGCACCACGCTTCGCAACTGGTCGCTCAGGGCAAGCTCTCGCGCTTCGGCTTCATCACCACCAACAGCCTGCGTCAGACCTTCAACCGCCGCGTCGTCCAAGGCGCGCTCGACACCGGCCTGCATCTCGACTTCGCCATTCCCGATCACCCATGGGTGGATAGCGCCGACGGCGCCGCCGTGCGCATCGCCATGACCGTCGTCGCGCCCGGTGCGGGCGAAGGGCGGCGGGTCGATGTGGTTGCAGAGCGCGAAGGCAAGGGCGAAGGGCTGGATGTCGAACTCGCCGAGCGCGTCGGCATCTTGCATGCCGACCTTGCCGTAGGCGCCAACGTTGCTGCGGCACAAGCGTTGGGGGCAAACGCGGAGTTGAGCAATCGTGGGTTTTGTTTGTTTGGCGCTGGTTTCATCGTCAAGCCTGATGAGAGGGGAACGCTTGAATCTGAGGCTCCCATCAAAGACTATCGCAACGGCCGCGACCTCACCGAGCGACCGCGCGGCGTAAGCGTCATTGACCTGTATGGCTTCGACTCCGATGACGTGCGTCGCCGTTGGCCAGCCACCTATCAATGGGTACTGGAGCGCGTGAAGCCGGAGCGCGACCACAACAACCGTGAAGTGCGTAAGCGAAACTGGTGGCTGTTTGGTGAGCCGAATCCGAAGTTGCGCAAGCAGTTGTTTGGGCTATCGCGCTACATCGCCACGGTCGAGACGGCCAAGCACCGCGTCTTCCAGTTCCTCGACGCTGCGATTGCGCCGGACAACATGCTGGTTTGCGTCGCGCTCGATGACGGCCATTCGCTCGGCGTGCTGTCTTCGCGCGTGCATGTCGTGTGGGCGCTGGCTGCCGGTGGGCGGCTCGGCGTCGGCAATGATCCGCGCTACAACAAATCTCGCTGCTTTGAGACCTTCCCCTTCCCCGCCGCAACCCCCGACCAACAATCCCGCATCGCCGACCTCGCCGAGCAGATCGACGGGCATCGCAAGCGCGTGCTGGCCGAGCATGAAGACCTGACGCTGACCGGCCTGTACAACGTCCGGGAAAAAGTCAGCCGTGGCGACACGCCACTGACGGCGAAGGAGAAGGCCATCCATGACAAGGGCCTCGTCGCGGTGCTGAAATCCCTGCACGACGAACTTGACGCCGCCGTGCTCGATGCCTACGGCTGGCACGACACACCCTCCGACGAGCAAATCCTCGAACGCCTTGTCGCGCTCAACGCCGAGCGCGTTGCCGAAGAAGCGCAAGGCCACGTTCGCTGGCTGCGGCCGGCCTTTCAGAATCCACGTGGCGTCGAGGTGCCCGTCCAGGAGAACTCGGCGCTGTTTGCTGCGGAAGAGGCGGAGGCTCCTCCGTCACCAGCACCAGCCGCCAAGGGCAAAGCACCCTGGCCGCAAACGCTGCCCGACCAGATGGCCGCACTCGCCGCTGTCCTGGGCCAGACACCGCAATCGCAAGACGATCTCGCCACCCATTTCAGCGGCAAGGGCAAATGGAAAGCCCGTCTGCCCGAACTCCTCGCCACGCTCGCCACCCTCGGTCGCGCTCGCAAACTGGATGACGGCCGCTGGATGGGAGCATGAGGTTCATCAAGGCGTTTGTCGCTACGCTGATTTCGCTGATCGTGCTTGGGTCGGCGGCTGCAATGCTGATCGCGGCGTTTCGCCAATAGTCAGCCGTCGCGGTACGCCACTGGAAGGCGGACGGCGGATGGGGTAAGGCTAAAGATGAACAGGAGAATGAAATGACCCATGCCGCAGCAGAACTGGCCTCGCTGGCCGCCAAGTTGCCCCCGAGCGATCGTCTGGAATTGGTCGAGACCATTCTGGCGACGCTGGACAAGCCGGACCCGGAAATCTCCGCAGCCTGGGCGACGGAGGCGCAGGATCGCTTGGCCGCTTACCACCGTGGCGAGTTGGCGGCCGTTGATGAAAGCGAAGTGTTCGGCGACCTCGACCGGTCGTGAAGGTTCGCTATCTCGCCGTGGCGCGCGAGGAAATCCGCGACGCCACCGACTACTATGCGGCGATATCGCCTGACTTGGGTACTGCATTCAAGCGCAAGTTGCGCCAACTGATGCGGCTCGGGCTGCTCAAGTAGGCGACTGGCAAAAGTCAGCCATGGCGGCACGCCACTCAGGCAGCCGTAAGCCTCCAGGCGATACACTGCCGGCATGGAATTCACTCCCGAACACAAGCGCCGCCGCCTGGTCATGCTGGTGGTGGTGGTGGCCGCCTATGTGCTGTCGTTCTTCCAGCGCTTTGCGCCCGCCGGCATCGCGCAGGATCTGGCCGCCGCCTTCCAGACGTCGGCGGCGTCGCTGGGCGCGCTGGCGGCGACCTATTTCTATGTCTATACGGTCATGCAGGTGCCGACCGGCATCCTCGTCGATACGCTCGGGCCGCGCCGCATCCTGTTTCTCGGCGGGCTGGTGGCGGGGGGCGGCAGCCTGCTGTTCGGCATGGCGGACAGCCTCAATGCTGCGCTGATAGGCCGCACCCTGGTCGGGCTCGGCGTGTCGGTGGTGTTCATCGCCATGCTCAAGATCATCGCCGTCTGGTTCGAGGAGCGGCGCTTCGCCACCGTGGTCGGCATGTCCATGCTGGTCGGCAACCTTGGTTCGGTGCTGGCCGGCGCGCCGCTGTCGTGGCTGGCGCAGGCGGCCGGCTGGCGCGGCGTGTTCGTCGGCGTCGGCATCGTTTCGCTGGCACTGGCGGCGGCATGCTGGCTGCTGGTGCGCGACCGGGTCGAGGCGGGCGAGGGCAGCCATCGGCACGCGGTGGATCGCACGGTAGTATTGAGCGGACTGCTGAGTGTGCTGAAGAATCCCTACACCTGGCCGGCGGCGGCGGTGAACTTCGGCATCGCCGGCAGCTTCTTTGCATTCGCCGGCCTGTGGGCAACGCCCTACCTTACCCAGGTGCATGGCATGACGCGGGCGGTGGCCTCGTCGCATCTGTCGCTCTACTTCGCCGGCTTCGCCA
This sequence comes from Rhodocyclales bacterium, assembly GCA_016235765.1. Taxonomy (GTDB): domain Bacteria; phylum Pseudomonadota; class Gammaproteobacteria; order Burkholderiales; family Rhodocyclaceae; genus Fen-999. The sequence goes on along the minus strand of JACRIZ010000009.1, from coordinate 27,662 downwards.
TTGGTTGCCTGTTCATCGGCGGCTTGTCGGACCGCCTGCAACGGCGCAAGCTTGTGGTGCTGGTGGCCGCCCACATATACGGACTGATCTGGTTGGTCTGGCTGACCGGCATGACCATGCCCCAGGCAGTAAGTTACTTGTTGTTCGGGCTGATGGGTCTTTCGACCGCGGCATTCACACTCACCTGGGCCTGCGCCAAGGAAGTGAATCCGCCGCAGTTGTCGGGCATGTCGACCTCGGTGACCAACATCGGTGGCTTCCTCGGCGGCGCGCTGCTGCAGCCGGCGGTAGGCTGGATCATGGACTTGTCGTGGAACGGGGCCATGCGGGATGGCGTGCGGCTCTACGCGCCCGCGGACTTCAAGCTCGGCTTCCTGCTGCTGGCGGCGGTGGCCTGGTTCGGGGTGACGGCGGCCTGGCGTATCCGCGAAACGCGTTGCCGCAACATCCACAAGGAGTTGGTATCTTGAAAGGCATCATCCTCTTCGGGCACGGTTCCCGCACCGCCGAGTACATCCGGCCCTTTGAACGCATCCGCGACGCCATGGCCGCCCAGCAGCCGGACGCCGTGGTCGAACTTGGCTTTCTCGAATTGACCCGGCCCAGCCTCGACGAGACTATCGAAAGCCTGGTCAAGCGGGGCGTGACCGCGATTTCCGTAGTGCCGATCTTCATCGGTCCCGGACGCCACGTCCTGAAGGACCTGCCGCAACTGGCGGCCAATGCCATGGATCGTCATCCGGCCCTGGAGATTTCGCTGGCCTCGCCGGTCGGCGAAGCACAGGAAGTCATTGACGCAATGGCAAGATTTGCCCTGAACACCTAGTCTCGGCAGTACTATGCTGATAAGTCCATTCAATTGGTGGACTTGAAATTATTGTATATCAGCATATACTAATATGCCATGAAGACGACACTTTCCCTTTCCGCCGCCCAACGGGTCGGTGGCATCCTGATGGCGCTGGCGATGGCGCCGGTTTTCGCTCAATCCGCGACCGTGACGCTGGAGGCGCGCGAGGTCGACCTGACCTATCCGGCTGAAGCCGTGGTCGAGGCCGTCCATTCCGCGACCGTGGCGGCGCAGGTGCAGGGGCGCATCGTCGAGGTGCGCGCCGATGCCGGCCAGTGGGTCAGGAAGGGCGAGGTGCTGATGCGCATCGACGCCCGCGAATTCGCCGAGAACGCCGCCGCGGCCGAGGCGCAGTCGATCCAGGCCAAAGCCAATTTCGAGCGCATGAAGAACCTGTACGCGCAGAAGTTCGTCAGCAGCGCCGCGCTCGACAAGGCGGAAGCGGATTACAAGTCCGCGCAAGCGGCGGCTGGCGCCAGCGGCGCGAGCTATTCGCATGCGAACGTGACTGCGCCGATGTCCGGCATCGTCGCGCAGCGCCTGACGGAACTGGGCGAGATGGCGACGCCCGGCAAGCCGCTGATCACGGTCTATGAGCCCAAGGGCCTGCGCGTCATCGCCAGCATCCCCCAGTACAAGCTCGCCGATGTGCGCAAGCTGCGCAAGGCCAGGCTGGAATTCCCTGAAGCCGGGTTGTGGCTCGATGCGGTCCGCGTCGAGATCCTGCCGACGGCCGACGCACGCAGCCACACCGTTACTGCGCGCCTCTACCTGCCCGACAACGTGGCGGGCGTATTTCCGGGCATGGCCGCACGCGCCCACTTCGTTACCGGCTCGGGCAAGAAGCTGACCGTGCCGGCCAAGGCTGTCTTGCGCCGCGGCGAGGTGACCGGCGTCTATGTCATCGACGCCCAAAACGTACCGCGGCTGCGCCAGGTACGCCTGGGCGAAATGCTCGGCAACGGCGAACTGGAAGTGCTGGCGGGCTTGGCGACGGGCGACAAGGTCAGCCTGACACCCGTCCAGAGCGGCATCCAGCTCAAGCAGCAGGGCAAGTAGATCATGGGCATTTCGGGCCGCATCGCGGAGTACTTTCTCCGCAACTCCCTGACCCCGTTGATCGCGCTGATCGCGCTGCTGCTCGGCGTCTTCGCCACATTGATCACGCCGCGCGAGGAAGAGCCGCAGATCAACGTCACCATGGCCAACGTCTTCGTGCCCTTTCCGGGGGCGTCGGCCAGGGACGTCGAGGCGCTGGTGGCGCGCCCGGCCGAGCAGGTGCTGTCACGCATCGCCGGCATCGAGCACGTCTATTCCGTATCGCGTCCCGGCATGGCCGTGATCACCGTCCAGTACCAGGTCGGCGAAGACCCGATCCAGGCGTTGGTGCGCCTCTACGACACCATCAATTCGCACCGCGACTGGCTGTCCCCCAACCTGGGCGTACTCGAACCCATCGTCAAGCCGAAGGGCATCGACGACGTGCCGATTGTCACGCTGACCTTCTGGAGCAAGAATCCGGACCACGCAGCCTTCGAAATGCAGCAGGTGGCGCGGGCCGTGGAGATCGACCTCAAGCGCATCCCGGGCACCCGCGACGTAGTGACCGTCGGCGGGCCCGGGCACGTCATCCGCATTGCCATGGACGCCGACCGGATGAACGCCTACGGCGTCACGGCGCAGGACCTGCGCGCAGCGCTGCAACTATCGAATGCGTCGCAGCCGGCCGGCAGCATGGTCGCCGGCAACCAGGAACTGCTGGTGCAGACCGGCACTTACATCGAGACGGCTGCCGACGTGCGGCGCCTGGTGGTCGGTGTCTACGACAAGAAGCCGGTCTTCATGGCCGACGTGGCGAAGATCATCGACGGCGCGGACCAGCCGAGCCGCTACGTCTGGCATGGCACCAAGGAGAGCGAACTCCCCGCCGTGACCCTGTCCGTGTCCAAGAAGCCCGGCGTGAACGCGGCGGATGTTGCCGAGTCAGTCATCAGGCGCGCTGAAGGACTCAAGGGTACGGTCATCCCGGACGGCGTCGAATTCACCGTCACCCGCAACTACGGCGCGACCGCGACCGAGAAGGCGCAAAAGCTAATCGGCAAGCTGGTCTTCGCCACCGCCTTCGTGGTGCTGCTGGTCTTGTTCGCCCTCGGCAAGCGCGAAGCAGTGATTGTCGGCACGGCCGTGACGCTGACGCTGGCGGCGACGCTGTTCGCGTCCTGGGCGTGGGGCTTCACGCTCAATCGCGTCTCGCTGTTCGCGCTGATCTTTTCCATCGGCATCCTGGTGGACGACGCCATCGTGGTGGTCGAGAACATCCACCGCTGGCACATGCTGGAACCGGAGAAGCCTCTCTGGCAGATCATTCCCCACGCGGTCGACGAAGTCGGCGGCCCGACCATCCTGGCGACGTTCACCGTCATCGCCGCGCTGCTGCCGATGGCCTTCGTCTCCGGGCTGATGGGCCCCTACATGAGCCCGATCCCGATCAACGCCTCGATGGGCATGTTCATCTCGCTGGCCATCGCCTTCGTCGTCACGCCCTGGCTGGCGCTGAAGATGATGAAGCCCAGCCATGGCGGCCATGCCGAGGACAAGACCACAATCCGCCTGCTGGGCTTGTTCCGCGGCCTGATGCCGCGCTTCCTCGACGAGCGGACCGGCAAGGCGGCGCGCCGCAAGCTGTGGATCGGCATTGTGATAGCCATCGCGGCCTCGGTGTCGCTGGGCGTTTTCAAGCTGGTGGTTCTGAAGATGCTGCCCTTCGACAACAAGAGCGAGTTCCAGGTCGTCCTCGACATGCCGGTCGGTACGCCGCTGGAGGAAACAGCCGGCGTGCTGCGCGAAATATCGGCCGAAATCGCCAAGGTGCCGGAAGTGAAGGACTACCAGGCCTACGCGGGAACCGCCGCGCCGATCAACTTCAACGGCCTGGTGCGCCAGTATTACCTTCGCGCCAATCCGGAAATGGGCGACGTGCAGGTGAATCTGGTCGACAAGCACCAGCGCGACCGGCAGAGCCACGACATCGCCGTCGGCGTGCGCGACGCCGTGATGGCGATCGCCCGCCGGCACGGCGGCAACGCCAAGGTCGTCGAGGTGCCGCCCGGCCCGCCGGTCCTGTCACCGATCGTCGCCGAGGTCTATGGCCCCGACTATCCGGGCCAGATCGCGACCGCCAAGCAGTTGCGCGCGGCGTTCGAGGGCACGGCCGACATCCTCGGCGTGGACGACTCCGTGGATGCCGATGCGCCCAAGGTCGTGCTGCGCGTCAATCAGGCCAAGGCCGCGCTGCTCGGCGTCGCCCAAAGCGACGTCGTCGCGACCGTGCGCATGGGCCTGTCCGGCGAAGACGTGACGCCGGTGCACGACGGCGACGCCAAGTACGAAATCCCGGTACGCATCACGCTGCCGGCCGAACGCCAATCCAGCCTCGACGAATTGCTGAAGCTCAAGGTGCGCGGCCGCGAAGGCAATCTGGTGCCGATCTCCGAAGTCGTCGAAGCGAAAAGGACGCTGCGCGAGAAGGTGCTGTACCACAAGGACCTGCTGCCGGTCGTCTATGTCGTCGGCGACATGGGCGGCACGCTCGACTCGCCGCTCTACGGCATGTTCGACATCCGCTCGAAACTGCCTGAGGGCCTGGGCGAGTACTTCATCAAGCAGCCGACGGATCCCTATGCCGGCTATGCAATCAAGTGGGATGGCGAATGGCAGGTGACCTATGAGACCTTCCGCGACATGGGCGCCGCCTACGCGGTCGGCCTGGTGCTGATCTACCTGCTGGTGGTCGCCCAGTTCAAGAGCTACCTGGTGCCGCTGATCATCATGGCGCCGATCCCGCTCACCATCATCGGCGTGATGCCCGGCCACGCGCTGCTCGGCCAGCAGTTCACCGCGACTTCCATGATCGGCATGATTGCGCTGGCCGGCATCATCGTCCGCAATTCGATCCTGCTGGTGGACTTCATCAACGAACAGGTGGCGGACGGCATGGCCTTCGCCGAGGCGGTGATCCAGTCCGCCGCGATCCGCGCCAAGCCGATCGCGCTGACCGGCCTGGCCGCCATGCTCGGCGCCCTGTTCATCCTCGACGACCCGATCTTCTCCGGGCTGGCCATCAGCCTCATCTTCGGCATCCTCGTCTCCACCGTGCTGACGCTGGTGGTGATCCCCGTTCTCTATTACGCGGCCATGAAGAACCGCATCCAACCCCAAGGAGCAACACTATGACCGTCAATCGCATCGTCCGCATCGTCGCGGGCTTCTTCATCATGCTCTCGCTGGGCCTCGCCCACGGCTTCGGCCAGGTGAACATGGCGCAACTGTCCTGGCTGTGGTTCACCGCGTTTGTCGGCGCCAACCTGTTCCAGAGCGGCTTCACGAAGTTTTGCCCGATGGACAGCATCCTGAAGAAGCTGGGCGTGCCGGAAACCGAGCGCGGCTGTTGCTAAGCCTATAATCACGGCTTTTCAACCTGACCCAGGAAAGAGCCATGACCACTGCCGCCACCGAGCGCTATGCCCGTGCCATCGCCCTGTTCGATGCCGCGAATGCCGAAGACCCCCGCATGGACCAGGGGCCTGACGGCAAGGACGTTCCCTACGAGCTGCTCTACGCGCAGCGCATGACCGACATGATCGACCGCTTCGCGCCCAACGCGTCCGAGGCGGCCAGGCTCGCGGTGCGTGCCCAGCACATCCAGCGCTGGAAGACGCCGCGCGACAGCTATCCGATGGATCGCACCGGCTACCTGCAATGGCGCACCGGCCTCTACAAGTTCCACGCCGAGACCGCCGGCCGGCTGATGAAGGAAGCCGGTTACGACGATGCGACCATCGACCAGGTCAAGATGGCGGTCGGCAAGAAGGGCCTCAAGGTCAATCCCGACACCCAGTTGCTGGAAGACATCGCCGACCTGGTCTTCATCGAGCACTACATGCTCGGCTTTGCCGGCAAGAAGGCCGAGTACAGCGAAGAGAAGTGGCTCGACATCATCCGCAAGACCTGGCAGAAGATGTCGCCGCCCGCCCACGAGTTCGCGCTGGCCGGCAAGATCAAGCTGCCCGAGCCGCTGGTCCCCCTGATCGTCAAGGCAGTCTCCGCTTAAACGCCGCCGGAACCGGGGCGCCGGCGGATGAACCTCGGCATGGAAGGCAACTCGACGTTGCTGGAGTTGCGGGCGATCCTCGAGAACGCGACCGTCGGCATCCTGTTCTCGAAAAACCGGCATCTGGTGCGCGCCAACCCGCTTTGCGCGCAGATGTTCGGCTATACGGCCGAGGAGATGGTCGGCCTGACCGGCCGCACGCTCTACCCTTCGGACGAAATCTACGAATCGGTAGGTCGCGAGGCCGGTCCCGCGCTGGCCGCCGGCCAGCCCTTCCGCGCCGAGCTGGACATGGTCCGCAAGGACGGCAGTTGCTTCCGCTGCCGCCTGTCGGCCAAGGCGGTCAATCCGCTGCGTCCGCAGGCCGGCACGATCTGGATCATGGAGGACGTCACCGCCGACTACCAGACCGAGCAGTTGGTGCGCAACGCGCTGGCCGAGCACCAGATGATCTTCGACAACGCGGCGGTCGGCATCATGTACGTCGAAGACCGGATGGTCGTGCGCTGCAATCGCAAGCTGGAGGAGATCTTCGGCTACGGCACTGGCGAGATGCTCGGCCTGTCGACCCGGCAACTCCATCCCAGCCAGGAGTCGTTCGACGATCTCGGCAATCGCGCGCGCGACCCGATCCGGCGCGGCGAGGTGTTTTCGACCGAGTGCGGCGCCAGGCGCAAGGACGGCCGCTGCTTCTGGGTCCGCATTACGGGCCATCGCGCGCCGCATGCCGGCGAACGCTTCGACGTCGTCTGGATCTTCGAGGACGTGACGCAACGGCGCGAGGCCGAAGAGGCACTGCGGCGCGCCAAGGATGAACTGGAGCAGCGGGTGCTCGAGCGCACCAACGAACTGACGGTCACCAATCAGCAGTTGCAGAAGGAAATCTTCGAGCGCGTCCAGGCCGAGCAGCGCATCTGGCACGTGGCACACCACGATGCCCTGACCGGGCTGCCCAATCGCACGCTGCTGCACGACCGCCTGGAGCAGGCGCTGGCGCAGGCGCTGCGGGATAACCATCGGGTCGGCGTGATGTTCCTCGACCTCGACCGCTTCAAGAGCATCAACGACACGCTTGGCCATCCCGTCGGTGACGAACTGCTCAAGCAGGTCGCCGGCCGCATCGAAGCTGCCGTGCGCGCCGTCGATACCGTGTCGCGCCTGGGTGGCGACGAGTTCATCGTCATCCTGCGCGAGCTGGCCGGACCCGACGACGCGGTGCTGGTGGCGGAAAAGATCGTCCAGACGCTGGCAATGCCAATCAATGCTGTCGGCCACGAGTTGTGCGTGACGCCTTCGATCGGCATCAGCATCTTTCCGGACGACGGCCTCGAAGCGCTGCAGCTCATGAAGAACGCCGACACGGCGATGTACCACGCCAAGGCGCGCGGCCGGAACAATTTCCAGTTCTTCGCGCCACGCATGAACGAGGAGGCGACGCGCTTCTTTCGTCTCGAGCACCAGTTGCGCCACGCGCTGGACGTGGGCGAACTGGTGCTCCACTACCAGCCGCAACTGCGCATCACCGAAACGGCCGTCTGCGGCTTCGAGGCGCTGGTGCGCTGGCAGCATCCCGAATCGGGCCTGATGCCGCCCGCCGAATTCGTGCCGGTGGCAGAGGAGACCGGCTTGATCCTGCCGCTCGGCGAATGGGTGCTAGGCGAGGCGCTAAGGCAAAACCGGCTTTGGCAGGAAGCCGGCTATCCGCAATTGCCCGTATCGGTGAACCTCTCGCCGCGCCAGTTCCGGCAGCGGGGCCTGGTCGAACTGGTGCGCTGCCTGCTCGAAGACACCGGCCAGCCGGCCCGCCTGCTGGAGCTGGAGATCACCGAAACCTCGCTCATGCACGATGTAGACGAGGCGCTCGATACCCTGCGCGAACTTTCGGCCATGGGCGTGCGCCTGGCCATCGACGATTTCGGCATCGGCTATTCGAGCCTGAACCACCTGAAGCGCTTCCCGGTGCATCGCCTGAAAATAGACCGCAGCTTCGTCAGCGACCTGGGCGAGGACTGGGGCGACGCGGCGATCGTCTCGGCGATCGTCAGTCTGGCGCGGGCGCTGAACCTGGAAACGCTCGCCGAAGGCGTGGAAAGCAGCGCGCAGGTGCAAACCCTGCTCAGCTACGGCTGCACCCGCTTTCAGGGCAACTACTTTTCGGTGCCCCTGCCGGCCTCCGAAGCCGAGTTGCTGTTCCGGTCGCCGGCCAAGGTGGCTTAGTCGGCCTGCCCTGACTCCAGCCACAGCGCCCGCCCGAAAGCCTTCCAGACGTCGCCGCCGTGCGTCTCGACGTCGTCGGCGGCGCTTTCGGTCATCACTTTCAGCATCAATTGCGCCAGCCCGAAAATTTCGAGTTTGGCGCGCGCCTCCGGCGTGTTGCCAAGGCTGACTTTCTCGCCGTCGGCCGGGTGCAAGGCCAGCGCTTCGCGCGCCAGCGTCCGCACCGCGAACTCGTCCTGCCAGTCGATGCCAAGCACGATGCCGTGGCGGACGATTTCCTGCTCGATCCGCTGCGCCTCTTCGGCGTAGTGTTCGAAAATCGGCATGGCTACTTGCCGTTCTTCCTGCGCGGCGCCTTGGGCGACAGCAGCGGCGCCAGATAGCGCCCCGTGTGGCTGCCGGCCAGTTCGGCGATCGCCTCCGGCGTGCCTTCGCCGATGATGCGGCCGCCGCCGTCGCCGCCTTCGGGGCCGAGGTCGAGCAGCCAGTCGGCGGTCTTGATCACGTCGAGGTTGTGCTCGATGACGACAATGGTGTTGCCATGGTCGCGCAGGCGGTGCAGTACCGAGAGCAGCATCTCGATATCCTGGAAATGCAGGCCGGTGGTGGGCTCGTCGAGGATGTAGAGCGTGCGGCCGGTGTCGCGCTTCGAGAGTTCCAGCGCCAGCTTGACGCGCTGTGCCTCGCCGCCCGACAGCGTGGTCGCCGACTGGCCGAGCTGGATGTAAGAAAGGCCGACGTCGAGCAGCGTGCTCAGCTTGCGCGCTACCACGGGCACGGCGGAGAAGAACTCGTGCGCCTGCTCGACGGTCATCTGCAGCACTTCGTAGATGGTCTTGCCCTTGTAGCGTACGTCGAGCGTCTCGCGGTTGTAGCGCTTGCCGTGGCAGACGTCACAGGGCACGTAGATGTCGGGCAGGAAATGCATCTCGACCTTGATCATGCCGTCGCCCTGGCAGGCCTCGCAGCGGCCGCCCTTGACGTTGAAGCTGAAGCGGCCCGGCCCGTAGCCGCGCTCGCGCGCTTCCGGAACACCTGCGAACAGCTCGCGGATCGGCGTCAGGAGGCCGGTATAGGTGGCCGGGTTGGAGCGCGGCGTGCGGCCGATCGGCGACTGGTCGACGTTGATGACCTTGTCGAAATACTCCAGCCCTTCGATCTCGCCGTGCGCGGCCGGCTCGATGGCCGAGCCGTAGAGGTGGCGCGCGGCGGCGGCATAGAGCGTGTCGTTGATCAGCGTCGACTTGCCCGAGCCGGAGACACCCGTGACACAGGTGAGCAGGCCGACCGGAATCTCTGCGTCGACGTTCTTCAGGTTGTTGCCGCTGGCGGCACGAATCTTCAACTGCCGCAACTTGTTGGGCGGCGTCCGCTTCTTGGGCATGGCGATGGCGCGTCGGCCCGAGAGATAGGCGCCGGTCAGCGAGGCCGAGTTGGCGGCGACCTGCTTCGGCGTGCCCTGGGCGACCACCTGGCCGCCGTGCTCGCCGGCGCCGGGGCCCATGTCCACCACGTAGTCGGCCGACTCGATCGCTTCGTGGTCGTGCTCGACGACGATCACGGTGTTGCCGAGGTCGCGCAAATTGCGCAGCGTGTCGAGCAGGCGGCTGTTGTCGCGCTGGTGCAGGCCGATGGACGGCTCGTCGAGCACGTACATGACGCCGGTCAGCCCGGAGCCGATCTGCGAGGCGAGCCGGATGCGCTGGGCCTCGCCGCCGGACAGCGTCTCGGCCGAGCGGTTGAGCGACAGGTAGTCGAGGCCGACGTTGATCAGGAAAGTCAGCCGGGCCGTGATCTCCTTGACGATCTTCTCGGCCACCTGCGCCCGGTGCCCGGTCAGCGCCAGCAGGTTGAAGAAATCGCGGCACTGGATCAGCGACAGGTTGCTCACCTCGGGCAGCGTCTTGTCGCCGATGAAGACGTGGCGCGCTTCCTTGCGCAGGCGCGTGCCGGCGCATTCCGGACAGGGCTTGGCGTTGAGGTACTTGGCCAGTTCCTCGCGCACCATCAGCGAATCCGTTTCGCGATAGCGTCGTTCGAGATTGGGGATGATGCCTTCGAAGGTGTGGCTGCGGTCGAAGCGCGTGCCCTTCTCGTTGAGATAGCGGAACTTGATCTGGTCGCGGCCGGAGCCGTAGAGGACGATGCGCTGCACCTCTTCGGTCATCCGGTCAAACGGGATCGCGGGATCGAAGCCGTAGTGCGCGGCCAGCGACTCGACCATCTGGAAGTAGAACTGGTTGCGCTTGTCCCAGCCCTTGATGGCGCCGGCGGCCAGCGACAGGTGCGGATAGGCGACCACGCGCAGCGGGTCGAAGAACTGGATGCTGCCGAGGCCGTCGCACTTCTGGCAGGCTCCCATCGGGTTGTTGAACGAGAACAGGCGCGGTTCCAGTTCCTGCAGGGCGTAGCCGCAGTGCGGGCAGGCGAACTTGGCGGAGAACAGGTGCTCGGTGCCGTTGTCCATTTCCACCGCCAGCGCGCGGCCCTCGGCGTGCCGGAGCGCGGTCTCGAAGCTTTCCGCCAAGCGCTGGCGCACGTCGGCGCGCACCTTGAGGCGATCGACAACCACATCGATCGAGTGCTTGGTGTTCTTGTTGAGCTTGGGCAGCGTGTCGATGTCGTACACCTTGCCGTCCACGCGCAGGCGGACGAAGCCCTGTGCCTTCAGTTCGCCGAACAGGTCGAGCTGCTCGCCCTTGCGGTTGGCCACCACCGGGGCGAGGATCATCAGCTTGGTGTCCTCGGGCAGCGCCAGCGCGTGGTCCACCATCTGCGACACGCTCATCGCTTCGAGCGGATCGCCGTGCTCGGGACAGTGCGGCGTGCCGGCGCGCGCGTAGAGCAGGCGCAGGTAGTCATGGATTTCCGTCACCGTACCCACGGTCGAGCGAGGGTTATGGCTGGTTGCCTTCTGCTCGATGGAGATGGCGGGGCTCAAACCTTCGATCAGGTCGACATCCGGCTTTTCCATCAACTGCAGGAACTGCCGCGCATAGGCGGAAAGGCTCTCCACATAACGGCGCTGGCCTTCCGCGTAGAGCGTGTCGAAGGCGAGCGAACTCTTGCCGGAACCGGACAGTCCGGTGATCACGGTCAACTTGTTGCGCGGCAGGTCCAGATTAACGTTCTTCAGGTTATGGGTTCTGGCGCCGCGGATCTTGATCTCGTCCATGTTTGCGGGAGGCGGGGGGTGGGCAACCTGATAATATACGCGACCCGTTTTACCAAAGCCATCCGGCATGCTATCCCCCGTATCCGATCCCATGACGCGCGATGAGCGGCGTGCCGGCGCGTCCCTGGCGGCGATCTTCGGGCTTCGCATGCTCGGACTGTTTCTCATCCTGCCCGTGTTCGCCGTGTATGCGCCGACGCTGGCGGGCGGCGACGACGTACTGTTGGTCGGTCTGGCGATCGGCGCCTATGGACTGACCCAGGCGTTCTTCCAGATTCCCTACGGCCTGGCCTCCGACCGCTACGGCCGCAAGCCGGTGATCGTCGCCGGCCTGCTGCTGTTCGCCGCCGGTAGTTTCCTGGCCGCGGCTGCGGACGATATCTACTGGGTCATCGCCGGCCGCGTGATCCAGGGGGCCGGCGCCATCTCCGCCGCGGTGACGGCGCTGGCCGCCGACCTCACGCGCGAGCAGCACCGTACCAAGGTGATGGCGATGATCGGCTCGACCATCGGCCTGGTCTTCGCGCTGTCGCTGGTGCTGGCGCCGCCGCTCTACACCGCGATCGGCATGCCGGGCATCTTTGCGCTGACCGGGCTGCTGGCGCTCGGCGCCATCGTTCTGCTCTTCAAGGCCGTGCCGGTACAACCCAAGGCCGAGCCAGCGGTGCGCGTACCCTTTTCGGCGGTGCTCTACCACGGCCAACTGGCGCGGATGAATTTCGGCGTGCTGGCATTGCACCTGACGCAGACCGCGTTGTGGGTCGTCGTGCCGCGTCTGCTCACGGATGCCGGCGGCCTGCCGGTCGGCGAGCACTGGAAGGTCTACCTGCCGGCCGTGCTGATTTCATTCGCGGTGATGATCCCCGCCATCATCGCCGCCGAGAAGCACGGCCGCGTGAAGCCGGTGTTCGTCGGCGCCATCCTGCTGCTGGCCATCGTCCAGTTGGGCTTCGCAACGCTGGGTTCCGGCATCTGGTCGCTGGCCTTCTGGCTGGTACTGTTCTTCGTCGGCTTCAACATCATGGAAGCGTTGCAGCCGTCGTTGATTTCGCGCCTGGCGCCGCCGGGCGCCAAGGGTGCGGCACTGGGCATCTACAACACCACCCAGTCCTTCGGGCTGTTTCTGGGCGGGGCATTGGGCGGCTGGCTGCTCAAGAGTTTCGGTGCCTTGGCGGTGCAGGGCTTCTGCGCCGCACTGGCAGGCATCTGGCTGCTGCTGGCCGCCACGATGACGCTGCCGGCGCGCAACGGATCGACGCCGAAGTAGCCGTCACTGGCGCGTCGACGGCGGTCAATCCTTGTAGCCCGTGATCATGGCCATGATCAGGTTCTCCCTTTGCTTGAAACTGACCAGGATCGCGGCGGATACGTGTACCACGACCAGCCCGGCAACGATGTCGCACAGCAGGACATGGACATCGACCACCCACTCCTCGCCCCAGAACCTGTCGAGGCCGTGCATCCAGCCGGTGACGCCGATGCCGGTCATGAGGAGCATGAGCGTCAGGACCATGGCCGCGGCGGCCGGATTGTGACCGACATAGCGCCTTTCCCTCCCCCGCAAGGCGTCTCGAACATAGGCGAAGAACTGCCCCGGTGTCGGCACGAAGTCGGCGAAACGGGCGTGCCTGGTACCGACGAACCCCCAGACCACGCGCAAGGCCAGCAGGGCCAGCACGGCGTAGCCGAGCCAGTCGTGAGGCTTGTAGCCGCCGTCAAGGAAGAAGTAGTTGGCAAAGAATACGGAAACCATTGTCCAGTGGAATATCCGCACCAGGGGATCCCAAACCTTGACACCCATGATCGTACCCTCCGTGGCTGCCGACTCACTGGACCTTGGCTTCTACGATCTCGCCGGAAATGGGATGGAAGTACACCTCCACCTTCCTGCCGCCCTTGTCGTAGCCGTAGATTTCGTAGCACCTGCCCTTGGATACATGGAAGTTCCGGATGTCCTTGTAGCCCAGGGACTCGATCTTCATCATCATCTGTTCTTCGGTGAGCCATTTGCTGGTCGGTTCCTCGGTGCATTTCGGTCCGGCCACCGACGGGCCGGCTGCGGTTGCCAGGGCGCCTGCAGTCAGGACGATCGCGAGTGCATTCATGGTCTTTCTCCTAGTCGCAATGATGGGCGTTGATGCATTTGCCATCCGGGAGAGCAGTCGGTCAATCCCGGTAGGGACTAGGCGCTGTGTGCCGCGGAGGTGGGATCAATTCTCATTCGTGAGCGACTGGCAGTCACTGGGGCTCTGCCGGTATTGCCGGCGGGAGCGGGACAGTAGATGACGTGTGCAACTGTAGGCCGGCAGTTGCGGGGGCGGTGTCGCTCGGCCGCAGGCGGCGTCCAAGCCCCTATTGTCGATGTTCTCTCTCTCATGGAATACACTATGCAGCCATCCCAATAAGGGTACTGGATGGGCTGACGGCTCCCGGACATCGCGCAGGCTGTCGATCGGCTTCGACAAGGTAGAATCGCCGCTCCAATTTTGCGGTGGCATGAGGAGGGTGGTGCAATGGCTTCGGTAAATAAGGTGATCCTGGTAGGCAACCTCGGTGCGGACCCGGAGACGCGCTACATGCCCAACGGCGATGCGGTGTGCAACATCCGCGTGGCCACCACCGAGAGCTGGAAAGACAAGCAGTCCGGCGAAAAGAAGGAAATCACCGAGTGGCACCGGGTGGTCTTCTACCGCAAGCTGGCCGAGATCGCCGGGCAATACCTGAAGAAGGGCTCGCAGGTCTATCTCGAGGGCCGCATCCGCACCCGCAAGTGGACGGACAAGGAAGGCCAGGAACGCTACACCACCGAGATCGAAGCCAACGAGATGCAGATGCTCGGCCGCCGCGAAGGCATGGGCGATGCCGCGCCGCGCGAAAACAGCGGCGGCGGCAGCCGGCCGGCGCCGTCGAAGCCCGCCGCCTCGTCGGGCGGCGGCTTCAACGATTTCGAGGACGATATTCCGTTCTAGGGCTTACTTTCCGGCCAGCCACTTGAGGATGGCCTGATCCGCCTGCAGCAGCGCGGCGCCCGCCGTTCCCGTGTAGGCTGGATTCATGTTCGGCGGCAGCGAGCCGCCGCGCCCTTCGCCGTCCGGGCCGTTGTGGCACTCGTAGCAGCCGACCCGCTGGCCGGCAACCAGAGTCACGCTGCCATTCTCGGTCGAGAACGACTTGGTCTTGCGGACCTCGGACAGGTAGGTGCCCTTGAAGTCGGCGCCGTGGCAGTAGGTGCAGCTCGGCCGGTTGTGCTCCGCCTCGTCGTGATGGTCGTCGATCCACTTCGCCGTCGTCGAATGCATGCCGTGCGGGCCGCCATTGGCGGTATTCGGCACCGTGGCGTGGCAGGCGCTGCATTCCTTGACGGTGCCGCGATAGCCCTGCAATGACACACTCAGGACATTGTCGTTCTCGTGCGAACTCGGATACTCCGCATGCGTTGCGCCATGGCAGGCCTCGCATTGCAGCTTGCCGTGGCCGGTGCTGAAGCGGAACAGCGAGAAGCCGCTGGCTGGCACGTTGGGCGTCGTCGCGAAGCGCGCATCGGCCACCACGCGCAGCTTGCCGGTGGCGGGATCGATGGCCGAGGTTTCGCGCTTGCCGTCGTAGTGGCAGGTCTGGCAGTTCGGCTGGTCGAGCCAGCCGACGCGCGTGCTGGCGCCGACGTCGCCCATCTGGCCGTGGCAGCTCTGGCAGCCCATCGTGGCGTTGCCTTGCGCATCCACCGCATTGCCCATCGCGCCGCGCAGACACTTGGTGACCGAGCCCGGGTGGCACATGTAGCAGGCACTGCGATTGGCGATGTCGTCCAGCTTGAGGTTCTGCGCCGGGTCGACTACCTGGCCGTGGCTGCGGTGCTGCGCCGCGGTCAGCGGCGAGATGCCGGCCAGCCCGGTGCCGGGCAGCGCATTGGAGGCGTGGCAGGCGGCGCACAGGATCGGCCGGCCGGCGGCGGCGGTGGCGGCAAGGCCGGCCGGGTCGTAGCCCAGCGTGGCCAGCGCCTGACTGAAGCTGCCATTGTTCTTCTGCTTGTCGTCGTGGATGCGCAGGACGTTCTTCTTCCAGTCCTTCTGCGCATCGTTGTCGAACGCCCAGCCGGAGACCGGCGGCTTGGCCGCCATCTCCGCGGCGCTGCCGCTGGCACGCGAGATGTGGCAGGCCTGGCAGGTCATCTCGTCGGAGACCGGCAGCACGGCCTTCGCCGTTGCCAGCACCCGGCCGCGCGTGTCCTTGGCCACGACGTTCACCATCGGGTAGAAATTCTTGTTGCCGGCATCGTCGTAGGGCGTGATCGGGATACCCTCAGCCTCAAACCAGCCCCAGGTGGCGTTGAAGTGCATCGGCGCGGGCGTCCGTGTCGCCATCGGGTTGCCGGTCAGGCCGACGTCGTCGGCCGGCCGGACGCCGAACAGCGCGGCCACGTACTGCCAGAAGTTGGTCTTGCCGGAACTGCTCGTATTGATCGAGCCGTCGAGGTCGGCGGTCGATGCGTAGGTGATGGTGACGCCGCTGGTGACCTGCTTGCCGGTGCTCTTGTTGACCAGTTGCGCGTGCAGGTTGTTGTAGGGCGGCAGGATCGACATGATCGAGTAGTCGGTGCCGTCTACGCAGTGCATGCCGAGGTCGTTCCACGCCGTCAGGGCGTAGCTGGCCGTAGTCGTCGAGGACCCTGACGAACTGGTGCGCGCGGCAGCGACGACGGCGCTGCCGCCCTGGCTCGATCCCGAGCTGTCGGAGCCGCCCCCCCCACAGCCATAGCCGAACGTGATGGCAAGTGCGGCGATCGCAGACAAGCGGGCGACTTTGGTCATGGCATGTCTCCTTTGCTTCGTGTGGGCGGCGCCGCCATCGTGTTCCCCGAGTCTTAAGCGAACGTTACGTCGTGCTCGCCCGACAGTCGGTCCGCGCCGGGCTCAGAAGCGCACTGACCAGTCTGCGCGCAGGGTCGAGTCGCTGCTGTTCACCGTATTGAACGCGTTCTTGCGCACGTTCGCCTGCAGCATCACGTTTTCAAACCTGCCGAGCGGCAGGTTGAGGGACAGCTTGTAGCTCGACTCGCGTCCGGGCACCAGGCCGGGCACCTCCTGGTAGGGGCGGGTCAGGCCGGGCTGGTTCGTCGCCGGGGCATCCGCGTCCAGGCGTTCGGCATTCGCCTCGCTCGACGGCGGCACGGAGTCGTGCCCCGTTCGGGACATTTCGTTCCGCAGTGCATGGTTCTCGCCACCGAGGTTGTTCCGGAATACCGCCGGGCAGGCGCGCTCGGCCGGTTGGCAACTGCCGTGCGGACGATTGATGCGTTCCAGCGCACGCTGCGCCGGAGTACGGAAATTGTGCAGGCCGGCCAGGATCTTGGTCTTGCCCGGCTTGGGCTTCTTCTGCGCTTTGGCCTTGCTGTTGGAAGCTGTCGCCGACTTGGCGGCGGGTGCCGCGTACTGCCGAAAGGCGGAAGGATCGACCGAGGCGTAGCGCGTTGCGCGGCTTGCGTCCAGGCCATGCGCCACCGGGCTCGCCAGTGCCAGGAGCGCCACGGCGGCGGTCAGCATCTGGTTTCCCGGTCTCGTCATCGCGATCTCCTGGCGGGTCGGCCTGCGGAAACCGGGATGCGAAGCTTGGCACCGTTCACGAAACGCCATGGCGGCATTCCGGCGGCCCGGCTGGCTTGGAGATATTCCTCTCGTTAGCCCCGTAGCTTTGCGCCCCCGACTTTCGGCGGGTTTGCCCTTTTTTGGTAGGGTCATGCTAGTACTTTGTGGGGACTCTCGAGACTGTCGTCAGAACCCAACACCCGTGTCAGAAACGAACCGAGTTAAGATGGTCTGGCTCCCGACCGCTCCCTGCCATGGCCGATCCGACTTCGCGTCCGCGCCGCAAGCTCCGCCCGCTCAGCGAGTATTCGCTGCGCGACGTGCTGATCGTCGCGGTGCCGCTGTTGTTGATCCTGATCGGCGGCTTTTGGGGGGCGTCGCGGTTCATCCAGCCGGCGCCGCCCGATACGCTGGTGCTCAGCAGCGGCGGCGACGGCGGCGCCTACCAGCGCTTCGCGGCGCTTTACGCCGACGTGCTCGGGCGCTACGACGTCAAGGTGGTTGAAATGCCTTCGGGGGGTTCGCTGGACAACGTCGCGCGCCTGCGCGACTATGACCAGGACATCGATGCCGCGTTCTTCCAGTTGGGCACCGCCGAGCCGCAGGAGGATGACGAACTGGTTTCGCTGGGCGCCTTCTACTATGAGCCGCTCTGGGTGTTTTATCGCGACGAGATCGCGCCGCCCGAGCGCAATCTCGATCGCATTCGGCAGCTCAAGCACCGCCGTATCGCCATCGGCGGGCCGGGCAGCGGCTCGCGGCACCTGGCGCTCGAACTGCTGCACGCCAACGGCATCGATGCCGGCAATGCCAGGTTGCTGGATACCGGCGGCCTGGCCCTGATCGAGAAGTTCGCCAAGGGCGAAATCGACGCCGCCTTCGTGGTCGGGCCGACGCAGTCGGCGGCCGTGTGGTCGCTGCTGTTCACCAAGGGCATCCGCCTGATGAGCCTGACCCATGCCGAGGCTTACTCGCGGCGCCTGCCATACCTGTCGAAGATCGTCCTGCCGCGCGGCTCGGTCGACATCGGCCGCGACGTGCCGCCGACGGACGTGACCATGGTGGCCTCGACGGCGACGCTGCTGGTGCGCGACGGCACGCATCCTGCCCTGGTCGACCTGCTGATGCAGGCAGCGACGGAGACCCACGGCGGGCCGGGCGTGTTCCAGAAGCCCGGCGACTTTCCGCGGCCGACCGCGGTCGGCTTTCCGCTCTCGAAGGAGGCCGAGCGCTACTACAAGTCCGGCAAGCCCTTGCTGCAGCGCTACCTGCCGTTCTGGGCCGCGACGCTGGTCGACCGCCTTGTCGTCATGCTGATTCCGGTCGTGGCGCTGCTGGTGCCCATCCTGCGCTTCGCGCCGACGCTCTACGGCTGGCGGGTGCGCTCTCGCATCTATCGCCGCTACGGCGAACTCAAGTTCCTCGAGGCGGAAGTCGAGCAGGATGCGACGCGCCACACGCGCGCAGAGTGGCTGGCGCGGCTCGATGCCATCGAGACCGACGTGCACCACCTGCCGACGCCGCTCGCCTTCTCCGACATGCTCTACACCCTGCGCAGCCATATCGAACTGGTGCGCGACAAGGTCGACAAGCGTACCGGCGCGGCCGGCGGTTCTTGATTGCCATCAAGGTGCCCCGGCCGGCTGCCGACGGACAATCCGCCCATACCTTGAATGGAGCGACACATGTCAACGACCCAGGCCCTGCCTGAGCATCACAAGAATTGCGACCTGCTTTTTGCCAGGGCCGAAGAGTCGGCCATGGCGGCACGCTGGCCGGAATGCGAGGAAGCCTTTGGGCGCTTCCGCGCCGAGATCGGCGCCCATTTCGAGACCGAAGAGCAGGTCCTGTTTCCGGCCTTCGAGGCGGCCACCGGCAGCCGGCTTGGGCCGACGCAGATGATGCGGCTCGAGCACGCGCAGATGAATACCCTGCTGGGGCAGATCGGCCAGGCCGTGGCTGCCCGCGATGCCGACGGCTTTGCGGGGGCGGCGGAAACACTGCTGATCCTCATGCAGCAGCACAACATGAAAGAGGAGAACATCCTCTACCCGATGTGCGATCAGGCGCTGGCGGGACAGACGCTGGCCATCGGCGACGAAATCGCCAGGCGGGCCGCCGCGCCATGCCCCACCTGATCGACGGTCGCGAGATGGTCCCGCCGGAACCGCTGGAGCTGACGCTCCTGGCGCTCGACGGCCTGGCGGCGGACGATGAGCTGGTTCTGCTCCTGTACTGCCAGCCCCATCCGCTGTTCAACATCCTGCGCCGCGAAGGCTACGTCTGGACCGAGGATCTGCAATCGGACGGCACGCGCGAGATCCGCATCCGCAAGGCCTGAACGGGAGGTGGCGGCAGTGCATCCCAACCTGTCCTTCGACCAGGCACCGCCGATTGGCGTGCCGCTGCGCTTCCTGCTGACGGCGCCCTGGTTCGGCGTCGCCGCAGGACTGCTCCTGGCGTGGTCGGGAGAGGTGGCCGTGCTGTCGCGCTGGACGCCGCAGGCGCTGGCGCTGACCCACCTGCTGGTGGCCGGCTTCCTGCTCCAGGCCATGACCGGCGCGCTGTTCCAGTTCGTGCCCGTGGCGGCGGGCGGCAATGTCTGGCGTCCGCGCCTGGCGGCGGCCATCATTCATCCCATGTACATTGCGGCGACGGCGCTGCTGGTGGCCGGTTTCCTCGCCGCGAACGGCAGCCTGCTGCGGCTGGCGGCAGGCCTGTTCCTGCCGACCGTCCTGCTGCACGTTGCGCTGGTCGGGTCCGCGTTGCTGCGCACGCCGGCGCGCGGTGCGACCATCGCCGCGCTGCGGGTGGCCGTGGCGGGGCTGGCCGTCACCGTCGTGCTCGGCGCAAGCCTCGCCGAAGGAATCGCCGGCTCGCACGCATGGCCGCTGGTGCAGGTGACCAACGTGCATGCCGCCTGGGGCCTGGGCGGCTGGGCGCTGATGCTGGTGCTGGGCGTGTCCTACTTCGTGGTGCCGATGTTCCAGCTCACGCCGCAATATCCGGCGGCATTCGCCCGCTGGGCGCCGATCGTCCTGGTCGGCGTGCTGCTTGCCTGGTCAACGCAGTTGCTCGATGCCGGCGCCGACTGGCTGCCGCTGGTCTGGCTGGCCGGCCTCGGCGTTGCCGCCGTGTTTGCCGGGGTGACCTTGTGGCTGCAAGCGCGACGCCGGCGTCGCATCGCCGATCCGACCTTCCATTTCTTCCGCGGCGCCATGATCTGCCTGCTGGCCGCGTTCGCTTCCGCCGCGGCGATGGTGCTGGTGCCGGCGCTTGGCGACGAGCCGGCCGCCGCCTGGTGGCTGGGCGCGCTGGTCATTGCGGGAACCTTCGTGTCCCTCATCAACGGCATGATGTACAAGATCGTGCCCTTCCTGTGCTGGCTGCATTTGCAGCGCCAGGCCGGCATCGGCGGGACGGTACCGAACATGCGGGAAATTGCCCCGGAGCGGGCGCAGCGGCTGCAACTGCGCCTGCATTTCGCCTCGGTGACCTTGCTGCTCCTGGCGACGTTCTACGCGGAGGTCCTGGTGGCGGCCGGCGCGGCGTTTGCCGCATCGTGCGCCTGGCTGGGCTGGAACCTGATCGACGCCGTGCGCCGCTACCAGGGCTTCAGAAATCGTGCTGGCGCAGGCGCCGCAGGTCGGGAACCGTGATGATGCGGCCGTGAACTTCGATCAGGCCGGCATCGGCCAGGTCGTGGAGGATCCGCGAAAGGGTTTCCGGCGTCAGGTTGAGCCGCGAGGCAATGATGTGCTTGGACGTGGGCAACTTGATCTCGACGCTATTCACCGCTTCATCCTCGTTCGGGCTGTGCTGCAGCAGGTACCCGATCAGGCGTTGCGCGCTCGAGCGCAGCGAGTAGGTCTCGACGTCCGCGACCAGCGAATGCAGGCGCATCGACAGGCCTGCCAGCAGGCGGCGCGAGAATGACGCATCCGATTCGATCAGCTCGAAGACGGCGTCCTTGCCGATGTGGAGCAGCTTCGTGTCGACCAGCGCCTCGGCGAAAACCGGGAACGGGCGGTCCATGAACATCACCGCCTCGCCGAAGCTCTGGCGCGCGCCGATGATCTCGACGACCTTCTCGTTGCCCTGGGCCGACGGCAGCGCCAGCTTGACTTGTCCGGATACGACGATGAAGAAGCCGCGTGCCGGATCGCCCTTCTGGAAAAGCATTTCTCCCTTGGCCAGTTGCTTCTCGCGGACGGCGGCGGCGATCCGCTGAATCTGCTCGGGCGCCAAGGCGGAAAAAAGCGGCAACTGCGCCAGCAGCGCAGGAACGGAAAGCTCGGGCGTCGGTTTCTTCTCGGTAGGCATCGGGGGAAACCTTACCATGCCGGACGGCGTATGGCGCTTAGAGTCGGCGAATCTTTTCCAGCAGCGCGGTCGTGGACCGCAAATGGATGAAGGGGATCGAGTGCACGCTGCCGCCCCAGCCGATGACCTCCGGGGCGCCGACGATCCGGTCGACCGGCCAGTCGCCGCCCTTCACCAGAATGTTCGGCCGGGCTTCGATGATGCGCGCGATTGGCGTGTCCTCGTCGAACCAGGTGACCAGCGACACGCATTCGAGCGCGGCCAGTACGGCCATGCGGTCCGCGAGGACATTGATCGGCCGGTCCTCGCCCTTGCCCTGGCGCCTTACCGAGGCATCGCTGTTGACGGCCACCAGCAGGCTGGCGCCCAGGCTGCGCGCCTGGGCGAGGTAAGTGGCGTGGCCGCGATGCAGGATGTCGAAGCAGCCGTTGGTGAACACCAGCGGCCGCGGCAGTGTCGCGATGCGCGCCGCGAGTTGGTCGGGCGCGCAGATCTTGGCCTCGAAAGCCGGTGCGGCGCTCATTGCGGCCTACTGCGTCCTGGGCGAGGGGTTCTGATTGGTCCGGACGTCGAGCCGGGCTGCCTCTTCCGGGGTGATGATCTCGAACAGGCGCACCACTTTCAGCACGCCGCTGGTAGTACGGGCGATTTCGACCGCTGCGTCGGCTTCCTGCTGGGTGACCATGCCGAGCAGGAAGACCGTGCCCCACTCGGTGACCACTTTCACGTGGTTGGCCGAGAACTGCTTGGAATCGAGGAAGCGTCCCTTGACCTTCGAGGTGACGAACGCGTCGTTGCTGCGCCCGCCCAACGTGCTCGCCTGGGCGATAAGCAGTTGGTTGTAGACGACGCGGACATTGGGCACGCCGGTGACGATCTGCTCGATCCGGGCCTTGTCCTCATGGCTCAGGCACTCGCCGGAGAGCAGCACGCCGCGGTTGAAGCTGGTGACATTGACGTGCGTCGCGGAACCGAAATACTCGTTGATGCGGTTGTTGGCGCGCACCTCGATGGCCTCGTCGGCAAGGTAGGTCTCCGAGATGCGGCGGTCGGCGACCATCAGCGCGCCGGCGCCGACACCGATCACGGCGGCGGGGAAGCAGCCCGTCAACGTGGGCACGAGCGCCGCGAGAGCCAGCCACAGGACGATGGGTTTCTTCATTGTTGGTCTCCAAGCAAGAGGGTATCGATGCCGTCGCACAGGCAATGCAGGGTGAGGAGGTGAACCTCCTGGATGCGCGCCGTCCGGCTGGCCGGCACGCACAGGTGAATGTCGCCGTCGGCAAGCGCGGCCGCCATGCTGCCGCCGCCCTTGCCGGTCAGCGCTACGACGCGCACGCCGCGGTCATGGGCCACGGCCATGGCCGCCAGCACGTTGGGCGAATTGCCCGAGGTCGAGATCGCCAGCAGCACGTCGCCCGTGCGGCCCAGCGCAGCTACCTGTTTGGCGAAGACCTGGTCGTAATGGTAATCGTTGGCGATCGAGGTCAGCGTCGAGGTGTCGGTGGTCAGGGCGATGGCCGCCAGCGGCGCCCGCTCGCGCTCGAAGCGGTTCAGCAGTTCCGCCGCGAAGTGCTGCGAGTCGGCCGCCGAGCCGCCATTGCCGCAGGCCATGATCTTGCCGCCCATGCGCAGCGAGGCGGTCATCAGCCTGATGGCCTCGGCGATCGGCCCGGCCATCGCCTCGGCCGCCTGTTGCTTGGTGGCCACGCTGTTGGCGAACTGGTCGCGAATTCGTCGATTGATATCCATAGTCCTGCAATTCTATCCGGGGCACCCGGCCAAAGCCGACGGAATTGGCCGGTTAAAAGACAACAAACACCTCGATCAACAAGCGCTGCCACGGATTTCGGTGTGCCTGCAGGCGGGCGATCCGGCCGGCGACGGCCGTGCCGCGATCCATCTCGGCGGCGACCGCCCGGTTTTCCGTCCGCGGCAGGTAGCCCAGCTTGTGGCCTTGCCACTCGACGCGTACCGCGTTGCGGTCATGCGGATTGTCCGGTTCCCGCACCAAAGTCAAAACCTCACCGACCCGCAGCGCAGGCCAAAGTTCCTCGCCAGCGTGGTACTGGAAGCCGGCGAGGGGCGAACTCTGTACCAGAAGCTTGACCGTCTGGGCGTGTGTGGACGCGGCGACAGCGAGCAGGAGGCTAATCAGCAGCGAACGCATCGCGCAGCCATTCGATGTGCCCACCGTCCGTCAGCACGCAGTCGAAGCGGCATGGGCTGTCGTTGTACTGGCCGTGCCGAACCAGCCAGTGCCGTGCCGCCATGACGATCTTCGCCTGCTTGGCCGCGGTGATGCTGGCAGCGGCGCCGCCGTAGTCGGCACGCCGGCGCAGGCGGACCTCGACGAAGACGACGGTGGCGCCGTCGCGGCAGATCAGGTCGATCTCGCCGCCGCGGATGCGGAAGTTGCGCTCGACGACGCGCAGGCCGCGCGCCGCCAGGTATTGCGCCGCCGCTTCCTCCGCGGCTGCGCCTTTGGCTTGTGTCGCGCTCATCGCGCTGGGACAATGGTCGGCATGAATGACATTCCGAATGCATTGTATGTCGTCGCCACGCCGATCGGGAACCTCGGCGACATCACGCAGCGCGCCCTGGAAACCCTGCGCGGCGCCGACCTGATCGCCTGCGAAGACACCCGCCACGCGCACACCCTGCTCGACCACCATGGCATCCGGGCGCAGACGGTGCCGCTGCACGAGCACAACGAGGCCGCCGCCTCGGTGCGCGTCGTCGAGGCGCTGCGGGCGGGGCGCAAGGTGGCGCTGATCTCCGATGCCGGCACCCCCGGCATTTCCGATCCCGGGGCGCGCGCCTGCGCCGCCGTCCGCGCCGCCGGCTTCCGCGTCGTGCCGCTGCCGGGGCCGAGCGCGGCGATCACCGCGCTCTCCGCAGCCGGCCTGCCCGACGCGCGCTTCCTGTTCGCCGGCTTCCTGCCGCCCAAGCCGACGGCGCGGCGGCACGAGATCGAGGCGCTGAAGGGCATTCCTGCGGCGCTGGTTTTCTACGAAGCGCCGCACCGCGTCGAGGAGGCCGTCGCCGACCTTGTCGCTGTCCTGGAGCCGGAACGCACCCTGGTGGTGGCCCGCGAACTGACCAAGCTGTTCGAGCAGATCGCCGTGATGCCGCTCGCCGAGGGCCCGGCCTGGCTGGCCGCCGACGAGAACCGCAAGCGCGGCGAGTTCGTGCTGGTCGTTTCGGCGCCGCCGCCGAGCGTCGGGCTGTCGGCGGAATCCGAGCGCGTGCTGAAGGCGCTGCTCGCCGAATTGCCGCTCAAGCAGGCGGCCAAGCTGGCCGCGGAGATCACCGGCTCGGCGAAGAACGCGCTCTACGAGAGGGCGCTGCAGTTGAAGGACGGATAGAATCGGCGCCATGCAAACGCTGACTATCGCCCGCCCTGACGACTGGCACTTGCACCTGCGCGACGGTGCGGCCATGGCGGCCGTGCTGCCCGATACCGCGCGCCGCTTCGCCCGCGCCATTGTCATGCCCAACCTCAAGCCGCCGGTGACCACGGTCGAGCAGGCCGCCGCCTACCGCGAGCGCATTCTCGGAGGCGTACCGCGGGGACTGCCTTTCCAGCCGTTGATGACGCTTTACCTCACCGACAACCTGCCGCCGGCGGAGATCGAGGAGGCGAAGGCGAGCGGTTTCGTGCATGCGGTGAAGCTCTACCCGGCCGGTGCGACCACCAACTCCGATGCGGGCGTGACCGATCTCGCGCGCTGCCGCGCGACGCTGGCGAAGATGGAAGCGCTCGGCGTGCCGCTGCTGGTGCATGGCGAGGTGACCGATACTGCGGTCGACATCTTCGACCGCGAGGCGGTGTTCATCGAGCGGGTGCTTGCCCCGCTGCTGGAGGACCTCCCGGCGCTGAAGCTGGTGCTCGAACATGTGACGACCCAGGATGGCGTCGACTTCGTGCTGGCTCATGGCGCCAACGTCGCGGCGACGCTCACCGCACACCACCTGCTGCTCAACCGCAACGCCATCTTCCAGGGCGGCATCCGGCCGCATCACTACTGCCTGCCCGTGCTCAAGCGCGAGCGGCATCGCCAGGCGCTGGTCGCCGCGGCGATTTCCGGCAACCCGAAGTTCTTCCTCGGCACCGACTCGGCGCCGCACGGCCGGAGCACCAAGGAAGCGGCCTGCGGCTGTGCCGGCTGCTACACCGCGCATGCCGGCATCGAGCTGTACGCCGAAGCCTTCGAGGCCGCGGGTGCGCTCGACAGGCTGGAGGGCTTCGCCAGCCACTTCGGTGCCGACTTCTACGGCCTGCCGCGCAATGCCGGCCGCATCACGCTGGTGAAGGAGAGCTGGACCGTGCCCGCCACGCTGCCCTACGTAGATGGCGACGTCCTGGTGCCGCTGCGTGCCAATGAGACCGTGGCCTGGAGACTGACATGATGCGATTCGTTCTGCCGCTGCTGGTCCTGCTGGTGTCGGGCTGTGCCAAGGAACCGGCCGCCTATCACATCGCAGGCAGCGAAATCGCGATCACGGTCGAGCGCATCAAGCCATATTTCTGGAGCAGCGGCTGGGAACTCGACTTGATCGTGCGCCAGCATCCCAACTGCCAGCGTCGCCACCACATGAAGCCGACCAAGAGCGACAAGCTCAAGGTCGAGGTCTATACGCCGCAGCGCGGCGTCTTCATCCTGCGCCAGGCCAAGCGCTGGTACGTCACCGACCTGCGCACCTGCGCCATGGAAACCTTCCAGGACCCGCCGCCCGAGCCGGGCGAACGGGTGGGGGCCTTCACGGTGAAGGACGGCGAATTCAAGTTCGTCCCGAGCCAGGATCGCGCCGCAACCGACAACGGCGCCGCCGAGGCAGAGTAGGCCGGCTGTTACAATTCCATCCGGAAGTCCGCCAGGCAACCGCTGGATGTGTAAAAAGCATCTGGAGGAAAGTCCGGGCCCCATAGAGCAGGATGCCGGCTAACGGCCGGGCGCAGCAAGCCGCGCAAGCGGCCCAAGGCGACAGACAGTGCAACAGAAAGATACCGCCTAAGTTCGCAAGGACCGGCAAGGGTGAAATGGCGGGGTAAGAGCCCACCGCGGACGTGGTAACACGGACGGCACGGCAAACCTCATCCGGGGCAAGGCCAAATAGGGGAGCATTGGCGCGGCTCGCGTCGCTCCCGGGTAGGCTGCTAGAGGCCGTCGGCAACGGCGGTCCCAGAGGAATGGTTGCCCACGACAGAACCCGGCTTATCGGCGGACTTCCATCTCGCCTCCCGCCTGTCATGCTCTTAATGTTTCACATTCAATCTCTGCGCTATCCCCATTGATTTTGCAGCATAAAAATTTGAGACTTTTATCTCAAAAGGCGCTGTAAGTCATTGTCTGGACAGAATAAATCCCGGTTTTCCCCTTGACCCCCGGTTCTTTCTTCCCTAAAGTGGGAAGAAGTGGGGGCAAGTGGGGAATCTATGTTCCAAGGGGCGACGTCGCTGAGTCTGGATGCCAAAGGGCGCATGGCCGTGCCTGCCCGGCATCGCGACGCCCTGCTCAAGGCGGCCGAGGGCCGCCTGGTGCTGACCGCCCACCCGCATCGCTGCCTGCTCCTGTATCCGGCGCCCGACTGGGAGCCGATCCGCGCCCGCATCCTCGCTGCTCCCAGCCTCGAAGCCCAGTCGGCCAAGCTGCGCCGGCTGCTGGTCGGTTTCGCGGTCGACCTGGACCTGGATGCCGCCGGCCGCGTGCTCATCGCACCGGAGCTGCGCCAGTACGCCGGCCTGGACAAGGACGTCTGGCTGGTCGGCCAGGGCAGCCATTTCGAACTCTGGTCCGATGCAGGCTGGAAGCAGCAGCAGGAAGAAATTTTCGCGCTGGGCGACAAGTTGCTGCCGCCGGGCATGGAAAACCTGGCGCTGTGAGCGCTGGCTCACATGTCAGTGTCTTGCTTGAGGAAGCGGTCGAAGCGTTGGCGGTCAGACCGGAGGGCCTCTATGTGGACGCCACCTTCGGCCGCGGCGGCCATAGCCGGGCAATCCTGGCGCGGCTGGGGCCGGCCGGGCGGCTGATCGCACTGGACCGCGATCCGGCGGCGGTGGCGGCGGGCCAGGCAGTGGCGGACCCGCGCTTCACGCTGGTGCATGCGGCTTTTGGCCGGCTGGCCGAAGTGCTGGACGGCTTGGGTGTCGATGAAGTCGATGGGGTGTTGCTGGACATCGGGGTGTCGTCGCCGCAACTGGATACGCCCGAACGAGGCATGAGCTTTCGTTTCGATGCGCCGCTGGACATGCGCATGGACACGACTGAAGGGGAGACCGCGGCCGAATTCCTGGCCCGGGCCGAACAACGCGAAATCGAAAAGGTGATCAGGGACTATGGCGAAGAACGGTTTGCTCATGCGATTGCAAAGGCGATTGTTGCTGCTCGGGGCGAATTCGGT
>JACRIZ010000078.1 GCA_016235765.1 Rhodocyclales bacterium | reverse complement strand
GCATCAGGAAATCGATGCCGATACCGATGCTTTGGCGACACAGGTGGTGGACGCCTCGATCAAGGTCCACAAGACCTTGGGACCGGGCCTGCTGGAATCCGTGTACGAAGCATGTCTTGCTCATGAGCTGACATCACGCGGGGTTCAGATCAAACGGCAATTGCCCTTGCCAATCTCCTACGACGGCATGTTGCTGGATGCCGCCTTGCGTCTTGACCTTGTCGTTGGCGATCGATTGATCGTCGAACTGAAATCCGTTGAAACACTGTTGCCAATCCATCAGTCCCAGTTGATGACCTACCTGAAACTTTCCGGCATTCGCCTGGGCCTGCTTATCAACTTCAACACTCGCCTGCTCCGCGACGGTATCAAGCGAATCGCTTTCTGATTTTCTTGGTGTCCTTGGTGATCTTGGTGGTGAAATGAATTTATGTCCGACATCCTGAACAAGATCCTCGCCGTCAAACGCGAGGAAGTCGCCGCCGCGCTGGCCGACCGGCCGCTTGCCGCCATCCGTGCCGAAGCCCAAGCGCAAGCCGCGCCCCGCGACTTCGTCGGCGCAATTCGGGCAAAAGTCAGCCGTGGCAGCACGCCTCTGCCGGCCGTGATCGCCGAGATCAAGAAGGCCAGCCCCTCCAAGGGCGTGCTGCGCGCGGATTTCCGTCCCGCCGAGATCGCCGCCAGCTACGAGCAGCACGGCGCCGCCTGCCTGTCGGTGCTCACCGACCGCCGGTTCTTCCAGGGCGCCCCCGAGTACCTGCAGGCCGCCCGCGCCGCCTGCGCCGTGCCGGTGTTACGCAAGGACTTCATGGTCGATCCTTATCAGGTCTATGAAGCCCGGACCATGGGCGCCGACGCCATCCTGCTGATCGTCGCCGCGCTGTCGGTGGCGCAGATGCAGGAAATGGAAGCCATCGCGCAGTCGCTGGGCATGGCGGTGCTGGTCGAAGCGCACGACGGCGCCGAGGTCGACGCCGCGCTGCAACTGCAGACCCCGCTGATCGGCATCAACAACCGCAACCTGCGCAACTTCGAAGTCAGCCTGCAGACCACGCTGGGCCAGCTCGACCGCATCCCGCGTGACCGCATCGTCGTCACCGAATCGGGCATCCTCGGCCCCGGGGATGTCACCCTGATGCGCCAGCACGGCGTCCATGCCTTCCTGGTCGGCGAGGCCTTCATGCGCGCCCCCGACCCGGGTGTCGAACTGGCACGCCTGTTCGCGTAACCAATTGGTGTACCAGTACTTTTTTATGCCATGAACACTGGTGTTGCAAAAACCCGACACTCCCTGACAGACAAGCCCGGAATTCAGGGCTTTTTCTTGCCCGAGCCATATTGAGCGGGCAGAATCCTCCGCAGCTTTCGGTAACGGAAGTCCTGCGGTTTCAGTGACCGACCACGTGGGTTCATTGGAACCGCAATCTCAACTAAAAGGAGATTCATATGCAGAAGAAGCTTATCGCTGTCGCCGTCGCCGGCCTGGTGTCCGGCGCTGCCTTCGCCCAGTCGAACGTCACCGTCTACGGTGCCATGGATCTGACCTGGGAATCGATCAAGTCCGCTGGCGCGACCGATGGCACCATCGACGACCAGAAGCGCACCCGCCTGGCGAGCAACAGCTCGCACATCGGCTTCAAGGGCGCCGAGACCCTGGGCAACGGCCTGACCGCCGTGTTCCAGTACGAGGCGGGCTTCACTGCCGACGACGCGGGTGCCCTGGGCGGCGGCCGTGACACCCTGATTGGTCTGGCTGGCGGCTTCGGCACCTTCGCCATGGGCAACCTGTCCGGCCCCGTCCGCACCCTGGGCGCCAAGGTCGACTTCAACCCGGGCGCCTCCAGCGCCGGCTTCACCGGCGCCGCCTACGGCGAAGTGATGGGCATCAAGACCGGTACCGACGAGCGCTCCAAGAACGCCGTGGCCTACATCTCGCCGAACTTCGGCGGTGCGACCATCATCGCCGCCTACCAGAACGGTACCCCGTCGGCTGACGGCATTGCGGTCCACAAGAACTCCCATGCCTACACCCTGGGCGTGACCTACGCCGCCGGCCCGGTCTTCGTCGGCGCTGGCTACATCAACGCCAAGCGCCCGAGCGTTGGCGCAACTGTTGCCTCTGGTGCGCTTGACGTGGCCGCCACTGCCGCTGGCATCAACGGCGCGGTTGCTGGCCTGGGTACCGACATCGTTACCAATAACGACTACGATGACAAGCTGACCAACTTCCGCCTCGCCGGTGTCGTCTCGCTGGCCAGCGGCACCTCGATCAGCGCCCTGTACGATACTCAGAAGTATGAGCTGTCGGCTCCCTCGCTGTCGACCGATGCCAAGCGCGGCGCCCTGATGCTCGGCGTCAAGCAGACCTTCGGCTCCAACGCTGTCTACGGTCAATACGCTTTCGCCAGGGACATCAAGGGCGGCATCTGCGGCGCGATCGATTGCACGACCACTGGCATGAAGCAATTCACCCTCGGCTTCATCCACGAGATGAGCAAGCGCACGATGGCCCATGTGTTTTACACCAAGCTGACGAACGAAGAAGAAGTCGGCTACGACAACTACGTCAACGGCGTTTCCCAAGTTGGCGAAGGTGCCGACAGCACCGTCATCGGTGCCGGCCTGCGTCACACCTTCTAATCGACTCACGTCGATCTGAAGTTGAAACGGCCGCCTTCGGGCGGCCGTTTTTATTGGTGCCGCCGCTGCACCGCAGCGTTGACTCGTCTTCGCGGTCGGCATAGCGTTGTTCCTTCGTCATACCCAACGAGAGACGAAGGAGGCTGTGATGACACATCAAACAAGAACACTGTTTGCAGTTGCATTGGCCGCGCTGGCCCCGTCCGCATGGGCCGCCGGCTTCGCGCTCCAGAACCAGAACGGCTCCGGCAACGGCAACGCCTTCGCCGGCGCTGCCGCCGCGGCAGAGGATGCCGGCACCATCTTCTTCAATCCGGCTGGCATGACGCTGCTGCAGGAAGGGCATAGCATCGCGCTGGGCGGAACCGTGCTGGACCGCTCCATCGAGTTCACCAACAAGGGCACGGTTGCGGTCCCGACGGGCTTCCCGCTCGGCACCAACGGCGGCGATGCCGGCGGCACGTCGGTCATCCCCTTCGGCTACTGGAGCATGTCGCTATCGCCCGCCCTGCGCGTCGGCCTCGGCATTTCGCCGACCTTCGGCAACAAGACGGAATACGACACTACCTTCATCGGCCGCTTCTCCGGCTACTACGCCGAGCTGCAGCAGATCAACATCAACCCCGCTGTCGCGTACAAGCTGAACGATGCGGTTTCGCTCGGCTTCGGCATCAACTATGCGCTGAACGAGATCGAGTTCCGCCAAATGGTGCCGATCGGCGCCGCCACCCAGACGCCCGCCATCCTGAAGGGTGACGACGACGGCTGGGGCTGGAACGTCGGCGCCATGTTCCGGATCGGCCCCGCCACCCGCCTGGGCATCGCCTACCGGTCTACGATCGAGTTCGACCTGGAAGGCACCCAGACCGTGGTCGGGGTTCCCGCGAACAGCTTCGCCATCAAGTCGAAACTCGAAACGCCCGACAGCTTCTCGATGGCGCTGAGCCAGAAACTGGACGACCGATGGGAATTGCTGGGCGACCTGACCTGGACGGGATGGAGTTCGATCAAGACGCTGCCGGTGATCCGTTCGAGCACGGGCACCCAGGTTACGTCCCTCTCCTACAACTTCGAGGACACCTGGCGCGTCGGCATCGGCGCCAACTACCTCCTGAACGACGCGTGGAAGCTGCGCATCGGCACCGCCTACGACAAGTCGCCGGTCAAGAACGACGCCGACCGGACCATGACCTTGCCGGACGCGGACCGCACCTGGCTGGCATTCGGCGCCCGCTATACCTTGTCGAAAGAAACCTCGGTGGATCTGGGTTACTCGCACATCTTCTTCAAGAAGGTCTCAACCGAGCGCGCCGTACCGATGACGACACCTCCGTTCGGCACCCAAACCGTTCGTGGCGAATTCGAAACCAGCGCCGACCTGCTTTCCGTGCAACTAAACCACCGCTTCTGACCGGCAATGCGGCAACGAAAAGGCCACCCGTTCGGGTGGCCTTTTTCTTGTTCCTGGTGGACCGAGGGGGGATCGAACCCCCGACCTCCGCATTGCGAACGCGGCGCTCTCCCAGCTGAGCTATCGGCCCGAAAGAGGGGCGGATTATAGCCGAACGACCACAAACGACAAGGGCGCCGAAGCGCCCTGGGTGCGGAATGTGGCGGCGTTCAGACGGAGAACGAGGAGCCGCAGCCGCAGGTGCTGGTGGCGTTCGGATTCTTGATCACGAACTGCGAACCTTCCAGGCCTTCGGTGTAATCGATCTCGGCGCCGACCAGGTACTGGTAGCTCATCGGATCGATCAGCAGCGTGACGCCGTTCTTTTCCATCACGGCATCGTCGGCGTTGGCGGTCTCGTCGAAGGTGAAGCCGTACTGGAAGCCGGAGCAGCCGCCGCCGGTGACGAACACCCGCAGCTTCAGTTCCGGATTGCCCTCTTCCACGATCAGTTCGCGCACCTTGTTGGCGGCGCTGTCCGAGAACAGCAGCGGCATCGGCATGTCATTGGCACTCATGTTTGTTCTCCTGTCTATCTCTGTTGGGGGTTACAGAATCCAGATTATCTGCGCCGTGCGCATTGCGGTCAATTGCCGCCTGCTGCCAGCTTGAGTTCGATCGACTTGCCGGGCTGGCCGGTATGGACCATGCGGCCCTCGACCACGGCGCCCAAGTGCATCTCGATACTGTTGTACTGGATGTCACCAGTGACCCGCGCCTTGGCCTGGAGTTCCAGGAAGCCGCTGGACACGACCGGCCCGGTGACGGCGCCGTTGATGACCAGATGGGCCACGGAAACCTCACCCTGGATGCGGGCATGTTCGCTGATCACCAGAGTCGAACCCTGGTCGCCGGTCGCACGCACGTTGCCGTTGATTTCGCCGTCGATGCGCAAGCCGCCGGAAAATGCGATGTCGCCGGTGATGGTGGTGCCGGCACCGATCAGGGTGTCGATGCGATTCTGCGGCTTGCTGTCCTTGCTGAACATAGTGTGTGGCTCCTACAGGGATACGCTCTGCGACGCGAGGATGGCGCCATCGTGAATCAACCTTGCCTCGACGCGCTTGATGGTCGCGTCGGCCGGCACCCGGAAGCTTCCCTCGATGCTGCGAAAGGCGCGAAACGACACCGAAAAGCTGCCCGCGTCCGGATCATCCGGCCGCGGCAGGACGATGATAGCACTCCGGCCGCCGGCTTCCTGCAGTGTCACCTGCAACTGCAATTTGCCCTTGAACTCCTGCCGCGCGCCGGCGCCATGCATGGAGGCAAGCACGCGGTAGCGGTACCTGCCGGGGGTCGCTTCCGGCTCGATGCGCAAGCCGCCGAGGCTGAGCCCGGCGCTGTTGCCGCCGCCGGCCGCCAGGTTTTCGAAGACGCCGAGGTTCACCTTCAGTTGCGCCTTTTCTTCCTCGAGCAGCTTGACCTGGGCCGTCAGGCGCTCGACGGTGGCGCGATCGATCTGCAGGTGGCTTTCGCTGGCGTTGGCGAGGCTGCGCAGGCGGGCGACTTCACTCTCGAGATGGGCCACCTTGTCGCGCAGGAGGCTGATCTCGCTTTCGCTCTCCTTGCGGTCGAAGCCGGCGAAGCGCCGGCCGGCATCGTAGATCCAGCCCGCCATGGCCAAGGCACTGCCGAGGACGATGGCCGCCGTCAGCGCCCGCCAGTACCAGGGCACCGGCGTGTGCACGGCCACGCGCGGCGCGGCGATGCCGAACCGGCCGCGCAGGCGACGCAGTCTCAGGGCAAAACGGGAACGTGCGAGAGCGCGGTACATTCGTCGAGGCCGAACATGAGATTCATGTTCTGCACCGCCTGGCCGGCGGCGCCCTTGGTGAGGTTGTCGATCACGGACAGCACGACCAGGGTATCTCCCCCCTGGGGCCGGTGCAGGGCGATGCGGCAGGTGTTGGAGGCGCGCACGGAGCGCGTGTCGGGCTGCGATTTCGCCGGCATGACATCGACGAAAGGCTCGCCGGCATAGCGCTTCTCATACAGCGACTGGAAATCCTCCTCGCGCGTGACGCGGGCATACAGCGTGGCGTGAATGCCGCGGATCATCGGCGTCAGGTGGGGGACGAAGGTCAGCCCGACCTCGCGGCCGGCGGCCCTTGCCAGGCCCTGCCGAATCTCGGGCAGGTGCCGATGGCCGGCGACGCCGTAGGCCTTGAAGTTGTCCGAGGCTTCGGCGAACAGGATGTGGGTTTCGGCCTTGCGGCCGGCGCCGGAGACGCCGGACTTGCAGTCGGCGATCAGGTGGTCGAGTTCGACGCAGCCCGCTTCGATCAGGGGCAGCAAGCCCAACTGGGCGGCGGTCGGGTAGCAGCCGGGATTGGCCACCAGCCGCGCCTTGCGGATCGCTTCCCGATTCACCTCCGGCAGGCCGTAGACCGCCTCGGCAACGAGGTCCGGGGCGGCGTGGGTCATGCCGTACCACTTTTCCCAGACGGCGATGTCCTTGATCCGGAAATCGGCGGCCAGATCGATGACCCGCACGCCGGCATCGAGCAGGGCCTTGGCCTGCTGCATGGCGATGCCGTTGGGCGTAGCGAAGAAGACCGCATCGCAGCCGTCCAGGGCGGCATCCTTGGGATCGACGAACTTCAGCGAGACCTTGCCGCGCAGGCTGGGGAACATGTCGGCGACGGCCGTGCCGGCCTCGCCGCGCGAAGTGATCGCCATCAACTCGACTTCCGGGTGCTGCGCCAGCAAGCGCAGCAGTTCGACGCCCGTATAGCCGGTACCGCCGACGATGCCCACCTTGATCATCCTGCCAACTCCTACGAAATCCCTATACCGGAAGTATGGTAACCCAAGAGACGAAAAAGCCGCCCGAAGTTTCCCTGGGGCGGCTTCTTCCGAGCGTCGAAACGATTAACGCTTCGAGAACTGCTTGCGGCGGCGCGCCTTGTGGAAGCCGACCTTCTTGCGCTCGACTTCGCGGGCGTCGCGGGTAACGAAGCCCGCGGTGGACAGGGCGGGCTTGAGGGTCGCGTCGTACTCCATCAGGGCACGGGTGATGCCGTGGCGAACCGCGCCGGCCTGGCCGGACTCGCCGCCGCCGGTGACGTTCACCATGATGTCGAAGGTGCCCGCATGCTGGGTCAGTTCCAGCGGCTGCCGGACGACCATGCGGCCGGTTTCGCGGGAGAAGAACTCGTCTACCGGCTTGTCATTGACGACGATCTTGCCGGTGCCGGATTTCATGAACACGCGGGCCACCGCCGTCTTGCGGCGACCGGTGCCATAGTAGTAGTTGGCTGCCATGTCTGTTCCTGTCTGAGAATCGAGGCCTTAGACTTCCAGGGCCTTGGGCTGCTGGGCCGAATGCGGATGGTTCGCGCCGGCATAGCACTTCATCTTCTTCGCCATCGCATAGCCCAGCGGGCCCTTCGGCAGCATGCCCTTGACGGCCTTTTCGAGGATCCGGCCGGGGAAGCGCTGCTGCAGCTTGGTGAAGTTGGTTTCGTAGATGCCGCCGGGGTAACCGGAATGGCGGAAGTACTTCTTGTCCTGGGCCTTGTCGCCGGTGACGCGCAGCTTCTCGACGTTGACGACGACGATGTAGTCGCCGGTATCGACGTGGGGCGTGTATTCGGTCTTGTGCTTGCCGCGCAGGCGGTGGGCGATTTCGGCTGCCAGGCGGCCGAGCACCTTGTCGGTGGCATCGACGACGAACCAGTCGCGCTTCACTTCATGCGGCTTGGCGGAAAAAGTTTTCATGACTCGTGTTTCCTCGGTCTTCGTGAGCCTGGGCCGGCGAAACGGATGCGTGCCGGTGGCGTTCGTGCGGAAAAGCCGCGCATTCTATGCGAACCAGTGCACCGATGTCAAACCTGCCGGAGAACCGGCAAGAAAAAGGCGCAACCCCGGTAGGGGTTGCGCCAAATCCACACCAAAGGAGGAGGGTGGAGGAGACACCGGGGGAAACGCCTGCTGCCTGATACGCGTTTCGTTAAGACCAGTATCCCAGAACTTTTTGTGCGGCGCAAGAATTTTTGTGCAGGGCATCATATGGCGAAAGTAGAACCTGCCTAGAATGTCTGAAAATTGCAACGGAGACCTCAATCATGGAATGCACGGTACGTTGGCACGAGGGCATGAGCTTCATCGCCCAGACCGGCAGCGGACATCTGGTGGCGATGGACGGCGCCCCCGAGGCGGGCGGCCACAATTGGGCGCCGCGGCCGATGGAAATGGTGCTGGCGGGCACGGGCGGCTGTACGGCATTCGACGTGGTCATGATCCTGCAGCGCGGGCGCCAGGACGTCCGCGACTGCGCCGTGAAGCTCACCGCCGAACGCGCCGATGCCGACCCCAAGGTCTTCACCCGGATACACTTCCATTTCACCGTGACGGGGCGCGGCCTGAAGGCGGAATCGGTGGAGCGGGCCATCAAGCTGTCCGCGGAGAAGTACTGCTCGGCCTCCATCATGCTCGGCAAGACCGCCGAGATGACGCACGACTTCGAAATCGTCGAAATCTAGAGGTGGTAGGCGGTCGACGTCATGACTTTTGACATCGCCGCCATGGCCAGCTTGACCGGGCCGGGCAATTCCCGCGCACCCAGGCGGATGGCCGTCTCGGCATGACGGATCTCGTCGGCCTTCATCTGGTCGACCACTGCCCGGGAACGCAGGTCGGTCGCCGGCAGGCTGGCCAGGTGGCCGTCGAGGTGGGCCTCGACCTGATGCTCGGTCTCGGCCAGGAAACCCAGGTTCCAGTCGTCGCCCAGCTTGCCTGCGACGATGCCGATGGCCAGCGAGCCGCCATACCAGAGCGGATTGAGCAGGCTCTTGCGGCCGCCCAGTTCGGCAATGCGCCTCTCGGTCCAGTTCAGGTGCTCGGTCTCCTCCCAGGCCGCCTGGCGCAAGGCATCGCGCACTGCCGGATCGCGGCAGGTCAGCGCCTGCCCCTGGTAAAGCGCCTGGGCGCAGACTTCGCCGACGTGGTCGATGCGCATCAGCGCCGCGGCGTGGCGGCGCTCGGCATCGTCGAGGTCGGCCTCGGACAGGTCGGCGCCAGGCATGGTCCGCATCGTCGGCGCCGGGGCGAGAACCGTACGCAGCGCCTTGTCGAATTCGAGGATCAGTTTGTCGATCATGGTGCCCTCGGGTGCTTGCCGCGCATCAGGGCATCGCGCCCCTCTTCGGCGCTGCCGATCCGTGCGCCGGCGGGGCAGAACAGGTCCCGATTGAGCGCCGCATGGTGGCGGTTGGCCAGTTTGTTCTCGATCGGTCGCCACGCGTCCGTGCGCGACAGGGCCCAGGTGCCGTCGGCGCGGCCGGAAGCATAGAGCTTGTACTCGCCGGTTTCGCAACGCATGCCTTCATGGGTGACGTTGGTGGCGCCACCCGCGGTCCGGACCACGAGCGCGTAGCGCACTATGCCATCGCCGCCGACACTCAATGTCGAGCCGTCAATGTAGAACCGGTTGGCGGTATTCGCGCCGACATGGAACTCGACGAGATCCGCGTCCTTGGGAAACGCCGGCGGCGCCACCTTGGTCTCGACCCATTCCGACTCGGTGAAATTGGAGCGAACCGGCTCGTGGAAGCCGATATCCCTGGCGACCTCGGCGGCAAACGTGCCGCCGGCGAGGAACGCCGCGAGCGGCAGTAGCGACAGGTGCTTCATGGCCTATTGACCCAGTCCGGACGCTTGCGGTTCCGGACGATGGCGGCCGCGATGAGGCTGCAGCAGGCGCGCAAGCTCGGTCAAGGCCTGCTCGTACACGGCCCGCTTGAACTCGATCACCGACTCCAGGGGCACCCAGTAATCGTTCCAGCGCCAGGCGTCGAACTCGGGGTGTTCGGTGGCGCGCAGGGACACGTCGCTATCGCGGCCGACCAGCCGGAGCAGGAACCAGATCTGCTTCTGGCCCTTGTAGGTGCCGCGCCACTCGCGCCGCACCCATTGCTTGGGCACGTCGTAGCGC
Organism: Rhodocyclales bacterium; assembly: GCA_016235765.1. Taxonomy (GTDB): domain Bacteria; phylum Pseudomonadota; class Gammaproteobacteria; order Burkholderiales; family Rhodocyclaceae; genus Fen-999. The sequence goes on along the minus strand of JACRIZ010000078.1, from coordinate 4,092 downwards.
AGCCAGTCGCGCGTGCGCCCGATGATGCGGACATGCTCCGGCGCCAGCCCGACTTCCTCGTGCAGTTCGCGGAACATGGCCTGTTCGGGCGTTTCGCCCTTCTTGATGCCCCCTTGCGGGAACTGCCAGGAATGTTCGCCGATGCGTTTGCCCCAGAAGACTTCGTCGTGCTGATTGACCAGAACTATGCCGACATTCGGGCGATAACCTTCCCGGTCTAGCATGGTGAAGCAACCTTCCAATGTTTGTCTGGGAACAATTCTTTCATAGTTGCCGCCGCAAGGAAAGGCTGCCGGCGACGGTAAAATAGGCGTTTTTTCGCCAAGGTTTCGCCATGCGCGCCAGTCAGTTTTTCATCGCCACCCTCAAGGAAGCCCCGTCCGACGCGGAAGTCGTCAGCCAGAAGCTGATGCTGCGGGCGGGCATGATCAAGCGCCTCGCCGCCGGCATCTATACGTGGATGCCGATGGGCCTGCGGGTGGTGCGCAAGGTCGAACGCATCGTGCGCGAGGAGATGGACCGGGCCGGCGCGATCGAGCTGTTCATGCCGGCCGTGCAGCCCGCCGAACTGTGGCAGGAATCGGGACGCTGGGAGAAGTACGGCCCGGAGCTGCTGCGCTTCAAGGACCGCCACGCCCGCGAATTCGTCATCGGCCCGACGCACGAGGAAGTGATCACCGACGTCGTGCGGCGCGAGATCCGCAGCTACCGCCAGTTGCCGAAGCACTTCTACCAGATCCAGACCAAGTTCCGCGACGAGATCCGCCCCCGCTTCGGCGTCATGCGCGGCCGCGAATTCACGATGAAGGACGGTTATTCCTTCCACGCTTCGTTCGAGGATCTGCAGCGCGAATACGAGAACATGTACCAGACCTACGGTCGCATCTTCAGCCGGCTGGGCCTGGGCTTCCGCGCCGTCGCCGCCGACACCGGTTCGATCGGCGGCACCGGCTCGCACGAGTTCCACGTGCTCGCCGACTCGGGCGAGGACGCGATCGCCTTCTGTCCCGACTCCGGGTACGCGGCCAACGTCGAACTGGCCGAGGCGCTGGCGCCGGCCACCGGGCGCGGCGCGGCCATCGAAACTATGGAAAAGAAATCCACGCCGGGCAAGATCCGCTGCGAGGACGTCGCCGACTTTCTCGGCAGCCAGCTCACGCGTACGGTCAAGGCCATCGCCGTCATGCACGAAGTCGATGGCGTGGGCGAGTTCTCCCTGCTGCTGGTCCGCGGCGACCACAACCTGAACGAGGTGAAGGTCGGCAAGCTGCCCGGCCTCGATCCCTTCCGCTTTGCGACCGACGAGGAAGTCGAGCGCTGCCTCGGCTGCCGGCCCGGCTATATCGGCCCGGTGGGCGTGGATCGCAGCAAGGTGCGCGTCATCGCCGACCGTACGGTGGCGGCGATGGACAACTTCGTCTGCGGCGCCAACGAGGCCGGCTTCCACCTGACCGGAGCCAACTGGGGCCGCGACCTGCCCGAGCCGGACGCGGTCGCCGACATCCGCAACGTCGTCGTGGGTGACCCGTCGCCGGACGGCGAGGGCGCGCTCGACATCTGCCGCGGCATCGAAGTCGGCCACATCTTCCAGTTGCGCACCACGTACGCCGAGGCGCTGCAATGCAAGTTCCTCGACGAGCAGGGCAAGGACCGCATCATGGAAATGGGCTGCTACGGCATCGGCATCACGCGCATCGTCGGCTCGGCCATCGAGCAGGGCAACGACGACAGGGGCATCGTCTTCCCGGCCGCCATCGCGCCGTTCGAGGTCGTTCTCGTGCCGATGGGTTATCACAAGTCGGAAGCGGTGCGCGCCGCTGCCGACAAGCTGCGCGACGACCTGATCGCGGTTGGCGTGGACGTCATCCTGGACGACCGGGACGAGCGCCCCGGCGTGATGTTCGCCGACTGGGAACTGATCGGCGTGCCGCATCGAGTCATCATCGGCGAACGCGGCCTCAAGGAAAGCAAGGTCGAGTACAAGGGGCGCCGCGACGCCGAGGCCACCATGGTGCCGGCTGCCGAGATGGTGCAGGTCCTGCGCGGGAAGCTGTGCGGCTGATCGGTCGTTTCGTTGCCGCACTGGCGCTGTTTGCCGCCACGGGCCCGAGTTGGGCCGGCGCGCAGAAGTACGAGCCGCTGGCGGCCAGCGTACAGGCCGCATTGCATGCGGCCGTGGCCGACCGCGCTTCGCCCGAGCCGATCTTCCCTGACCAGGGCGAGAAGATCGCGTGGCTGGCCGAGATGTCGCGGCGGCTGGAAAAGCGCATTCCGGACAAGCAGGCACGCCTGGACTTCCTGAAGACGGTCTATTACGAAGCCCAGCGCGCCGGACTCGATCCGCAACTCGTGCTCGGCCTGATCCATGTGGAAAGCCGTTTCAAGAAATACGCCGTGTCGCGGGCCGGCGCGCGCGGCTACATGCAGGTGATGCCGTTCTGGCTGAAGCTGATCGGCAACGGAGACCAGAACCTGTTCCACCTGCGCACCAACCTGCGCTTCGGCTGCACGATCCTGCGCCACTACCTCGACATCGAGAAGGGCAACCTTTATCGGGCCCTGGGACGCTATAACGGCAGCCTGGGGGCGCCGGAATATCCGAACCTGGTACGTGGCGCCTGGGAACGCCAGTGGAACTGGGCGCCGCGCGGCTTCAGTGCCGCCCCACGCTGAGCGAAAAGTCAGTGGCGGCGAGATGAAATGCCCCGCATGGGGTACGCCTCCTGATTAGCGCATGCCCGGCAGCATACCTTTCATGCCGCGCATCATCTTGGCCATGCCGCCCTTGGAAAACTGCTTCATCACCTTCTGCGTCTGCTCGAACTGGTTGAGCAGGCGATTGACTTCCTGCACCTGAACGCCGGCGCCGGCCGCGATGCGGCGCTTGCGGGTAGCCTTGATCAGTTCGGGCTTGGCGCGCTCCAGCGGCGTCATCGAGTTGATGATGCCTTCGGTGCGACGGATGACCTTCTCGTCGACTGCGCCGCCGGCCTGCTGGGCCATCTGGCCGAACTGCGCGGGCAACTTGTCGAGCATGGCCGAGAGGCCGCCCATCTTGCGCATCTGGCCTATCTGCTCCTTGAAGTCGTTGAGATCGAAGCCCTTGCCGGACTTCATCTTCTTGACCAGGTCTTGCGCCTTCTCCTGGTCGACGTTGCGATGCGCCTCCTCGACCAGGCCGAGGATGTCGCCCATGCCCAGGATGCGCGAGGCCATCCGTTCCGGGTGGAACTCCTCGATGCCGTTCAGCTTCTCGCCGATGCCGGCAAACTTGAGCGGCTTGCCGGTCACGTGGCGCACCGACAGCGCCGCGCCGCCGCGCGCGTCGCCGTCGAGCTTGGTCAGCACGACACCGGTGAGCGGCAGCGCCTCGGCAAACGCCTTGGCGGTATTGACGGCGTCCTGGCCGAGCATGGCATCGACCACGAACAGGGTTTCGATCGGCTTCAACGCCGCATGCAGTTCGCGCACCTCGGCCATCATCGCCTCGTCGATGGCGAGCCGGCCGGCGGTATCGACGAACAGCACGTCGTGGTAGTGCTTCTTCGCGTAGTCGAGCGCGGCGAGCGCGATGTCGAGCGGCTTCTGGCCGACCTCGGACGGGAAGAAATCCATGCCGGCCTGGGCCGCTACGGTCTTCAACTGCTCGATGGCGGCGGGGCGATAGACGTCGCAACTGACCGCCAGCACCTTCTTCTTCTGCCGCTCCTTGAGCCACTTGCCGAGCTTGGCGGTGGTGGTCGTCTTGCCCGCCCCCTGCAGGCCGGCCATCAGGATCACGGCCGGCGGCTGCGTCGCCAGGTTGAGCTCGCTCTTCGCCCCGCCCATCAGGTCGGTCAGTTCGCGGTGTACGACGCCGACCAGTGCCTGCCCCGGCGTCAGCGAACCGACCACTTCCTGGCCGACGGCCTTTTCCTTGACCCGGGCGATGAAGTCCTTGACCACGGGTAGCGCGACGTCCGCCTCCAGCAAGGCCATGCGCACTTCGCGCAGCATCTCCTGGATGTTGTCGTCGGTCAGGCGGGCCTGGCCGCGCAGGGTCTTGACGACCTTGGCCAGCCGTTGGGTCAGGTTATCCAGCATGGGAGTCGG
>JACRIZ010000079.1 GCA_016235765.1 Rhodocyclales bacterium | reverse complement strand
CCCAGGTCACACCCCTTTCAGTCTGGTGCCCACAGCGTCCCGGAACCACCCCTTCCCATCCCGAACAGGACCGTGAAACAGGATTGCGCCGATGATATTGCGGATCACCCGCGAGAAAGTAGGTCAGCGCCAGACTATCCCCACCCCACAAAGCCCGCTAACGAAAGTTAGCGGGCTTTGTGCTTTCTGGCGGACTGGTAGAATGCCGGGCCCGCCCACTGGACTTCTCGCATGCCGGAACTTCGCCCTCGCAGGTCGCTGATGAACCCGGAAATCCGGCGTCGCGGCATTTACATCCTGCCGAATCTCTTCACGACCGCAGCGCTCTTTGCCGGGTTCTTCGCCATCGTCCAGGCCATGAACCAGCGCTTCGAGGTTGCGGCGGTAGCGATCTTCCTGGCCATGGTGCTTGATGGCCTCGACGGCCGGGTCGCGCGCCTGACCCACACCCAGAGCGCTTTCGGCGCCGAGTACGACTCGCTGTCCGACATGGTTTCCTTTGGCGTCGCGCCGGCCTTGGTCGCCTACGAGTGGGCACTCAAGGGTCTGGGCAAACTGGGCTGGATCGCCGCCTTCATCTACTGTGCCGGGGCAGCATTGCGTCTGGCGCGCTTCAATACGAATATTGATGTCGTCGACAAGCGCTATTTCCAGGGCCTGCCGAGCCCGGCGGCTGCGGCATTGGTGGCCGGCCTGGTCTGGGTGATGATCGACAACGACTGGAGCGGCGACGAGGCCCGCTGGTACGCCTGCGCCCTGACGATCTTCGCCGGCATCACCATGGTCAGCAACGTCCGCTTCTATTCGGGCAAAGACATCAATCTGCGCAAGAGCGTCCCGTTCATGATGATCGTCGCCTTTGCCGTCGGCCTCGCACTGGTTTCCAGCTATCCGCCGGGCGTGCTGTTCGCATTGTTCCTGGTCTATTCGCTCTCGGGATACGCGGTGGCCGCCTGGCGACTGCTGGGACGACCAAGGAACGGTGCCGCGCGCAACGAGTAGGACGGCAGAACCATGAGCAAACAGAAGCTGATCATCTTCGATACCACGCTGCGCGACGGCGAACAGAGTCCCGGCGCGTCCATGACCCAGGACGAGAAGCTGCGCGTTGCCCGCCAGTTGGAGCGGATGCGGGTGGACGTCATCGAGGCGGGTTTTGCGGCGGCGTCACCGGGTGATTTCAATGCCATCCATGCGATAGCGGAGACCATCAAGGATTCGACGGTTTGCTCGCTGGCCCGTGCCAACGAGAACGACATCCGAAAGGCCGGTGAAGCGATCCGGCCGGCGCCGTCGCGGCGCATCCACACCTTCATCGCCACCAGCCCCATCCACATGGAGAAGAAGCTGCGCATGACTCCCGACCAGGTCGTCGAGGCGGCCGTGAAGGCGATCGGCATCGCGCGTGAATATACCGATGACGTCGAGTTTTCCGCCGAGGATGCCGTCCGGTCCGACATCGACTTCCTGTGCCGCGTGTTCGACGCGGTCATCGCCGCCGGCGCCACGACCATCAACGTGCCGGATACCGTCGGCTACAGCCTGCCATCGGTATGGGGCGAGCGCATGCGCACTTTGATCGAGCGGGTGAAGGGCGCCGACAAGGTGATCTGGTCAACCCACTGCCACAACGATCTGGGCATGGCGGTGGCGAACTCGCTGTCGGCGGTGCTGGCAGGTGCGCGGCAGGTCGAATGCACCATCAACGGACTGGGCGAACGGGCAGGCAACGCCTCGCTCGAGGAAGTGGTGATGGCGGTGCGGACGCGCAGCGACATCTTCGACGTCGAGACGGGCATCGACACGACTCAGATCGTGCCCGCTTCCCGCCTGGTGTCGCAGATCACCGGCTATCCGGTGCAGCCCAACAAGGCCATCGTCGGCGCCAATGCCTTTGCGCACGAATCCGGCATCCACCAGGACGGCGTGCTCAAGCATCGCGAGACCTACGAGATCATGCGCGCCCAGGACGTCGGCTGGGCGCAGAACCGGCTCGTGCTCGGCAAGCACTCGGGACGCAACGCCTTCAAGACCCGCCTGCAGGAACTCGGGATTCCGGTGGCAAGCGAGGAAGCGGTCAATGCGGCGTTCGCCCATTTCAAGGAACTGGCCGACAAGAAGCATGAGATCTTCGATGAGGATCTGCAGGCCCTGATGTCCGATGAGGGACAGCCGGCCAGTGAGCACTACAAGCTGGTTTCCTTCAAGTTCCATTCGGAAACCGGTGAGACGCCCCACGCGGAACTGACCCTCTCCATCGGCGGTGCCGAGACGCATGCGGCTGCAGATGGCGGCGGGCCGGTCGATGCGGCATTGAAGGCGATCGAGCAGGTGGTTGCCAGCGGCTCCGAACTCCTGCTCTATTCCGTCAACGCCATCACGACGGGCACCGATGCCCAGGGCGAGGTGACCGTCCGCCTGGCCAATGGCGGACGAATCGTCAATGGTCAAGGCGCCGACACCGACATCGTCGTCGCGTCGGCCAAGGCCTACCTCAATGCGCTGAATCGTCTGTATCAGGGCAGCGAGCGTCTGAACCCGCAGTTGTGAGAGCATTGCCGTGCCGGGACGGCCGGGTCAGGCGCGCATAGCCGACCGTGCCGGCGAAGAACGCCAGCGCCAGGAGGAGTTCGAGCCACGCGAGAGGCACCGAAGGGCCGACATCGCTGGTCGCCCGCACGCTTCCTTCCGCGACGTACATGAGGCTGAGCAGCGATGCCCACTGGTGCGTGTAGCGCGTGCCGCGGACGATGCCGATCAGGGCCAGCATCAGCGGCACCGCCTTCAACACCAGCATCGATCCACCGGGCCGCAGCGGCGCCAGCCAGAGTTCCCAGGCCAGGCACAGTACGATCAGGCCGACGAGGCTCACCGACGAGAGCAGATTGAAGTGCCGGGCAATGCGTGTCACCTGATTATCCAATACCGCCTCCTGTAGAACCTGTCTCGATTATATGCACATGCTTGCTCCCGTTCGCCTGACCGCCGCCGTCGTCCGCCGTTTTCGCGGCGAGCGCCTCGCGCAGACCGCGGCCGCGCTGTCTTTTGCAACCCTGCTGGGGCTGGTGCCGATGATCGTCGTCGCTGCCTCGCTGATTGATCATCTGCCCTATGCCTCGGGCATTGCGCCCGCACTGGAGCGATTCCTGCTGTCCAATCTGCTCCCGGACAAGGCCGGTGCCGTGATCGCGAAGGTAGTCGGGCAATTCGCCGATCGCGCCGGCCGGGTGACCTTGATCGGCGTCGGCGCGCTGGCGGCAACGGCACTGATGCAACTGCTGACCATCGAACATGCGTTCAACGCCATCTGGAAGATCAAGGCACCGCGTTCGCTGCTTCGGCGTGTCGCAATTCATTTCGTGGTGCTTATGCTTGGCCCGCTCGTCTTTGGCGTCAGCCTGATGGGCATCACCTATCTGGTCAGCGCGTCCCTCGGTTTGATCGACGAAGCACCCTGGGTGGCGTCGTTCGTGTTTCGTGCACTCTCGGTCGGGATCCTCGCTGCGTTGCTGACGTTGGCCTATTGGGGAGTGCCCAATCGCGCAGTGTCGGCATGGCATGCGGCGCTCGGCGGCATCCTGGCGGCGGCGGGATTCCTGGCGATGCAGAAACTGTTTGCCGCCTATGTGGTGAAGTTTCCGACCTATACGCTGATCTACGGCCCGTTTGCGGCGATGCCGATCTTCCTGATCTGGCTGTACGCCTCTTGGACCGTCATTCTCGTTGGTGCCCTGGTGGCGGCTGAGTTGCCCAAGGCCTTCAGGGGCTGATGCCGTATCCGGTAAAATCGCACCATGAACTCATATCTTTCCACCAAACCAATCCTTCCCGCCGATCGCCTGATCGTTGCGCTGGACGTTCCGGAGGCGGCTGCCGCCAAGGCATTCGTCACCCAACTTGGCGACGCCGTTTCCTTCTACAAGATCGGCCTTGAACTGTTCATGGCGGGCGGCTATTTCGAACTGCTGGACTGGCTGGTGAAGAACGACAAGAAGGTCTTCGTCGACCTCAAGTTCTTCGACGTTCCGGAAACCGTCCGCTCGGCGGTCCGGGCGTTGGCCGGCAGCGGCGCCACCTTCGCGACCGTGCATGGCAACCAGGCGATCATGGAAGCCGCCGCCCGCGACAAGGGCGACCTGAAGATCCTGGCGGTGACGGTGCTCACCAGCCTGGATCGGGGCGACCTCGATGATCTCGGCTTCGCCTGCGACGTCGACAAGCTGGTGCTTTCGCGGGCCCGCCGTGCACTGGAGACCGGCGTGGACGGCATCGTTTCCTCCGGCCTCGAGGCGCCGATGATCCGCAGCGAGTTGGGCCAGAAGCTGCTGGTGGTGACGCCGGGCATCCGTCCGGTGGAAAACAAGCCGGCCGACGACCAGAAGCGCACCGTCGATGTCGCCCAGGCCTTCCGCAACGGCGCCGACTACATCGTGGTCGGCCGGCCCATCCGGCAGGCCCCTGACCCCAAGGCTGCCGCCGAAGCGGTGCAGAAGACGATTGCCGCGACCTTCAGTTGATTGATTTGTATTGAAATGCGGCTATAATCGCCGGCTTTCTCCGATTTCTAAGGAACGACACATGGTTGTCATTCGACTTGCCCGCAGCGGTGCCAAGAAGCGCCCGTTCTACAACATGGTGGTCGCCGATTCGCGCAACCGCCGCGACGGCCGCTTCGTCGAGCGCATCGGCTTCTACAATCCGGTCGCTTCCGAAAAGGAACCCGCCCTGATGATCAACGCCGAGCGTCTGGCGTACTGGCAGAGCATGGGCGCGCAACTGTCGCCGACCGCCGCCCGCCTGGCCAAGCAGGCCGCCGAAAAGAAGGCTGCCTGATCGGCATGGTCGTTCTGGGGCGGATCGTCGCCCCATACGGCGTGCGGGGCTGGGTGAAGGTCCATCCCCTCGGGGATGATCCCGAAGCCTGGAGCGAGATGCCGCAGTGGTGGCTCGGTGCCGACGCAGATGGCGGCAGTTGGCAGCCCTATTCGCTGGAGGCGTTCCGGCGCCACGGGGCGTCCTGGATAGCCAAGCTGGCCGGAGTCGACGACCGCAACGGTGCGGAGGCGATGGATGGCCGTTACGTTGCGGCACCGCGCGAAGCGCTGCCGGCGACGGATGGCGAAGAGTATTACTGGACCGATTTGATCGGTCTGGCAGTCAGGAACGAACAGGGCGAGTCGCTGGGAACGGTCGATTCGCTGCTTGAAACAGGCGCCCACCAGGTGCTGGTGGTGAAGGAAGGCGAAACGAAGCGGCTGCTGCCCTTCGTCAGCCAGGTGGTGAAGGATGTCGATGTCGGTGCGGGTGTGGTCCGCGTCGACTGGGGGATGGACTGGTGACGCTGCGTTTCGACGTCGTCACCCTGTTTCCCGAGATGTTCGCGGCGGTGACGGGCGCGGGCATATCGCGCCGGGCGCTGGAGCGGGGCTTGTGGCAGTGGTCGGCGTGGAATCCGCGCGACTGGGCCGAGAATGCCTACCGGACGGTCGATGACCGGCCATTCGGCGGCGGCCCGGGCATGGTGATGATGGCGGGGCCGCTGGAGAAGGCCATCGCGGCGGCGAAGGCGGAACGCGGCGGCGGCAGGGTGATCTACTTCTCGCCGCAGGGCCGGACGCTGACGCATGGCCGGGTGTGCGAACTGGCGGCGACGGAGGGAGCAATCCTCCTCTGCGGCCGGTATGAAGGAGTGGATGAGCGTCTGATCGGGCGCTGCGTGGATGAGGAGATTTCGCTCGGCGATTTCGTCCTCTCCGGCGGCGAACTGGCCGCGATGGCGCTGATCGACGCCTGTGTCAGGCAGTTGCCGGGCGCGTTGAACGACGGGGCCTCGGCGGTGGAAGAGTCGTTCGTGGCGGGCTTGCTGGATTGCCCGCACTACACGCGACCGGAAGTGTATGAGAATTTGGCGGTGCCGGAGGTCCTGTTGTCCGGGCACCACGAGAAGATCCGGCGCTGGCGATTGAAGATGTCGCTGGCGCGGACCCGGGAGCGTCGCCCGGAGCTGTTTGCCGATTGGCTGGCGCACCGCACCTTGAGTGCGGAAGAAGCGCAACTCCTCCGGGAAATCGAAACGGAGGAGCTCTGCGGTCGTAACGAGAAGTCGATGTCATAAGGAGAAAACGACATGAATCTGATTCAGCAGCTTGAGCAGGAAGAAATCGCCCGTCTGGGCAAGACCATTCCCGATTTTGCGCCCGGCGATACCGTCATCGTCCAGGCGAAGGTGAAGGAAGGCAACCGCGAACGTCTCCAGGCCTACGAGGGTGTGGTGATCGCCAAGCGCAATCGCGGTCTCAATTCGAACTTCATCGTCCGCAAGATCTCCGCCGGCGAAGGTGTCGAGCGGACCTTTCAGACCTACTCGCCGCTGGTCGCGAGCATCGAGGTGAAGCGCCGCGGCGACGTGCGTCGTGCCAAGCTCTACTACCTGCGCGACCGCTCGGGCAAGTCGGCACGGATCAAGGAAAAGCTGGCCATCCGGACCGCCGGCAAGGAATAGGTTCTTTGGGCACATGGCAAGTCGAACGGGGCGCTGCGGCGCCCCGTTTTGCTTTTGGCGCCGGCTTGTCCGACAATGCGCAATCTGCGCTTATGAGGATCGCATCCGTGCGCCTGCACTCCATTCCCGCCCGCTACCAGACGCCGGCGGCTGCGCTGTGTGCGCTGCTGCTGGGCGCTGCCTGGCTGACGGCTTGGGGCTGGCGTCACCAGGCCACGAATGCCGTGGTCGAGCAGGAACTGCAGCGCGGCATCGCCGTGGCGACGAGCCTGTCGAACGCCTTGCTGCCACGCTATCGCGATGACCTCAAGCGAGTGGCGGCTGCCCGGGACGGGGACGGCCGATTGCCGGCGGCGCTTGGCAAGGACCTGGCGGACCTCTTGCGCGGCCAGCGCGTGGCAAGGATCAGCATTCACGACGCGCGCGGCGCCGCGATCTACACGACGGAGGACGCGACCTTCACGTCCGGGCCCGGCGCCAGTGCCGAAATCCAGCGAGCCTTGCGCGGCGAGGGCTTCGCGCAACTGATCCAGGTGGCAGCGCCCGGTACGGATGCCGAACGGGATTTCGTGCGCGCGTTCGTTCCGGCCAATCCAGGTGTTGCCCAGCCCCAGGAAGCCGTTTTCGAGATCTACACCGACGTTACCGGGGTGATGAAGGGCGTTCGCGACGAGGCTCACAGCGTCTTCGCAAATGCCAATCTGGTGGGACTGACGCTGTTTGCCGTGGCGCTGATGATCTTGCGCCGCGCCGAAGAGGAGCAGCGACGCAAGGATGTCGTCACTGGCTTGCCTGGACGCGAGAACGCCCTGGCGGCAATGGCCGAGGCGCTCAAGGGCGTCGCGGAAGGGCCACCGGTCCGCGTCGGCTGGTTGCTGGTCGGCCTGCAGCGCCTGCGGCAGGTCAGCGCCGCATACGGGCACAAGTCGGCGGAGGAGGTGCTGCGCCAGGCGGCAGCGCGCTTGCAGTCCTTGCCAGGGGCCGAGCTGGGCCTGTTCCGCCTTGGCGGTGAGGCCTTTGCCATGCCCGTCATCGACCGGTCGTCGGGCCTTTCCGATGCCGAATTGGCGGAGCGCCTGGCCTTCCAGGTGCAGGTGAGCTTCGATACCCCGATCGCTTGCGAGGGCCATACGGTCATGGCGGACCTGGCGATCGGCATTGCGCTCGGCGCCGGGCGCGAGGCGACGGCCGAGGAGTTGATGAACCGCGCCGAGGTTTCGATGACCGAAGCCAAGCGACGCGGCAGCGGACAATGGGCACTCTACGTTCCGGGCCTGGAACTGGGCGTGCGCGACCGGCTGCAGGCGATCGGCGACTTGCGCGAGGCTTGGGAGCAGAGGCAGTTCCAGGTGTACTACCAGCCGCTGGTCGACTCCGGCACCCGGCGCTGGGTCGGCTGCGAGGCCTTGGTGCGCTGGATTCATCCGGACCGGGGCATCATCCATCCGGAATCCTTCGTTCCGTTGCTCGAAGAGACGGGCCTCATCGTCGAGGTGGGACTGTTCGTGCTGCGCGAGTCCTGCCGGCAGATGGCCGAATGGCGCGAAACGCTTGATTCGCGGCTGGCGGTTTCGGTCAATCTTTCAGCGCGCCAGTTCGCCGACCCGGATCTGCTCAAGCACATCCGCGACGTGCTCGCCGACACGCGGCTGCCGGCCGAGGCGCTGATCATCGAGGTGACGGAAACCTTCCTGGCGCTTGACCCGGAGTATGCCATCGAGGTGCTGACAGAATTGCGCAAACTGGGCGTTGCCGTTGCCATCGACGACTTCGGTGTCGGCTACTCGTCGCTGTCCGCGCTGCGTCGATTGCCGGTCGACATTCTGAAGATCGATCGCTCGTTCGTCAGCCAGGCGCCGACCGATCCGATCGATGCTTCGATAGCCCAGGCGATTGCCGCGCTGGCCCGCGGCCTGAGTCTCACGCTGGTCGCCGAGGGCGTCGAGACCGAGGCGCAGGCAGATTTCACCCGCGACATCGGCTGCCAGAAGCATCAGGGTTACTTGTTTGCGCGGCCGCTCGACGCGGCCACCTTCGAGGCGTCCTATCCCGATCGCATGATCTAGGCGGTCTTGTCCCGCTCGATCAGCGCGTAGGCGGAGTGGTTGTGGATGGACTCGAAGTTCTCCGCTTCGGCGACGTAGGCGTCGATGCGCGGGTCGGCGTTGAGCATGCCGGCGACGTCGCGGATGATGTCCTCGACGAACTTCGGATTGTCGTAGGCCCGTTCGGTGACGTACTTCTCGTCGGTGCGCTTGAGCAGGCCGAATACCTCGCACGAGGCCTGCGCTTCGACCATCTGCACCAGGTCCTCGATCCAGACGAAAGTGTTGGTACGTGCCGTGACGGTGATGTGCGAGCGCTGGTTATGGGCGCCGCGCTCGGAGATTTCCTTGGAGCAGGGGCACAGGCTGGTCGCGGGTACCACCACCTTGGTGGTCTGGCGGTAGACGTCGCCGGGCAGCACGTTGCCGGTGAACGTGACTTCGTAGTCCATCAGGCTCTTGACGCCGGAAATCGGCGCCTGCTTGTTGATGAAGTACGGGAAGGTCATCTCGACGCGGCCCGTTTCGGCCTCCAGCCGCTTGACCATCTCGCGCAGCATGGACTCGAAGTTCTCGACCGAGATTTCGCGCTCGTAGCCGTTGAGGATCTCAAGGAAACGCGACATGTGCGTGCCCTTGAAGTTGTGCGGCAGGCCGACGTACATGTTGAACGTCGCGATGGTGTGCTGCACGCCGCCGCTCTTGTCGAGCACCCGGATCGGATGCCGGACCGACTTGATGCCGACCTGGTTGATCGGGAGCTGGCGGGAATCGGCGCTGCCTTGCACGTCTGGAATGGCCATGGGGTCTCTTGCGGTCATGGGCTGGAGATTATCATGCCCGATTAAATCACTCAACTAATAAATGCCTGTACCTGGCGAATGATACCCGCTGCGTCGAGGCCCAGTTCGGCCAGCATCTGGGCCTGGTCGCCGTGCTCGACGAAGTGGTCGGGCAGGCCCAGGCGCAGCAGCCGCTTGCTCAGCCCCTGGACTTCGAGCGAGCGGGCCACTTCCGCCCCGGCGCCGCCGATGACGGCGTTTTCCTCGACGCAGGCCAGGACGTCGTGCGTCTCGGCCAGTTGCTTGATCAGCGCGTGGTCGAGCGGCTTGACGAAGCGCATGTTGGCGACCGTCGCACCGAGCTTGTCGCCGGCCTCGAGCGCAGCGCCGAGCAGCGTGCCGAAGGACAGGATGGCGATGTGCTGACCCTGGCGGCGGACTTCGCCTTTGCCGATCGGCAGGGTATCGAAAGTCAGTCGTGGTGACACGCCAGGTCCCGTGCCGCGCGGATAGCGGACTGCCGTCGGGCCGTCGTGGCGGTATGCCGTGGTGAGCATCTGCCGGCATTCGCTCTCGTCGGCCGGCGCCATCACCACCATGTTCGGGATGCAGGTCAGGTAAGACAGGTCGAAAGCACCCTGATGCGTCGCGCCGTCGGCGCCGACCAGGCCGCCGCGATCGATGGCCAGCATCACGGGCAGGTTCTGCAGCGCGACGTCGTGGATCAACTGGTCGTAGGCACGCTGCAGGAAGGTCGAGTAGATTGCCACGATCGGCTTCATACCCTCGCAGGCGAGGCCGGCGGCGAAGGTCAGCGCATGCTGCTCGGCGATGCCGACGTCGTGGTAGCGCTGCGGGAATTCCTCGGCAAAGCGCACCATGCCGGAACCTTCGCGCATCGCGGGCGTGATGCCGACCAGGCGCGTATCCGCCTGCGCCATGTCGCACAGCCAGTCGCCGAAGACCTGCGTGTAGGTGAGCTTGGCGCCGCCCTTGCCGGACTGGATGCCGTTGGTCGAGTCGAACTTGGAGACGCCGTGATAGAGCACCGGGTCGGCCTCGGCGAGTTTGTAGCCCTGGCCCTTGCGGGTGATGATGTGCAGGAACTGCGGTCCGTCGAGCTGGCGCAGGTTCTGCAGCGTCGGGATCAGCGAATCGAGGTCGTGGCCGTCGATCGGGCCGATGTACTTGAAGCCGAACTCCTCGAACAGCGTGCCGGGCACGAACATGCCCTTCAGGTGCTCCTCGGCGCGTTTGGCCAATTCGAGCAGTTGCGGCGTCTTCGACAGCACCTTCTCGCCGGCCTTGCGGGCGGCGTTGATGGTGCGGCCCGACAGCAGGCGCGCCAGGTACTTGTTCAGCGCGCCGACCGGCGGCGAGATCGACATGTCGTTGTCGTTGAGGATCACCAGCAGGTTGGCGTCGATCACGCCCGCGTTGTTCAGCGCCTCGAAGGCCTGACCGGCCGACATCGCACCGTCGCCGATGACCGCGACCACGCGCCGGTCCTCGCCCTTGTCGCGGGCGGCGACCGCCATACCCAGTGCCGCCGAGATCGAGGTCGAGGAGTGGCCGACGCCGAAGGTGTCATAAGGGCTTTCCTCGCGGCGGGGAAAGCCGCTCACGCCATCCTTCATGCGCAGGCGGCTCATGCCCTCGCGCCGCCCGGTGAGTACCTTGTGGCCGTAGGTCTGGTGGCCGACATCCCAGACCAGGCGATCCTCGGGCGTGTCGAACACGTAGTGCAGCGCGATCGTCAGTTCGACGGTGCCGAGGTTCGACGACAGGTGGCCGCCGGTCCTGGCCACCGAATCGATCAGGAAGGTACGCAATTCCTCCGCCAACTGCGCCAGCGATTCGCGGGGCAGTTGCCGCAGGTCCGCGGGTGACTTGATGGTATCGAGCAGCGGGTAGGACATCAGAATTGGCGATCGACGATGTAGTCGGTGAGTTCGAGCAGGCGGCGGGCGCGATCGCCGAAGTGGGTCAGGGCCGATTTGGCTTCGCTGCGCAATTCGGCGGCCTTGCGCTTCGCGTCGCCGAGACCGAGCAGGCTGACATAAGTGGGCTTGTTCTGCGCGGCATCCTTGCCGGCCGTCTTGCCCAGCGTCGCGGTACTCGCATCGGCGTCGAGGATGTCGTCCACCACCTGGAACAGCAGGCCGACGCGGCCGGCGAAGTTGGCGAGTGCGAACAGGGACTTGTCGTCGGCGCTGCCGACGTGGGCACCCAGCAGCACTGCGGCGCGGATCAGCGCCCCGGTCTTGTGGATATGCATGAATTCCAGTTCGGCCACGGTGAGCGACTTGCCCACGGCCGCCAGGTCGATGGCCTGGCCGCCGGCCATGCCGCGCGAGCCGGAAGCCTGTGCGAGCAGGACGATCATCGCCGGCGTCCCGCCGTGCTCGGCGAGCACCTGGAAGGCCAGCGTCTGCAGCGCATCGCCGACCAGCAAGGCCGTGGCGTCGTCGAATTCGACATGGCAGGTCGGCTTGCCGCGCCGCAGGACATCGTCGTCCATGCACGGCAGGTCGTCATGCACCAGCGAGTAGGCGTGCATGAGTTCCACCGCGCAGGCGGTGGCATCGAGTCGCGCCGCATCGGCGGCGAAGATTTCGCCGGCGGCGTGGCAGAGCAGCGGCCGGACGCGCTTGCCGCCACCCAGGGCGGAGTAACGCATCGCCTCGTGGAGCCGGCCGGGAGCGGCGGCTGCGGGCGGCAGGAAGCGTTCGAGTGCAGATTCCGTCCGCGCTTGTATCGCGGCCATCCAGGTCGGGAAATCCATGCTCAATTGTCCGCGCCGGTCGACTCGTTGGCGGCGAGGTCGCGCAACACGCCGTTTTCCAGGATCTGCAGTTTGCGCTCTGCCGCGCTCAGGGTTTCCTGGCAGTGCCTGAGCAGCGCGATGCCGCGTTCGTAGGCGGCCAGCGATTCCTCCAGCGGCGCATTGCCGGCCTCCATGGCCTGCACGATGGCCTCGAGTTCCTGCAAGGCGGACTCGAAGGAGGGCGGGGTTGCGGAGGGGTTGGGCGCGCTTGCCTTGACCATGGACCGAAGCGGGAAAACCAGGCTGGGAAAAGGTGCAAAAATACCCTATGCAGCGCCTTCCGGTCAATTTCGAGTCAATTTTGGCTATACTGACCGGCCCCGTTTCGACGGCATTTCACGTCCTATTTTTTCCGGTTTCCGGCATCTTCAGGAGGTAGGGCACCATGTCCGACATCGCGAGCAGCGCCAGGCTTTCGCCCGGCGTTTCCCAGTTCCCCGTCGATTGGTATTTCGACGAAAAGCTCTTCGAATTGGAGAAAAAGCTCATCTTCGATGCCGGCCCCGGCTATGTCGGCCATGAACTGATGGTTCCGGAGTTGTACAACTACCGCTCGCAGGAATGGCTCGACCATTCGCGCCTGCTGGTGCGCCAGCCGGACGGCGTCTACGACATGTCGAACATCTGCCGCCATCGCCAGGCGATCATGCTGCAGGGGGCGGGCACCGCGCACAACATCGTCTGCCCGATCCACCGTTGGACCTACGACACGCAGGGCGAACTGATCGGCGCGCCGCATTTCCCGGCCAACCCCTGCCTGAACCTGAACAAGCGCAAGCTCGAGTCCTGGCATGGCCTGCTGTTCAAGGGGCCGCGCCCGGCCAACGTCGACCTGGCGGGCATGAACGTCGCGAACGAGT
>JACRIZ010000081.1 GCA_016235765.1 Rhodocyclales bacterium | reverse complement strand
TTCGACCGCTACTACCAGCTCACCAAGTGCTTCCGCGACGAGGACCTGCGCGCCGATCGCCAGCCGGAATTCACCCAGGTCGATATCGAGACCTCTTTCCTCGACGAGGCGCAGATCACCGCGCTGATGGAAGAGATGATCCGTTACGTGTTCATGGAAGCGCTCGCGGTCGAACTGCCCGCGCCCTTCCCGCGCATGACCTACGCCGAAGCCATGCGTCGCTTCGGTTCCGACAAGCCCGACCTGCGCGTGACGCTGGAACTCACGGAAGTCACCGATGCCGTCGCCGACGTCGCCTTCAAGGTCTTCTCCGGCCCGGCCACCAGCGGCGGCCGCGTCGCGGCGCTGCGCATTCCCGGCGGCGCCAGTCTGTCGCGCGGCGAGATCGACGGCTACACCGAGTTCGTCAAGATCTACGGTGCCAAGGGCCTGGCCTACATCAAGGTCAACGACGCCGTGAAGCTGAACGAGGAAGGCCTGCAATCGCCGATCGTCAAGAACCTCCATGCGGCCGCCCTGAAGACCATTATGGAACGCACCAATGCTGCGTCCGGCGACCTGATCTTCTTCGGCGCCGACAAGACCAAGGTCGTGAACGACGCGCTCGGCGCGCTGCGCGTCAAGCTCGGCCACGAGAAGGGCTACGTCAATGGCAAGGCCTGGGAGCCGCTCTGGGTGGTCGACTTCCCGATGTTCGAATACGACGAGGAAGAGAAGCGGTGGTCGGCCTGCCACCACCCCTTCACTTCGCCGAAGGACGGCCACGACGAACTGATGAAGACCAACCCGGGCGAGTGCCTGGCCAAGGCCTACGACCTGGCCCTGAACGGCTGGGAGATCGGCGGCGGCTCGGTGCGCATCCACAAGGCCGACGTGCAGGCGCGCGTGTTCGAGGCGCTCGGCATCGGCGAGGAAGAACAGCGCGCCAAGTTCGGCTTCCTGCTCGACGCGCTGCGCTATGGCGCGCCGCCCCACGGCGGCCTCGCTTTCGGCCTCGACCGCATCGTCACCATGATGACCGGCGCCGAGTCGATCCGCGACGTGATCGCCTTCCCGAAGACCCAGCGCGCCCAGTGCCTGCTCACCGACGCGCCGTCCGCGGTCGACGAGAAGCAGTTGCGCGAATTGCACATCCGCCTGCGCCAGAAGGTCGAGACCCAGGTCGACGTCGGCAAGAGCTGATTTTCAGGCGAATCCGGGAATGAGCGACGACGTCCAACTGCAATCGATCCTCGGCGACGCCGGCAAGGCCGGCGTCTACCACCTGCCGCAGACCGACAAGGAGGAACTGCTGTCGGCGGCCAAGGCCGCCGGCCTGATTGGCTTCCGAGTCGATCTCACCCAGGCGGGCGACAAGGGACAGATGCTGGCGGCCATCGCCAAGGCCCTCCAGTTTCCCGACTGGTTCGGTCACAGTTTCGACGCCCTGGCCGACTGTCTGGCCGACATGGGCTGGCAGCCGGCCGAGGGTTATCTGGTCCTGCTCGAGCATTGCGACGGCATCCACGGCAAGGCCGAGGAGGATTTCGTCGCCACGCTGCGGATCTTCGAGCAAGCCGCGGACGACTGGCGCGAGGAAGGCATTCCCTTCTGGTGCCTGGTGGAGATGCAGTCCGACGGCATTGCCTGGCTGCCGACGGAATCGTGAGCTTCAAGACGCCAGTCTCGGTACTGGTCGTCATCCACACCCCGTCGCTCGACGTTCTCTTGCTGGAACGCGCGTCCCACCCCGGATTCTGGCAGTCGGTGACCGGCAGTCTCGAGGGCAACGAGCGGCCGACACAGGCCGCCGTCCGCGAGGTGGCGGAAGAAACCGGCATCGCCTGTAGTCCGACGGACCTGCACGATTGGCGCCTGTCCAACCGCTTCGAGATCTTTCCGCAGTGGCGCGCCCGCTACGCGGAAGGCGTGACGCACAACACCGAGCACGTCTTCGGCTTGTGCGTCCCCGAACAGCCAATCAGCATCGCACCGGACGAACATCTGGCCTGGCGCTGGCTGCCCTGGCGAGACGCGGCGGCCGCTTGCTTCTCGTGGACCAACCGCGACGCTATCCTGATGCTGGGCCTGAGCGCTGCGCCTGCAGCGCAGCCTCGAGACAATCCGGACAAAGACAGTCGGGAATAGCCGGATCGACGAAAGTCAGCCTTGGCAACACGCTGCACCAGCAGGAGCTTTCGCCGGCAGCCGCGCCGCAGGTGAAGACGGCCCCGCAGCGGGGGCAAGTCTTGCGTTCATGGTTGTTGCCGCAGGTCAAATCCGCCACTTGAATTCCCTCGCACAAGACCTATTTTTTAGTTGAGGCAATCAACACTGCCGATTCCAATTGCATTCTCAGAGGAGAGCATTATGGCCAATTTGACCCGCTATGACCCGCTGGACGATTTCTTCCGCGGCTTCTTCGTGCGCCCGGTTGAAATGGGCAATGTGCCCGATGCGCCGACCGTCAAGGTAGACGTCAAGGAGCAGGACAAGGTTTACGTCGTCCACGCCGAGATGCCCGGCATCAAGAAGGAAGACATTCACGTCAGCATCGACGGCCCGACGGTGTCGATCAGCGCCGAGCGCAAACAGGAAAAGGAAGTGAAGGAAGGCGAGCGCGTGCTGCGCACCGAGCGCTACTTCGGCAAGGTGTCGCGCAGCTTCCAACTCGGCCAGGACATCGACGAGGGCCAGGCGAGCGCGAAATTCACCGATGGCGTGCTGGAATTGACGCTGCCGAAGAAGGCCGCAGGCCAATCGAAGCGCCTGACCATCGATTAATGCAAAGTCAGCCATGGCGGGACGGCGGCAGTAGAATTCCGCCGTCCATTTTTCATTCGTCGCTCCCGCCATGACTACCTCCGCCCTGCCCGCCGCCACCAAGGCCACGATCCTCGGCGAGGCGCTGCCCTACATCAAGCGCTTCTTCGACAAGACCATCGTCATCAAGTACGGCGGCAACGCCATGACCGACCCGAAGCTGAAGGACTGCTTCGCGCGCGACGTGGTGCTGTTGAAACTGGTCGGCATGAACCCGGTCGTCGTACATGGCGGCGGCCCGCAGATCGAAGACCTGCTGAAGCGCGTCGGCAAGCAGGGCACCTTCATCCAGGGCATGCGCGTCACCGACGAGGAGACCATGGACATCGTCGAGATGGTGCTCGGCGGCCAGGTCAACAAGGAAATCGTCAACCTGATCAACCAGGCGGGCGGCAAGGCGGTCGGCCTGACCGGGCAGGACGGCAACTTCATCCGCGCCAGGAAGCTGATGCTGCCGAACAAGGAAAATCCCGCCGAGCCCATCGATATCGGTCAGGTCGGCGAAATTGTCTCGATCGACCCGTCGATCATCTCCTTCCTCGACTCCGGCGACTTCATTCCGGTCATCGCCCCCATCGGCGTCGGCGCCGACGGCGATACCTTCAACATCAATGCCGACGTCGTCGCCGGCAAGGTGGCGGAGGTGCTCGGCGCCGAGAAGCTGGTGCTGCTCACCAACACCCCCGGCGTCCTCGACAAGGCCGGCAAGCTCCTGACCGGCATCACGCCCAAGGACATCGACGCCATGGTCGCCGACGGCACCCTGTCCGGCGGCATGCTGCCCAAGATCAGCTCGGCGCTCGACGCCGCCCGCAGCGGCGTCAGGAGCGTGCACATCATCGACGGCCGCGTCGAGCACGCACTGCTGCTCGAGATCCTCACCGACGAGGGTGTCGGCACCCTGATCAAGTCGAAGTGACGATGGGACGCGCGGCGCGCGTCTGGCTGTTCGACCTCGACAACACGCTGCACGACGCCAACCCGCACATATTTCCGCACATCAACCGTTCGATGCGCGAGTACATCGAACGGCAGTTGGGCGTCGACGAGGCGGAGGCGACGCGCATCCGGCAGCAGTACTGGACGCGCTACGGCGCGACCCTGCTCGGTCTGGTGCGCCACCACGACACCGACCCGCGGCATTTCCTCTGGCACACCCACCAGTTCGACGACCTGCGGCGCATGGTGGTCTACGAACGGGCGCTGCGCGGCATGCTGCGCCGCCTGCCGGGCCGCAAGATCGTCTTCTCCAACGCGCCGCGGCATTACACCGAGGCGGTGCTCGACATCCTCGGCGTGCGCCGCCTGTTCGACGCGGTCTGGTGCATCGAACGCCTCAACTTCCAGCCCAAGCCGTTGCCGGACGCCTTCCGCCGCCTGCTGCAGGGCGAGCGCATCCGGCCGCGACAGTGCGTGTTCATCGAGGACAGCCCGGCCAACCTGAAAACCGCCAAGCGGCTGGGCATGAAAACCGTGCTGGTCTCGCGCGGCACACGCGTGCCGGCCTGGGTCGATCTGCGGCTAAAATCGGCGCTCGATCTTCCCCGCGCGCTCCACAAGCTATGAATACTGCCGCCAAACCGAGCGAAAAAAAGCTGCTGATCCTGCAAACCATCGCCCATGCGCTCGAAGCGCCGGGCGGCGAAAAGGTCACCACGGCGTTGCTGGCAAAGAAGCTCGACGTCTCCGAGGCGGCCCTCTATCGCCACTTCGCCAGCAAGGCGCAGATGTACGAGGGCCTGATCGAGTTCATCGAAGCCAGCCTGTTTTCGGTCATCAACAAGATAGCCCAGGATGAGGAGAGCGGCCTGAAGCAGGTCGAACTGGTGATGGTCACCCTGCTCGCCTTCGCGCAGAAGAACCGCGGACTGACGCGGGTGCTGATCGGCGATGCGCTGGTGCACGAGAATCCCCGCCTGCAGGCACGCATCAACCAGTTGCTCGACCGCATCGAAGCCTCGCTCAAGCAGTCGCTGCGCGTCGCCGCCGCACAGGGCGCATTGCCGGAAGGCCACGATTTCGCCGCCCACGCCGACGCGCTGATCTGCCATGCCGTCGGGCGCTGGCACCGCTTCGTCAAGAGCGGTTTCAAGGATGACCCGCTGGCCGCCTGGCCGGCGCAGTGGCAACTCCTGGCGCGCTAGCGCCGCAGGACTTCGGCCGCCTCGATGGCGAAATAGGTCAGGATGCCGTCGGCACCGGCGCGCTTGAAGCACAGCAGCGCTTCCAGCATGCAGGCATCGTGGTTCAGCCAGCCGTTGCCGGCGGCCGCCTTGAGCATCGCGTATTCGCCGCTCACCTGGTAGGCGTAGGTCGGCACGCCGAACTCGTCCTTCACCCGCCGCACGATGTCCAGGTAGGGCATGCCCGGTTTGACCATCACCATGTCGGCGCCTTCGTCGAGGTCGAGCGCCACCTCGCGCAAGGCCTCGTCGGAGTTAGCCGGGTCCATCTGGTAGGTGGTTTTGTCGCCCTTGCCCAGATTGGCCGCCGAGCCGACCGCGTCGCGGAAGGGGCCATAGAAGCTCGACGCATACTTGGCCGCATAGGCCAGGATGCGCGTGTGGATGAACCGCTCACGGTCCAGAGCGGCACGCACGGCGCCGATGCGGCCGTCCATCATGTCGGATGGCGCCACCACGTCCGCGCCGGCGCGGGCGTGGCAGAGCGCCTGCTTGACCAGCGCCTCGACGGTCTCGTCGTTCATCACGTAGCCGGTCGGGTCGGCCGGGTCGATCAGTCCATCCTGGCCATGGCTGGTGTAGGGATCGAGCGCCACGTCGGTAATGACGCCCAGTTCGGGGAACTCCTTCTTGAGCCTTGCCACGACAGTGGGCACTAACCCGGCCGGATTCCAGGCTTCCTCGGCGCCCGGCGATTTCTTGCCGGCATCGACCACGGGGAACAGCGCCAGGGCCGGAATCCCCAACGCCAGGGCCCGCTCCGCTACCGGCAGCAGGCGATCCAGGCTCATCCGCTCGACGCCCGGCATGGAGGCGACGGTCTCGGTGCGGCCACTGCCCTCGAGGACGAAGACCGGATAGATGAAATCATTGGCAGTGAGGACGTTTTCCCGCATCAGGCGGCGGGAAAAGTCGTCGCGACGCATGCGGCGCATGCGGGTGGCCGGGAACAAACCTTTCTGGTTCATGGCAATCTCTCGTTACAAATGTCGCTGGAACTTTCGGGGTGAACCCCAATCTTATCTTGCGGACGGTCTTCGGCCATCCCCCGCTTCACCTCCCTGAGCGGGTGCCTTAACCTCATTAAGGCAATTTTGCCCCCGGCTTCTCCCCTTTAGCCGGGGGCATTCTTTTTTCCGGGCGCCGATCACAACGGATTGTCCAGCCAGCCCCCGATCACCTTCTCGGCCTCTTCCATGCCCGTCTTCTTGAGGCTGGAGAACAGTTGCGCAGTGATTTGCGAGCCGGAATCCGCCACTTCAGCCCTAACTTCGCGCAGAATTTTTGTTTGCTCCTGCTTGGTCAGCTTGTCGGCCTTGGTCAGCAGGCAATGGATCGGCTTGCCGGTCGGGACGAACCAGTTGATCATCTGGCGGTCAAGTTCTAGCAGCGGCCGGCGGGCGTCCATGATCATCACCAGCCCGGCCAGTTCCTGGCGGCGCGTCAGATAGTGCTCCAGCAGACCTTGCCATTGCTTCCTGATCGGCAGCGGCACGTCGGCATAGCCATAGCCGGGCAGGTCGACCAGCGCGGCACCGTTCCGCAGGCGAAACAGGTTGATGAGTTGCGTGCGGCCCGGCGTCTTGGATACGAAGGCCAGACGGGTGTGGCCGACCAGGGTGTTGATGGCGGAGGACTTCCCCGCGTTGGAGCGGCCGGCAAACGCGATTTCGGGGCCGGTGGCCGGCGGCAGGTCTTGGGGCTTCGCGACGGAAATCTCGAAGACCGCGTGGCGGAACAGGGACATGGCCGGCGGCAGGAGTGCGTAGAACGGAATAGTTGGGTTAGAATAGCATGTTTATTAATCCAACCCTGATTGCCCAGGAGTTCCAAAGATGAAGCGTTTGCTGCTGCCCTCGCTGATGGCCGCCCTGATGGCCGTCGTCGCCGTCGCCAATGCCAACGAGCCTGCCAAGGCCGCCTATAAGGGCGACGCCGCCAAGGGCCAGGCGCTCGGCTCCACGATCTGCGCCGCCTGCCACAACGCCGACGGCAACAGTACCGTCGCCGCGAACCCGAAGCTGGCCGGCCAGAATGCCGACTATCTGTACAAGCAGATGACCAACTTCAAGTCGATCGACGGCAAGCAGCCCGAGCGCGTCAACGCGATCATGAACGGCATGATCGCCGCCTTCAACGACGAGCAGTTGCGCGACCTGTCCGCCTATTTCGCCGCCCAGAAACAGAAGGGCGAGATCGCCAAGAACCGCGACACCATCGCGCTCGGCCAGAAGATTTTCCGTTCCGGCAACATGGCCAAGGGCCTGCCCGCCTGCGCCGGTTGCCACGGCCCGGCCGGTGCCGGCATCCCGGCGCAGTACCCGCGTATCGGCGGCCAGTTCGCCGAATACATCGAGGCGCAACTGAAGGCCTTCCAAAGCGAGTCGCGCGCCAACGACCCCAACAAGATGATGCGCATGGTCGCCATCAAGATGACCGACGTCGAGATCAAGGCGGTCTCGGACTACATCGCCGGCCTGCGCTGAGCACCACGCCAGACCAGCGTGAGAGGGCGGCCTTGCGCCGCCCTTTATATTTCCGGCGCCCCGGTGCATGATCGCCATTATGGAAAAGCAGATCGCCGTCGCCAAGGCCATCCTCTTCGTGCTCTGCCTGCTGCCCGCAGCCTACCTCGGCCTGGGTTTCTGGCAGGACACGCTGGACGCCGATCCGGTCGACGCCTTCACCCGCGGGCTCGGCGACTGGGCGCTCTATCTGTTGCTGATCACGCTCACCGTCACGCCGCTGCGCCGCCTGAGCGGCCAGTCGTGGCTGTTACGACTGCGGCGCATGCTGGGCTTGTTCTCCTTCTCCTACGCCTGCCTGCACCTGACCGCTTATCTGTGGCTCGATCAGTCCTTTCGGTGGGGCGATATCGGTGCGGACATCCTGAAGCGCCCCTTCATCACGGTCGGCATGCTCACCTTCGTGCTGCTGGTGCCGCTGGCGGCCACCTCAAGCACCGCCATGGTCCGCCGCCTCGGCGGGCAGCGTTGGCAGCAACTGCACCGGCTGATCTATCCGGCGGCCATGCTCGCCGTCTTGCACCACACCTGGATGACCAAAGCCGACGCCTCCCAGCCACTGATCTTTGGCCTGATCCTCGCCGTGATGCTCGCCCTGCGGCTGTGGTGGTGGTTTGCCGACGCCCGCAAGCCGCTGGTCGATCAGCGCCGCCGCATCATTCCGATCCAGTTTCGCCGCTGACCTTCAGCGCGCGAACCTGACGATGGCGCGGCCATCGTCCGCCAGCCTGGGCTCCGCCTTCCAGGCATGGCCATAGACGATCTCGAAGCTGGCATTGCGGTCCCACGCGGCAAGAATCCGTCGCCACTCCCGCCACGGCAGGCGACCGAGCAGGCCGTCGCGCACGCCCAGATGGCGCTGGTCGGCGAGAAAGCGGCGCGGCGAGCGGTAGGCGATGGTGATCATCTCCATGTCCATCACCGGATCGGCGAAGCCGGCGGCGACCAACTGGTCGCCGATGTCGTGCATGTCGGGAAACTTGCGCAGCGAGGTGGCCCCCGCCGCGCGCAATTCCTTCAGCGTGTCGGGGCCGAGCATGGCGAAGGTCAGCAGGCCGCCAACGGCGAGCACGCGGTGCAGATCCTTGAATGCCTGCAGCGGATCGTCGAGCCAGTGCAGCACGAGGTTCGACCAGACCAGGTCGAGGCTGCCGGCGGCCAACGGCAGGGCCCGCACATCGGCATTGAGCAGGCGCGGCGACCGGCCGCGCAGCCGCTCCCAGAATGGCACCCGCGACTTCACGGCCTGCAGCATCGGCCGCGCGAAGTCGATGGCCAGCGGCAGCGCTTGCGGATAGTGCTCCTGCAGTGCGCGCACGCCGTCGCCGGTTGCGCAGCCGATGTCGGCAAGGCGCCGCGGCGCGAGCTTCACCAGTGCCAGCCGCTCCGCCAGGCGTCGCCCGGTCTCGCGGGCGAGCACGGCCGCCTCGTCGTAGGTGGCAGCCGCGGCGGCGAAGTCGGCCTTCATCACACGGCCTTGAGTCCCAGCCGGTCGAACAGCGCCTGGTCGCGCGTGGCTTCGGCGTTGCCGGTGGTGAGCAGTTTCTCGCCGTAGAAAATGGAATTGGCGCCGGCCAGGAAGCACAGCGCCTGCAGTTCGTCGCTCATTTCCTGCCGGCCGGCGGAGAGCCGTACCCAGGAGGTCGGCATGCTGATGCGCGCCGCGGCGATGGTGCGCACGAACTCGAAGGGATCGAGCGGCGGCGCATTCTCCATCGGCGTGCCGGGAATGGCCACCAGATGGTTGATCGGCACCGACTCGGGCGCTGGGTTCAGGCTGGCCAGTTGCGAAAGCAGCGAAGCGCGCACGCGGCGTGATTCGCCCATGCCGACGATACCGCCGCAGCAGATCTTCATGCCCGCCGAGCGCACGCTGATCAGCGTATCCATGCGCGCCGCCTGGCTGTGCGTGGTCACGACCTGGTCGTAGAACTCGGCGCCGGTATCGAGGTTGTGGTTGTAGTAGTCGAGACCCGCGGCGGCGAGCTTCTGCGCCTGGCCGGGCCCGAGCAGGCCCAGCGTCAGGCAGGCCTCCATGCCGAGGTCCTTGACCACACGCACCATCTCGATCACCTTGTCGAGATCACCTTCCTTCGGCCCGCGCCAGGCGGCGCCCATGCAGAAGCGGCTGGCGCCGGCCTCCTTGGCCGCCTTCGCCGCCACCTTCACCTCGTCCAGTTCGAGCAGCTTGCCGCGCTCGATACCCGTCTCCTCGTCGCGCCGCGCCGACTGCGAGCAATAGCCGCAATCCTCCGAACAACCGCCGGTCTTGATCGACAGCAGCGAGGACCGCTGGATCGCATTGGCGTCGAAATGCTGCCGATGCACCTGCTGGGCGCGGAACAGCAAGTCGTTGAAAGGAAGCTCGAACAACGCCTCGACGGCGTCGGCAGTCCAGGAAGGGGAAGTCATTGCGGGAAGCTCTGGGAAGGGCTGCGGGGATGGGTGGCGGATGATCCGCGAAGGCGCCCAAAATGTCAATTTCCTCGCCGCAGCAGCCCCG
>JACRIZ010000082.1 GCA_016235765.1 Rhodocyclales bacterium | reverse complement strand
TCCAGTGGATCTTGTATTCGCCCCAGCTCGACCACCAGTAACGCCAGTAAGGTGCGTCGAGGCGGGGGTTTTCGTTGGTCATCGGATAGCCGAGCGACATGATGACCTGTTCCTTGGTCATGCCGGGCATGACCTGGCCGCTCTGGATCGCCTTGCGCACCGCGGGCGACCAGGCCGCCAGCCTGGCCTTCGGGTCATCCTTGACAATCAGCTTGTTCGCCCACTGCTCGGTCGTCTCGGCCGTCCGGCCGTAGTCCAGGCCGAGACGGTACTTCTTGCCTTCGATCTCGACGTAGGCGATGTAGCGGTCTATGCTCGTGAGCAGGATCGGCGTGCCGGCCGGGATCATCGGCAACTGCGCGTAGTTGCCGTCGTTGATCCAGTCGCCGCTGTAGTGGAAGTTGCAGCAGGTGTAGCCGGTCGGCGGGGCCACGGCTGCCGGTGCCGCATCGTCGGACTTCACTTCTTCCTTCTTGCAGCCGGTGGCGAGCAAGGCTGCGGCGGTGGCGAGCAGCAGCATTGATCGTTTCAGCAGGAGTCCGTGCATGCTTTCTCCTTGTTTAGTCGAAGGAAAGCGGGCGATTATACGCCCGCAGCCGTCAGGGGCTTTCCCAACTTTGGTGCTAGGGTTTGTGGCTCGGCACCGTCGCTGCGGACGCGCCGCGAGACCTTGACCGGCGACATTGCGGCAATGGCGTCGGCTTGCAGCTCCGGGCTGAGCGCGGGCCGCAGCCCGACCGGCTGGCGCGGGTGCAGCTTGAACTCGCGCTTGGCGCGATCCAGTTCCTCCTTGTTGGCGCTGAAGTAGCGCGCCGCGGCGATGGTCTCGGGCAGGTGCTTGATGATGTGCCACAAGCTCCAGCGGTGCTGCCAGAGTCGCCTGGCGAAGCGCCGGCGGTAGCCCTTGCTGTCGTAGAAGCGCTTGACGTGCCAGTTGTAGAGCGCGTCCATTTCTTCGCGCGACTCGAAGCCCGCGGGCTTGTACACGAAGTTCAGGCAGTTCATCAGCCGCCAGTCCTCGACCATCTCCCCCGTCGTGTTGCCGGCGCATTCGTCCCAGATCGGCGCGCCGTGCAGCGGGCTGAACTTGGTCATGTTCATTTCGTCGAGTTCGAGCGAAAGGATGAAATCGCTGGTGGACCGGATCGTGTCCGGCGTCTCGCCCGGCATGCCGAAGATGAACAGGCCCTTGGCGCGCAGGCCGGCGTTGTGGATCTGCTCGACCGTCGTCTTCACCGCGTCTAGCGTGACGCCGGCCTTGTGCCGCTCCATCATCGCGGGGTCGGCCGACTCGATGCCCATCGACACCATCAGCGCGCCGGCCTGCTTCAGGCGCGCCAGCATTTCATCGGAGGTGTGGCCGGTGCGGATGGCGCAGTTGAACTGCATGCCGAGCGGCTTCTCGATCAGGAGGTCGCACAGTTCTTCCACGCGCTTCTTCTGCGCGGTGAACAAGTCGTCGTAGAAGTTGACGTGATACACGCCGAACTTGTCGCGCAGGTGCTTCATGTGATCGTACACATACTGCGCGGAATTGGTATTGTAGAGCCGTTCGAACACCGTGCGGTCGCAGAACGAGCAGGTGTAGGGGCAACCGCGCGAGGTGATCATCGTCGCGCCGTGGCGCTTCGCGTAGGCGAACAGCGGCAGGTGGTAGGCGTGCGGAAAGCCGGCCAGCTTCTCCCAGGCCGGGAACGGCAGTTCGTCGAGATTGCGGATGCGCTGGCGGCGCGGGTTGGAGACGATGCGCTCGCCATCGCGGAAAACCAGGTTGTCGATCGTCGCCAGCGCCACGCCGTTGGCGAGGTCGAGCAGCGCGCCCTCGCCTTCGCCGATCACCAGGTAGTCGATTTCGGGGAAGTGTTCGAGGATGGGGGCACCGATCGACGAAACGTGCACGTTGCCGAACACGATCTTGATGTCCGGCCGGCGTGCCTTGATGATGGCCGACATCTCGACCGCATCCATGAAACCCGAGGTGGTTGCCGAGAAGCCGACCATGTCCGGCTGGGTCGCCAGCACGATCTCGGCGTTCTCCTCAATGCTCTTCGGCGCGTAGGGGCCGAGGCAATCGTGCAGCGCGCTGGTGTGGCCGTGCATGTCGAGCCACGAGGCAAGCTGCAGGATGCCGATCGGCGCCATGCGGTTGGCGAGCACCGAGAAGTCGGGCTGGCCGGGCACGAAGTTGAAGCCGGCGGGGTGGACGAGCGTAATCTTCATGGGTCTGGCGGGATGACGGCGCGGACGGGAATGATAGCGCGCGGCTGTATGGCCCGAAAACCCTGATTTGGTCAGCGGTATCACGGGATTGACCGCAATATGGCCCAATGCTTGCATCAGGTTATTCCCATGCTCAAGGTACTGGTCATCGACGAATCACGCGGACGCGCCGCAGCGGTCTGCGCCGGCTTGGCCATGGCCGGCCACCAAGTGGCGGCGGTGCTTGCCTCGGCGCGCGACCTGGCCGAACAGGTCGCCGCCGTCCGGCCGGACATCATCCTCATCGAAACCGACGCGCCCAGCCGCGACACGCTGGAGCATCTGGCCGCCATGGAACGCGATGCGCCGCGGCCGGTGATCGTGTTCGCCAAGGAGTCGGATACCGCCACGATCCGCGAGGCCATCCGCGCCGGCGTCTCGGCCTACGTGGTCGATGGCCTGGAACCCTCGCGGCTGAAGCCCGTCATCGATGTCGCCATCGCCCGCTTCGAGGAACACCAGGCGCTGAAGACGGAGTTGGCCGAGGCGACGAAGAAGCTTTCCGACCGCAAACGCGTCGACAAGGCGAAGGGCATCCTGATGAAGTCGCGCGGCCTCGACGAGGACGCCGCCTATGTCGCCCTGCGCCGATTGGCGATGGATCGCGGCAAGTCGATCGCGGCGGTGGCCCAGGACGTCATCGACATGGCCAAGCTGCTGCTCTGAAGTTGTGCGGTGCACTGGGATACTGCACTGCACTGGTGCGCCGGACTGAACGCGGCTCCGGTGGCGTGTCACCGCGACTGACTTTTCAAGTCGTTGAACCGAAAGCGATTTCAAGGTAATCAAGGTCGCTGGCACGCGACTTGTATAGGAATAGGCAAGTTCGGGGCAACGGCGTCCCGACCACCGACAAAGGCGTCTGCATTTCCGCAAGGGAATGCACGACGCCTTTTTTGTTTTCAGCCCCCGACGGAGAGACGGACATGGACGAGAAACCTGGATTCAACCGGCGCGATTTCATGCGCTTGATGGGAGGAGCGGCAATGGCAGGCATGACAGGCGTGAATGCGTTCGCGGCGGGTTCCGATGCGCCCGAGAAGAAGGAAGTGCGGATCGGCTTCATCCCGCTCACCGACTGCGCGTCGGTGGTGATGGCGGCGGTGAACAAGTTCGACGAGAAGTACGGGATCAAGATCATCGCCACCAAGGAGGCCTCCTGGGCCAGCGTGCGCGACAAGCTGGTGAACGGCGAGCTCGACGCCGCCCACGTGCTCTACGGTCTCGTCTACGGCGTGCATCTCGGCATCGGCGGGCCGAAGAAGGACATGGCGGTGCTGATGAACATCAACCACAATGGCCAGGCCATCACGCTCGCCAACCAGCTCAAGGATAAGGGTGCCACCGACGGCAGCAGTCTTGCGGCCCTGATTGCGAAAAAGGAGCGCGAGTACACCTTCGCCCAGACTTTCCCGACCGGCACCCACGCCATGTGGCTCTACTACTGGCTCGGCGCCCACGGCATCAACCCGATGAAGGACGTCAAGGTGATCACCGTGCCGCCGCCCCAGATGGTGGCCAACATGCGCGTCGGCAACATGGACGGTTTCTGCGTCGGCGAGCCCTGGAACAACCGCGCCATCATGGACAAGATCGGCTTCACGGCCGCGACGACGCAGGACATCTGGACCGACCACCCGGAGAAGGTGCTCGGCACCACCGCCGAATTCGTCCAGAAGAATCCCAACACGGCCCGCGCCATGACCGCTGCGATCCTGGAAGCCGGGCGCTGGATCGACGCCTCGCTGGCCAACAAGCAGAAGACCGCCGAGACCATCGCCCAGAAGGCCTATGTGAACACCGACACCGACGTCATCGTCGCGCGCATGCTCGGTCGCTACGAGAACGGGCTGGGCAAGTCGTGGGACGACAAGAACCACATGAAGTTCTTCAACGACGGTGCGGTGAACTTCCCCTACCTCAGCGACGGCATGTGGTTCATGAGCCAGCACAAGCGTTGGGGCCTGCTGAAGGAGCATCCCAAGTACCAGGAGGTGGCGAAACAGGTCAATCGCATCGACATCTACAAGCAGGCCGCCGCCGCCGTCGGCGTGGCGCTGCCCAAGAGCGAGATGCGTTCGCACAAGCTGATCGACGGCGTGGTCTGGGACGGCAAGGACCCGAAGAAATACGCCGACGGCTTCAAGGTGAAGGCCTGATCATGAACGATCGTGTGAACAGCTTCGCGCGCCAGGCCCTGCCGCCGCTCATTGGCCTCGTGCTGCTGATCGGCGTCTGGTACCTCGCCACGCTCAAGGGCGGCAGCATTCCCGGGCCGGGCCCGACCTGGGATGCGGCGGCGAAGCTGTTCGCCGATCCTTTCTACAGCAACGGCCCGAACGACCAGGGCATCGGCTGGAACGTGTTGTCCTCGCTGAAGCGCGTCGCCATCGGCTTCGGCATCGCCGCCGCGGTGGGCATTCCGCTCGGCTTCCTGCTCGGCCGCTTCGAGTTCATGAGCCGGATGATGGACCCGATCATCAGCCTGTTGCGGCCGGTCTCCCCGCTGGCCTGGCTGCCGATCGGCCTGCTGGTACTGAAGAAGGCCGACCCGGCGGCGACCTGGACGATCTTCATCTGCTCGATCTGGCCGATGATCCTCAACACCGCCGAAGGCGTGCGCCGCGTGCCGCAGGACTATCTCAACGTTGCGCGCGTGCTCGGCCTGCCGGAATCGAAGGTGATCACCAAGATCCTGTTCCCGGCCGTGCTGCCCTACATGTTGACCGGCATCCGGCTGTCGATCGGCACCGCCTGGCTGGTGATCGTCGCCGCCGAGATGCTCACAGGCGGCGTCGGCATCGGTTTCTGGGTCTGGGACGAGTGGAACAACCTCAAGGTCGAACACATCGTCATCGCCATCTTCGTTATCGGCATCGTCGGCCTGATCCTGGAACAGATCCTGTTGTTCCTGGCCCGGCGCTTCAGCTACGAATCGCGTTGAGGAGAACATCGTGAACAACGCATTGGTCAAGATCGAGAAGGTCGGCCAGACCTTCGACACCAAGCAGGGCAAGTTCATCGCCCTGCGCGATATCGACCTCGCCATCGGCACCGGCGAGGTGATCTCCCTGATCGGCCACTCCGGCTGCGGCAAAAGCACGCTCCTGAACCTGATCGCGGGCCTGACGCTGCCGACCATCGGTGTGCTGCTCTGCGACGGCCGCGAGATCGCCGGCCCCGGTCCGGATCGCGCCGTCGTGTTCCAGAACCACTCGCTGCTGCCCTGGATGACCTGCTTCGAGAACGTCATGCTGGGCGTCGAGCAGGTGTTCGGCCGCAAGGAGAAACGCGCCAAGCTGGAGGCGCGCGTCGGAGCGGCGCTGGCGATGGTGCACATGGACCACGCCATGCACAAGTATCCGCACGAGGTCTCGGGCGGCATGAAGCAGCGTGTCGGCATTGCCCGCGCCTTCGCCATGGAGCCGAAGATCCTGCTCATGGACGAGCCCTTCGGCGCCCTCGATGCGCTGACCCGCGCGGCGTTGCAGGACGAACTGCTCGGCGTGATGGAGAAGACCGGCGCGACGACCGTGATCGTCACCCACGACGTCGACGAGGCGGTGCTGCTCTCCGACCGCATCGTCATGATGACCAACGGCCCGTCGGCCACCATCGGCGAGATTCTCGAAGTGAAGCTGGCCCGGCCGCGCGACCGCCTGACCCTCGCCCACGACCCCGCCTTCGCCGGGTACCGCGCGGCGGTGGTCGAGTTCCTTTACCGCAAGCAACTCAAGAAGGCGGCCTGATGATGAAGAAGCAGAAACTGGTGATGGTCGGCAACGGCATGGCCGGCTGCCGCACCCTCGAAGAGCTCCTGAAGCTGGCGCCGGACATGTACGAGGTCACGGTGTTTGGCGCCGAGCCGCATCCCAACTACAACCGCATCCTGCTGTCGCCGGTGCTGGCGGGCGAGATGACCCTGCCCGATATCGTCCTCAATGATCTGGCGTGGTACGAGGGCAACGGCATCGCCCTGCATGCCGGCAAACAGGTGACCAGGATCGATCGCGTCAAGCGCAAGGTGGTCGCGGCCGATGGCACCGAGGCACCATACGACCGTCTGCTGCTCGCCACCGGCTCCTCGCCCTTCATCCTGCCGGTGCCGGGCAAGGACCTGCCGGGCGTGATTGCCTACCGCGACATCGCCGACACCGAGGCGATGATCGAAGCGGCCAAGCATCACCAGCATGCGGTAGTGATCGGCGCCGGCCTGCTCGGCCTCGAGGCGGCCAACGGCCTCAAGCTGCGCGGCATGGATGTCACCGTGGTACATCTGGCCGACTGGATCATGGAGCGCCAGCTCGACAAGACCGCCGCCGATCTTCTGCAGAAGTCGCTGGAAGCCAAGGGCCTCAAGTTCCTGCTCGGCAAGCAGACGGCGGAACTGGTCGCCGGCGAGAGCGGCCGCGTGGCGGCGATCAGATTCAAGGACGGCGAGGCGATTCCCGCCGACCTGGTGGTGATGGCGGTCGGCATCCGCCCGAATACCGCGCTGGCCGAGAAGGCCGGCATCCACTGCGAGCGGGGCATCGTGGTGAACGACACGCTGCAAACCTACGATCCGCGGATCTACGCCGTCGGCGAATGCGTCGCCCACCGGGGCATCGC
Organism: Rhodocyclales bacterium; assembly: GCA_016235765.1. Classification (GTDB taxonomy): domain Bacteria; phylum Pseudomonadota; class Gammaproteobacteria; order Burkholderiales; family Rhodocyclaceae; genus Fen-999. The sequence continues at coordinate 8,562 of JACRIZ010000082.1, read as the reverse complement.
CTACGGCCTGGTGGCGCCGCTGTTCGAGCAGGCCAAGGTCTGCGCCAATCACCTGGCCCACTTCGGCATCGGCCGCTACCAGGGCTCGGTGACCTCGACCAAGCTGAAAGTGACGGGCATCGACGTGTTCTCGGCCGGCGACTTCATGGGCGGCCAGGAGGCCGACGAGATCGTGCTGCACGATCCCGCCGGCGGCGTATACAAGAAACTGGTGCTCAAGGACGACAAGCTGGTCGGCGCCGTGCTCTACGGCGACACGGCGGACGGCGCCTGGTACTTCCAGTTGCTCAAGGACGGCCAGAACGTCGCCGGGATCCGCGACCACCTGATGTTCGGTTCGCACCACGTCGGCGACGTCGGCCACGCCGGCAAGACGCTGGCCGCGACGATGCCCGACACGGCCGAGGTCTGCGGCTGCAACGGCGTCTGCAAGGGCGACATCGTCAAAGCGATCAAGACCCACGGCCTCTTCACCCTCGACGACGTGCGCAAGCACACCAAGGCCTCCTCCTCCTGCGGCTCCTGCACGGGTCTCGTCGAGCAGATCCTGGCCTCCACCGTCGGCGGCGCCTACCAGCCGGCCGATACCCGGGACAAGCCGGTCTGCGCGTGCACCGATCGTTCGCACGGCGAAGTGCGTGCCGCGATTCGTGAGCAGAAGCTGCTGACGATTCCCGACGTGCTGCGTGCGCTCGAATGGAAGACGCCCAACGGTTGCGCCAGTTGCCGGCCGGCGCTCAACTACTACCTGATCTCGACCTGGCCGCACGAAGCCGAGGACGATCCGCAAAGCCGTTTCATCAACGAGCGGGCGCATGCCAACATCCAGAAGGACGGCACCTACAGCGTGGTGCCGCGCATGTGGGGCGGGCTGACCACGCCGGCCGAACTGCGCACCATCGCCGAGGTCGCCGAAAAGTACGCGGTGCCGACCGTGAAGATGACCGGCGGCGCGCGCATCGACCTGCTCGGCATCCCCAAGGAAAACCTGCCCAAGGTCTGGGCCGACCTCGGCGCCGCCGGCCTCGTCTCCGGCCATGCCTACGGCAAGAGCATCCGCACCGTGAAGACCTGCGTTGGCGCCGAGCACTGCCGCTTCGGCACCCAGCGCTCGATGGCCATGGGCGTCAAGCTGGAGAAGATGCTGTTCGGCATGTGGTCCCCGCACAAGGTCAAGCTGGCCGTCTCCGGCTGCCCGCGCAACTGCGCCGAGGCCGGCATCAAGGACGTCGGCGTGATCGGTGTCGATTCCGGCTACGAGCTCTACGTCGCCGGCAACGGCGGCATCAAGACCGAGGTCGCGCAATTCCTCTGCAAGGTGAAGGACGACGACGAGGTGAAGCAGTACTCCGGCGCCTTCCTGCAACTCTACCGCGAGGAGGCCTACTACCTGGAGCGCACCTGCCACTACGTCGCCCGCGTCGGCCTTGACCACGTCAAGCGGCAGGTGGTCGAGGACGCCGAGAACCGCCAGCAGCTCTACGAGCGGCTGCTCTATGCCCTGCAAGGCTACGAGGACCCGTGGGCCAAGGCTGCGAGCCAGCCCGCCGCGAAGCGCGAATACGAAATCCTGGAGGTCTGACATGTCCGCCCAACTAGCCGAAAACGTCACGCCCGTCTGGAAGCGGCTCTGCGCCCTGGCCGACATCCCGCGTCAGGGCAGCCGCGTGGTGAGTTCGCCGGTCGGCCGCCTGGCGGTGTTCCGCACCGGCGACGACCGCGTCCATGCGCTGCACGACCGCTGCCCGCACAAGGGAGGCCCGCTGTCGCAGGGCATCGTCCATGGCGACACGGTCACCTGCCCGATGCACGGCTGGAAGGTCGACCTGGCCACCGGCGAGGCCGTGGCGCCCGACAAGGGCTGCGCCCGGACGATCATGGTCAGGGTCGAAGACGGCCTGGTCTGGCTTGCCATCGGCTGAGCGGCCCGATCGTGGACATCCGCACCACTTGTCCCTACTGCGGCACCGGCTGCGGCGTCGTCGCCACGGTCGAGGACGGCCGCATCGTCCGGGTGGTCGGCGACGAAACGCACCCCGCCAACTTCGGCCGGCTGTGCAGCAAGGGCGCGACGCTGGAGCTGACGACGCTGACGGCGACGCGGGCGCTGCATCCGGAACTGCGCACCGCGAAAAGTCAGCCGCGGCGGAGCGCCACCTGGGACGAAGCGCTCGACCACGCCGCGGAGAAGTTCGCCGCCATCATCCGCGACCACGGCCCGGATGCGGTCGCCTTCTACGTCTCCGGCCAATTGCTGACCGAGGACTACTTCGTCTTCAACAAGCTGGCGCGGGCCCTGATCGGCACCAACAACATCGACTCCAACTCGCGGCTCTGCATGTCCTCGGCGGTGTCGGCCTACAAGCGCACCCTGGGCGCCGACGCGCCGCCCTGCAGCTACGAAGACGTCGCGCTCGCCGAATGCATCCTGATTGCCGGCGCCAATCCGGCCTATGCGCACCCGGTCGTCTTCCGTCAGGTGATGGACGCCAAGGCGGCCAATCCGGACCTGAAGCTCATCGTCGTCGACCCGCGCGCCACCGACACCGCCGCCGCCGCCGATTTGCACCTCGCCATCGAGCCGGGCACCGACACCGTCCTGTTCGGCGCCATGCTGCAGGTGCTGATCTGGGACGGCTATCTCGACCGCCGCTTCATCGATGCCCACACCACAGGCTTCGAGACGGCGCGCGATGCCGTGCGCGAGCTGACGCCGGAAGCGGCCGCCCGCATCTGCGGCGTGAAGGCAGAAGACATCGTCACTGCGGCGCGCTGGTTCGGCCAGTCGACAGCGGCGCTCTCGCTCTGGTGCCAGGGCCTCAACCAGTCGCAGCACGGCACCGACAACGGCAGCGCGCTGATCCACCTGCATCTCGCCACCGGCCAGATCGGCCGGCCCGGTGCCGGACCTTTCTCGCTGACCGGTCAGCCCAACGCCATGGGCGGCCGCGAGACAGGCGCCATGGCGACGCTGCTGCCCGGCCATCGCGATCCCGAGAATGCGGCCGACCGCGCCGAGCTCGCCCGCCACTGGAACCTGCCGGCGCTGCCCGAGCGTCCCGGCAAGACCGCGGTGGAGATGTTCGATGCGCTTGGCAGAGGTGAGATCAAGGCGATCTGGATTGCCTGTACCAATCCGGCCCAGTCGCTGCCCGACCAGGCCAGGGTGCGCGCCGCGCTCGAACGTGCCGAGTTCGTCGTCGTCCAGGAAGCCTATGCCGACACCGAGACGGCGGTCTACGCCGACCTGCTGCTGCCGGCCGCCACCTGGGGCGAGAAGGAGGGCACGGTCACCAACACCGAACGCCGCATCTCGCGCGTACGCGCGGCGGTGGCGCCGCCCGGCGAAGCCCGCCCCGACTGGCAGATCGCCCGCGACTTCGCGCTGCGCCTCGGCGAAAAAGTCAGCCGCGGCGACACGCCGCGCCTCTTCGCCTCAGATGGCCCGCCCGGAATCTTCGCCGAGCATGCCTCGCTGTCCGCCGGCCGCGACCTCGACCTTTCTGGCTTGAGTTACGAAATCCTGGAGCGCGACGGACCGCAGCAGTGGCCCTACCCGGCGGCTGCGGCCGCAGGCAAGACGCGCTTGTACGAGGACAGGCGCTTCGCCACGGCTGACGGCTTGGCCTGCTTCGTCGCCATCCGCCACGCCACCGTCGCCGAGCCGACCGATGCGCGCCACCCGCTGCACCTCAATACCGGCCGCCTGCGCGACCAGTGGCACGGCATGAGCCGCACCGGCCTCGCCGCCCGCCTCTACAACCACGCCGAAACTCCCGTCGCAGCCTGCCATCCGGACGACCTGCAACGGCGCGACATCGCGCCCGGCGACCTGGTGCGCGTCAAGAGCCGGCGCGGCGAGATCGTCCTGCCCGTGGCGGCCGATGCCGGCCAGAAGCCCGGCCATGTCTTCGTCCCCATGCACTGGGGCCGGCGGCGGCTGAGTTCGGCCGGCGCCAACGAACTGACCGTGCCGGCGCTCGACCCGCATTCGAAGCAGCCGGAATTCAAGCATGCGGCGATCCGCATCGAGCGTGCCGACCTGCCCTGGCGCGGTTTGTTGCTGCGGCGGACGGCCGATCCCGAGACGGCGTTGCGCTGGAGCGCGGCCCTGGCGTCCGCGCTGCGCGAATTCGGCTACGCCGCATTGGCCCTGGTCGGCCGCGACGCCACGTTACTCACGCTGCAACTGGCCGCCGCCGCGGCACCCGATACCGCCCTGCTGGCGCGGGTCGCCGCCATCCTTGGGCTCGATGACGAGCGCGCACTGGCCTACGCCGATGGCCGCCGCGGCATTGCCAAGCGGGCGCTGGTCGAGGATGGCCTGCTGACCGGCCTGGCCCTGTTCGGCGAGGTCGCGGCCGGTGCCTGGCTCAAGGAGGCGATGCTGGCCGACCAGCCGATCGAGCCGCTGCGGCCCTGGCTGTTCCTGCCCGCGGCGACGCCTCCCGCCAACCTGGCCCACCATCGGGGCCGCATCGTTTGCAGTTGCAAGAACGTCTCCGAAACGGACATTGCCGATGCCGTCGCTGCCGGCGCCACGGGGCAAGAGCAACTTCAGGAACGCACGGGCTGCGGCACGGGCTGCGGCGCCTGCCTGCCGGAACTGAAAAGAATGTTGTTGTCCTTGCGCCAGGCCGCTTGAAAGTTTTGCCGCTTTCACGTCGAATGTCGCCTCCCCTGCGACGAGAGACGAAGATGCGCTGGCGACAATTCCTCTACAATTTCCTGCCCGAGCCGGGCCACGTGCCCTGGCGCGAGCGAGGGCTATCCGGCTTCGGCGCCCTGCTGGCCATCGTGGCCGTGGTTCTCCTGTCGCCGGCGCTGCTGCCGGCGCCGTTCTACGTGATTGCCGCGGTCGGCGCCTCCTCGGTGCTGATCTTCGCGCTGCCGGCCAGCCCGCTGGCCCAGCCCTGGTCGGTGTTCGGCGGCTATGTGGTGAGCGCGGCGATCGGCGTGACGATGGCGCGCTGGGTGCCCTACGAGCCTGTCGCCGCCGGACTCGCGGTGGGCGGCGCCATCGTCGCCATGCTCACCCTGCGCTGCCTGCACGCGCCCGCGGGCGCGGTGGCGCTGTTCGCCGTCATCGGCGGCGACACCATCCGGGACCTGGGTTTCGCCTACGTGCTGACGCCGGTGGCGGCCAACGCCGCGCTGCTGGTGGCGCTCGGCATCCTGTACCACAACCTGATCCCGGGTCGGCACTACCCGCGGCCGCATCCGGAGCTGGTCGCCAGGGAACCCGAGGTCGTCGCAGCGCCGACCCTGTCAGGCTTGAGCCACGAGGAACTCGGCGCCATCCTCGACGAGTACGGCCATCCGCTCGAGATCAGCGGCGAGGAGCTCGACGAAATTCTCGCTATCGTGGAGCGTCGGCGGCGGCAGTCGCGGGCGCGACGACGGTAACGTTGGCGCGGCAGAGTCCGAGCGCCTGCTCGAGGGGCAGGCAGGCATCGGGAATTTCATTGGCTGCCACGCCCAGGCAGCGGGCGAGCTCGGGGGTGCCCCGGTCGGAATAGTGCCAGCCGGGCACCAGTGCCGGCAGGCCGGGCGCGGTGTCGCGCCACTTCGGGTGCCCATCGGACCTCAGCTTGGGCAGCGCCTGGCAGTAGGCACCGGCCAGACGGCGCAGCCGCTGCGCGTCCTCGCCCTCGGGCTCGCCATGGACGACCAGGTAGAGCCGCACGGTGAGTGCCGGCACATCCTGCTCGAGCAGGTTCGGGTAACTCGCCGCGCGCAGGGCCGACGCGCCGTACACCCGCGAAATCACTGCGGCGGTCGGATGTTCGCGATCGAACTTGAGCAGGCGGACGAAGCGCCGTGCCTCGGGCTTCATGTTGGCCAGCAGCGGCGCGGGCTGGTCGGCAAGCATCGCCACGACATCGATGCTGCGATCGGTGAGGAGCCTTGCCAGCGCTTGTTCGTGGCCGAGGCGGCTCAGCTTGTCGGCAGCCGGCAGGGTGTCGAAGAGCAGGCGATACAGGGTGGCGACGGACAGGGCGGTGCCGCCGGCGGCCGGCCCGACATTGATGCGCGCCTCGCGGATGTCCTGCACCGACTCGAACGCGGAATCGCTGCGGACGATGAAATGCAGTTCCTCGTTGTAGAGCGGCGCGACCACCCGCAGCGGCGCCAGCCAGGCGGCGGCTTCCCGGTTGCCGCCCTGGGCGGTGAGGAGGTAGAGCTGCGCCACGTCGGCTTGCAGCAACGCCAGATTCAAGCCGCCCCCGGCGCGGGTGTCGTCGCGCATGCGCTGGAGGATGTCGGCCGGGCCGGCCGTCGGCACCACGGTCAGCGGGATGTCGACGGCCGGGCCCAGGCGCGCGGCCAGTTCGCCGCCCACCCGGTGCTGCGAGGTCTGCTGCGGGCCGGTCAGCAGGCGGATATCGTCTGCGAACGTTGCTGCAGGGAGCAACGCGACTGCCAATGAGATGCCCAGGCGTACGGCCAGGCGTCGCCAGCCCATCACTTGCCGGCCTTCGGGTCGCAAAGTCCGACGGCGGCGAGCGCCTCGGTGCACTCGGTGGCCGCCGGAGCGGCTGGCTTGCTCCCGGCCGCTGCCGGGGCGGGCTTGGTCGCCGGCTTGGCTGCCGGCTTCACCGGCGCGATCGGCTTCGTGACACTCCGAACCGGCGGACTGGCCGGAGCCGGCGGCGGTGCCTCAGGCACGACCGGCTGCTGGATGACCTTGGGCGGCAGCGGAATGAGGGCCGGTGCGGACGACGTCGGCGGGACGACCTGGGGCGGCTGCGGAGCCGGCTCCGGCCGTACGGCGGGCAGTGGCAGCGGGGCTGGCGCCGTTGTCTCGATACCGGGGCCCTGCCCCTGCCAGGCTTTCGGTACCGGCATGGTATTGCGGTAGAGCCACAGCAAGGGGATGCCACCGGCAGCCAGTGCGACGATGATCAACGGGAGCGCGCGCATGGTCGTCGGGGGCGGTGCGACGACGGGTGGCAGGGGCCTCGCCGTCGCGCCGGCGGAACTGCCGGACTCACTGGCGGCCACCACGCCGGTGAGGGCCGGGAAGTGCGCGCCGCAGCCGGCGCAGACCGTCGCCTTGACGTTATCGACCTTGCCGCAGACGGGGCACGGCTTCAAGTCCAGCGGTACGCCGCAAGCTGCGCAGAAGCGTTCGCCAGGCGGGTTGTCGTGCTGGCAATTGGGGCAGTGGGAAAGTAGCATCGAAGCGGAATGACGCGGGTACCTTAGCTGCCAAGAATAGCAAACTTCGCCCTTCCCGTCGTCATCCGCCCCCCGAGTCAGTTTTGCAGCACCAGCCCCGCATGTTCGCGCATCGGGTGGAACTGGATCTTCGGATAGCGCTCCTGCGTCAGCTCCAGGTCGTAGCGCGAGGACATCAGGTAGGCGTGCGTATCGGCGGCGTCCAGCGCCAGGCGCGAGCCGTTGGCGTTCATGAAGCGGCGCAGTTCGGTTTCGTCGTCGCAACTCACCCAGCGGGCGCCGGCGAAATTGGCAGGCGACAGGCGCACGTCGACACCGTACTCGGTCTTCAGGCGGTGCTGCACGACTTCGAACTGCAACTGGCCGACGGCGCCGAGCAGCATCAGGCTGCCGGCCATGGGCCGGAACACCTGGATGGCACCTTCTTCACCGAGCTCCTGGAGGCCCTTGGCAAGTTGCTTGCTGCGCATCGGGTCGGCCAGTTCGACGGTGCGGAACATCTCCGGGGCGAAGAAGGGCAGGCCGGTGTATTGCAGCGTTTCGCCACCGGTCACGGTGTCGCCCAGTTGCAGGCCGCCGTGGGTGACGATGCCGATGATGTCGCCGGCGTAGGCCTCCTCGACGCGGTCGCGGCGCTGGGACAGGAAGGTGACGACGCCGGTCGGCCGCAGTTCCTTGTTGGTTCGGCGCACCTTGAGGCGCATGCCGCGTTCGAACTTGCCCGAGCAGACGCGCACGAAGGCGATGCGGTCGCGGTGCGCCGGGTCCATGTTGGCCTGGATCTTGAACACGACGCCGGAGAACTCGTCCTCCTCGGGCTTCACTACGCGCGATACGGCCTGGCGCGGCGACGGCGCGGGGGCGAGGTCGACCAGTGCGTCGAGCACTTCGCGCACGCCGAAGTTGTTGATTGCCGAGCCGAAGAACACGGGCGTCTGGTGCGCGGCCAGGAAGTCGTCGCGGCAGAAGGGGTGGGCGGCGCCGCGGATCAGCTCCATCTCGTGATGGGCCGTTTCGTACTCGGCGCCGAAGCGCGCGGCCAGAACCGCCGGGTCGTCGACGATCTCGTCCTCGCCGATGCGGTCCTCGCCGGGGCGGAAGACGCGCATGCGCTCGGTGCGCAGGTCATAGATGCCGTGGAAGTTCTTGCCCTGCCCGACCGGCCAGGTCAGCGGCGCGCAGGGCATGCCCAGGGTGCGCTCGATCTCGTCGAGCAGGTCGAGCGGCTCGCGCACCTCGCGGTCGAGCTTGTTGATGAAGGTGAGGATGGGCGTGTTGCGGGCGCGGCAGACCTCGATCAGGCGCAGCGTCTGCGCCTCCACGCCGTTGGCGGCGTCGATCACCATCAGCGCCGCGTCGACGGCGGTCAGCACCCGGTAG
>JACRIZ010000075.1 GCA_016235765.1 Rhodocyclales bacterium | reverse complement strand
TCTTTCCGGCATCGATGTGCGCGGAAATGCCAATGTTGCGATAGCGCTCAATAGGAGTCTTGCGGGCCACTTTGAATACCTGCCTTATCTAAGCCAAACCGCCTTGGCCCTCACCGGTTGGAGAGATGCCAGGGCGGCAACGAAAAAATCCGCGCGATACTGCTATCGCGCGGTGACTGTCAGAACCTGAAGTGCGAGAACGCCTTGTTGGCCTCGGCCATGCGGTGCACTTCTTCACGCCTCTTCATCGCCGCGCCGCGACCTTCCGCCGCCTCGAGCAACTCGTTGGCCAGACGCTGGCCCATGGACTTTTCACTGCGCTTGCGAGCTGCCTCGCGCAGCCAGCGCATCGACAGGGCCATGCGACGGGACGGCCGAACCTCGACCGGGACCTGATAGTTGGCGCCACCGACGCGACGGCTCTTCACCTCGACGATCGGCTTGACGTTGTTCACCGCCAGGGAGAACACTTCCAGGGGATCCTTGCCGCTCTTGGACTTGATCTGGTCGAACGCGCCGTAGATGATGCGCTCGGCAACCGACTTCTTGCCGCTGGTCATCAGCACGTTGACGAACTTGGAAACATCGACGCTGCCGAATTTCGGATCCGGCAGGATGTCACGCTTGGGAACTTCACGACGACGGGGCATAGTGACCTCGAGACTAAGTTATGCCTGCTTGGGCCGCTTGGAGCCGTACTTGGAGCGGGCCTGCTTGCGATCCTTGACGCCTTGGGTATCAAGGCTGCCACGAACGATGTGGTAACGAACGCCGGGCAGGTCCTTGACACGACCGCCGCGGATCAGGACGACCGAGTGTTCCTGCAGGTTGTGCCCCTCGCCGCCAATATACGAAATCACTTCGAAGCCGTTCGTCAGGCGCACCTTGGCCACCTTACGCAAGGCCGAGTTCGGCTTCTTCGGGGTCGTGGTGTACACGCGCGTACACACACCGCGCTTGGCAGGGCTGCCGCCGAGGGCAGGCACCTTGCTCTTGCTGACTGGGGCTTGCCGACCCTTGCGCACCAGTTGGTTAATCGTTGGCATATCAGGTTCCCAAAATACAGTGATTTGCGGCCGCTAAGTTGGATGCAAAGAGGCCGGATTATATTTATCGAGGCTTGGCCCGTCAACCGGGTTGCACCTCTTCCGTTGTTTGCCCGGCGGCGGGCAAGTCGAACATGGCCTTGCCGGCGTCTCCGCCCGCCGCTTGCATGCGTCGGGTACGGTGATACGCCATGCCGGTTCCCGCCGGAATTAGGCGGCCGACGATCACGTTTTCCTTCAAGCCACGCAACTCGTCACGCTTGCCCATGATTGCAGCTTCGGTGAGCACTCGAGTCGTCTCCTGGAAGGAGGCTGCCGAAATGAAGGAATCCGTGGACAAGCTGGCCTTGGTAATGCCAAGCAGGACGTTCTCGAACTCTGCCGGCCGCTTGCCCTCGCCCTTGAGGCGATCGTTCTCGTCCAGCACTTCCGAGCGCTCGACCTGCTCCTCGCGGATGAACTTCGATTCGCCCGGATCGGTGATGACGACCCGCCGCAACATCTGCCGAACGATCACTTCAATGTGCTTGTCATTGATCTTCACACCCTGCAGCCGGTAGACGTCCTGCACTTCATCAATGATGTAGCGCGCCAGCTCCTCGATGCCCTTGAGGCGGAGGATGTCGTGCGGATCAGCCGGACCGTCGACGATGATCTCACCCTTGTTGACGACCTGGCCGTCGTGCGCCATGACGTGCTTGTCCTTCGGGATGAGGTACTCGTGGGCGGTGCCGTCCGGCTCGGTAATCACCAGGCGCTGCTTGCCCTTGGTGTCCTTGCCGAAGCTGACTGTGCCCGTGACCTCGGCGAGCACGCCGGCGTCCTTCGGGGAGCGGGCCTCGAAGAGTTCGGCTACCCGCGGCAAGCCCCCGGTGATGTCCCGGGTCTTGGCCGATTCCTGAGGAATTCTCGCCAGCACATCGCCAACCGCAGCAAGCTGGCCGTCCTTGACGGTAATGATCGAGCCGACCTGGAAGGTGATTGCCACCGAATGATCGGTGCCGTGCATCTTCACTTCCTGACCGGCTTCATCCAGCAACTTCACTTGCGGGCGAAGGCCCTTCGCCTGGGACTTGCTGCCACGCTTCGGGTCGATCACGACCAGCGTCGCCAGGCCGGTGACATCGTCGATCTGCTTGGCAACCGTCACGCCCTCTTCCACGTGCTCGAACTTGACGGTACCGGCGTACTCGGTGACGATCGGCCGGGTGTGCGGATCCCAGGTGGCGAGTATCGCGCCCGCCTTGATCTGCATGCCGTCGTCGGCCGACAGCGTTGCACCGTAAGGAACCTTGTGGCGCTCGCGCTCGCGACCATTTTCGTCACCGATGACCACCTCACCCGAGCGGGCGATGACAACCTTCTCGCCGCGCGGGTTGGTGACGTAGCGCATGGTCGGCGAGAAGCGGATCGTACCGCTGCTCTTTGCCTCGACCTGACTTTGAACCGCTGCGCGCGACGCCGCACCGCCGACGTGGAAGGTGCGCATGGTCAACTGAGTACCCGGCTCACCGATGGACTGGGCGGCAATGACGCCCACCGCTTCGCCGGCATTCACCAGCGAACCACGGCCAAGGTCGCGGCCATAGCACTTTGCGCACAGGCCATAGCGGGTCTCGCAGGAAAGCGGGGTGCGTACCCGCACCTCGTCGATGCCCAGCGCCTCGATCGTATCCACCGACTCTTCGTCGAGGAGGTGGCCGGAGGCGTAGAGCACATCCTGCGTATCAGGATTGACGACGTCGGCAACCACCACGCGGCCCAGAATGCGCTCGCGCAGCGGCTCCACGACTTCGCCACCCTCGACCAGCGCCTTCATGGCGAACCCGGCCGTGGTGCCGCAGTCGGGCTCGGTAACGACCAGGTCCTGCGTCACGTCGACCAGGCGGCGCGTCAGGTAGCCGGAGTTGGCCGTCTTCAACGCGGTGTCGGCAAGGCCCTTGCGCGCGCCGTGCGTCGAAATGAAGTACTGAAGAACGTTCAGGCCCTCGCGGAAGTTCGTGGTAATCGGCGTCTCGATGATCGAACCATCGGGTTTCGCCATCAGGCCGCGCATGCCGGCGAGCTGCCGGATCTGGGCGGCCGAGCCGCGCGCGCCGGAGTCGGCCATCATGTAGATCGAGTTGAAGGACTCCTGGCTGACTTCCTTGCCCTGCGCATCGGTGATCCGCTGGTGCGCCAGTTGATCCATCATCGCCTTGGCGACCTGGTCACCGGCCCGACCCCAGATATCGACGACCTTGTTGTAGCGCTCGCCTACCGTCACGAGACCGGACGTGTATTGTTTCTCGATCTCCTTCACCTCGGCTTCGGCGGAATCGATGATGACGGCCTTCTGGGTCGGCACCTGCATGTCGCCGATCGCAATCGAGATGCCGCCGCGCGTCGCCAGCGTGAAGCCGGACTGCATCAATTTGTCGGCGAAGATCACCGTCTCCTTAAGGCCGCAGCGCCGGAAGCTCTCGTCGATCAGCTTGGAGATTTCCTTCTTCTTGAGCGGCTTGTCGATCACCTTGAAGGGCAGGCCCTTGGGCAGGATTTCCGACAGGATCGCCCGCCCGGCGGTGGTGGAGGTGCGCACGATCTTCTCGCGCCAGCTGTCGCCGTCGCGCTCGTACTCCTTGAGGCGAACCGAGACACGCGCATGGAGATCGCATAGCCGCAGGTCGAGGGCTCGAATCACTTCCGCGATGTCGGCGAACGCCATGCCCGTGCCACGCGCTGCCACGTTTTCGCGGGTCGCATAGTAAAGGCCAAGCACGACGTCCTGGGACGGGACGATGATCGGCGCACCGTTGGCCGGCGACAAGACGTTGTTCGAGGCCAGCATCAGCGTGCGGGCTTCCATCTGCGCCTCGAGCGACAGCGGCACGTGTACGGCCATCTGGTCACCGTCGAAGTCGGCGTTGAAGGCGGTACAAACCAGCGGGTGCAGTTGGATGGCTTTGCCCTCGATCAGGGTCGGCTCGAAGGCCTGGATACCCAGGCGGTGCAGGGTCGGCGCGCGGTTGAGCAGCACCGGGTGCTCGCGGATGACTTCCTCGAGGATGTCCCAGACGACGACGGTTTCGGCTTCCACTTCCTTCTTGGCCGCCTTGATCGTGCTGGCAATCCCCATCTTCTCGAGACGCTCGAAGATGAAGGGCTTGAAGAGCTCCAGCGCCATCTTCTTCGGCAAGCCGCACTGGTGCAGCTTGAGCTGCGGACCGACGACGATGACCGAGCGGCCGGAGTAATCCACGCGCTTACCGAGCAGGTTCTGGCGGAAACGGCCGCCCTTGCCCTTGATCATGTCCGCGAGCGACTTCAACGGACGCTTGTTGGCGCCGGTCATCGCCTTGCCGCGGCGGCCGTTGTCGAGCAGCGAATCGACGGCTTCCTGCAGCATGCGCTTTTCGTTGCGGACGATAATGTCGGGCGCCTTCAGCTCCAGCAGGCGCTTCAGGCGGTTGTTGCGGTTGATGACGCGGCGATAGAGGTCGTTCAGGTCCGAGGTGGCGAAGCGGCCGCCATCCAGCGGCACCAGCGGGCGCAGGTCGGGCGGCAGCACCGGCAGCACTTCGAGGATCATCCACTCGGGACGGATGCCGGACTGCTGGAAGCCCTCGAGCACCTTCAGGCGCTTGGCAATCTTCTTCATCTTCGCTTCCGAGCCGGTCGTTTCCAGCTCGTGGCGAAGCACCTCGATTTCGTGGTGAATGTCGAGGGTACGCAGCAGTTCGCGAATGCCCTCGGCGCCCATCACCGCCGAGAATTCGTCACCGTATTCCTCGACGCGGGCAAGGTAGTCGTCCTCCGTGAGCAACTGCGCGCGGACCAGCGGCGTGACGCCTGGATCGACAACGACGAAAGCCTCGAAATAGAGCACGCGCTCGATGTCGCGCAAGGTCATGTCCAGAACCATGCCAAGCCGGCTCGGCAGGCTCTTGAGGAACCAGATGTGCGCGGTCGGCGAGGCGAGCTCGATGTGGCCCATGCGCTCGCGGCGAACCTTCGACTGCGTGACTTCGACGCCGCACTTCTCGCAGATCACGCCACGATGCTTGAGACGTTTGTACTTGCCGCACAGGCACTCATAGTCCTTGACCGGACCGAAGATTTTCGCGCAAAAGAGGCCATCACGTTCCGGCTTGAACGTGCGATAGTTAATGGTTTCCGGCTTCTTGACCTCGCCGTACGACCAGGAGCGAATCTTCTCGGGCGATGCCAGCCCGATGGTGATCGCGTCGAATTCTTCTTCCTGGGTGACCTGCTTAAAGAGATCGAGCAGTGCTTTCATCGTCGCTTACTCCTTGGGGTTCTCTCAGTAGCGTTCCAGGTCGATATCAATCGCCAGGGAGCGGATTTCCTTTACCAGCACGTTGAAGGACTCCGGCATGCCGGCGTCGATCTTGTGCTCGCCCTTGACAATGTTTTCGTACACCTTGGTCCGTCCTGTGACGTCGTCCGACTTCACGGTCAGCATTTCCTGCAGTGTGTAGGCCGCGCCATAAGCCTCCAGCGCCCACACTTCCATTTCGCCGAAGCGTTGCCCGCCGAACTGCGCCTTGCCGCCGAGCGGCTGCTGGGTCACGAGGCTGTACGGGCCGGTCGAGCGGGCATGCATCTTGTCGTCAACCAGGTGGTGCAGCTTGAGGACGTGCATGTAGCCGATCGTGACCGGACGCTCGAAGGCCTCGCCGGTGCGGCCGTCATAGAGCTGCGCCTGGGTCTTGGCCGGCGTCAACGCGAGTCGCGCGGTAACGTCGTCCGGATAGGCCAAGTCCAGCATCGCTTTGATTTCTTCTTCCTTGGCACCGTCGAACACCGGTGTCGCAAATGGCACGCCACCCACCAGGTTGGTCGCCAGTTCGATCGTTTCGCGATCGTCAAGCGTATCGACCGGCTCGCCACGACCCGACACGTTGTAGATCTTGTGCAGGAACTTGCGAACTTCGGCGGCATTGGTCTGCTCGCGAAGCATTTCGCCGATCTTGAGGCCGAGACCCTTGGCCGCCCAACCGAGGTGGGTTTCCAGGATCTGGCCGATGTTCATCCGGGACGGCACACCGAGCGGGTTGAGCACGATATCGACCGGACGACCATCTTCCATGTGAGGCATGTCTTCGATCGGCACGATCTTGGACACCACACCCTTGTTGCCGTGGCGACCGGCCATCTTGTCGCCCGGCTGCAGGCGGCGCTTGACGGCGAGGTAGACCTTGACCATCTTCTGCACGCCCGGCGGCAGTTCGTCGCCCTGCGTCAGCTTCCGCTTCTTGGCATCGAATGCAATGTCGAAGTCCTTGCGGGTCTGGTCCAGGCTGTCGCGAAGGTTCTCCAGTTGTTGCTGAGCCTCTTCGCTTTCAAGCGAGATGTCGAACCAGTGATAGTGCTCGAGCGAGACCAGGTAGTCCTTGGTGATCTTGCTGCCCTTGGTCAGCTTCTTCGGGCCCTTGGCCGCGGTCTTGTTCAGCAGCAGCTTCTCGATCCGCGCGAAGGTATCGCGCTCGACGATGCGCATCTGGTCGGCCAGGTCCTGCTTGTAGCCCTTCAGCATGTCGTCGATGATCGACTGCGCGCGCTTGTCGCGCTCGATGCCCTCACGCGTGAACACCTGGACATCGATGACGGTACCCGACATGCCCGACGGAACGCGCAGCGACGTGTCCTTCACGTCGGAGGCCTTCTCGCCAAAAATGGCGCGCAACAACTTCTCTTCCGGCGTGAGCTGGGTTTCCCCCTTGGGGGTCACCTTGCCCACCAGCACGTCGCCGGCTTCGACCTCCGCACCGATGTAGACGATGCCGGACTCGTCGAGACGACCAAGTTGCGCCTCGCCGAGGGTGGCGATATCACGGGTGATTTCCTCCGCACCCAGCTTGGTATCGCGGGCGACGACGGTCAGTTCCTCGATATGGATCGAGGTGAAGCGGTCGTCGGCGACCACACGTTCGGAGATCAGGATCGAGTCTTCGAAGTTGTAGCCGTTCCACGGCATGAAGGCGACCAGCATGTTCTGGCCGAGCGCCAGTTCGCCGAGGTCGGTGGATGCACCGTCGGCGACCACGTCACCCTTGGCGATGATGTCGCCGACCTTGACCACCGGCCGCTGGTTGATGTTGGTGTTCTGGTTCGAGCGGGTGTACTTGGTGAGGTTGTAGATATCGACGCCCACCTCGCCCGGCACTGTCTCGGCGTCGTTGACGCGGACCACGATGCGGTTGGCATCGACGTAGTCGACCACGCCGCCGCGCAGGGCCTGCACTGCGGTACCCGAGTCGACCGCAACGGTGCGCTCGATGCCGGTACCGACCAATGCCTTCTCCGGACGCAGGCAGGGCACGGCTTGGCGCTGCATGTTGGCGCCCATCAAAGCGCGGTTGGCGTCGTCGTGCTCGAGGAACGGAATCAGGGAGGCGGCCACCGAAACGATCTGGCCTGGCGCGACGTCCATGTATTGCACTTCGTCCGGCGTCTTCAGTTCGAATTCGCCCTTGAAGCGGCAGGAAACCAGCTCGTCGGTCAGCTTGCCCTTCTTGTCGAGCGTCGCGTTCGCCTGGGCGACGACGAAGTTGCCTTCCTCGATCGCGGACAGGAATTCGATTTCCTCGGTCACGTGGCTGCCCTCGACCTTGCGGTAGGGCGTTTCCATGAAGCCGTAGTCATTGGTCCGCGCGTAAAGGGCCAGGGAGTTGATCAGGCCGATGTTCGGGCCTTCCGGCGTTTCGATCGGGCAGACGCGGCCGTAGTGCGTCGGATGCACGTCGCGCACTTCGAAGCCGGCGCGCTCGCGCGTCAGGCCGCCCGGGCCCAAGGCAGAGACGCGGCGCTTGTGGGTGATCTCCGACAGCGGGTTGGTCTGGTCCATGAACTGCGAGAGCTGGCTGGAGCCGAAGAACTCCTTGATCGCGGCCGAGATGGGCTTGGCATTGATCAGATCGTGCGGCATCAGATTCTCGCTCTCGGCCTGGGACAAGCGCTCCTTGACGGCGCGCTCGACGCGCACCAGGCCGGCACGGAACTGGTTTTCCGCCAGTTCGCCAACCGAACGCACACGCCGGTTGCCCAGGTGATCGATATCGTCCACTTCGCCCCGGCCGTTGCGCAGCTCGACCAGGATCCGAATCACGTCGATGATGTCGTGGTTGGACAGGGTTGCAGCGCCTACAAGTTCTTCGCGACCGACGCGACGATTGAATTTCATGCGACCGACCGTCGACAAGTCGTAGCGCTCGGCAGAGTAGAACAGGCCCTGGAACAGGCCTTCGACGGCATCCTCGGTTGGCGGCTCGCCAGGACGCATCATGCGGTAGATGGCAACCCGCGCCGCCCACTGGTCGGCCGTTTCGTCGATACGCAAGGTCGAGGAAATGTATGGGCCGCGGTCCAGATCATTGACATAGAGCGTCTTGAGGTCCTCGACGCCCGCTTCCATGAGCTTGGCCAACAGGGCCTCGGTGATCTCGTCGTTGGCATTGGCCAGGATCTCGCCGCTTTCGGCATCGACCACGTTCTGGGCCACGGCACGGCCGACGATGAAGTCTTCCGGAACGGCGATCTTCTTGACACCGGCCTCGGCGAGGTCACGAATGTGCTTGGCCGTGATGCGCTTGTCCTTGGGGACCAGGACAGTGCCATGCTTGTCGGTGAAATCGAAGCGGGCCACTTCGCCACGCAGGCGCTCGGGCACCAGTTCGAACTGGATGCCCTTCTTGGTCAGGTGGAAAGTGTCGAACTCGAAGAAGGTCGACAGGATCTGTTCCGGGGTCTGGCCGATGGCCTTGAGCAGGATCGTCACCGGCATTTTGCGGCGACGGTCGACGCGGAAGTACAGGAAGTCCTTCGGATCGAACTCGAAGTCCAGCCAGGAACCGCGGTAGGGAATGATGCGCGCGGAGAACAGCAGCTTGCCTGAACTGTGCGTCTTGCCCTTGTCGTGCTCGAAGAACACGCCGGGCGAACGGTGCAACTGCGAAACGATGACGCGCTCGGTGCCATTGATGACGAAGGAGCCGGTCGTGGTCATGAGCGGAATCTCGCCCATGTAGACTTCCTGTTCCTTCACTTCCTTGATCTTCTCGTTGTTCGTCTCGCGATCGAGGATCACCAGGCGCACCTTGGCGCGCAACGGCGATGCAAAGGTCAAGCCGCGCTGCTGGCATTCCTTGACGTCGAAGGCCGGCTCACCGAGCTTGTATTCCACGAATTCGAGCCGGGCGCTCCCCGAGTGGGAGACGATCGGGAAGATGGACGAAAATGCCGCCTCCAGGCCCTGGCTACGCCTCTGGACGGGCGGCACGTCGACCTGCAGAAACTGGGTATAGGAGTCGAGTTGCGTCGCCAGCAGGAACGGCACGTCAAGCACGTTGGCGCGCTTGGCAAAGCTCTTGCGGATTCGCTTCTTCTCGGTGTAGGAGTACGTCATGGTCGCTCCGTTTTCTCGTCAGCGTCGAAAGTCAGAAGGCAAGGCTGAACTGTCAGCCCTCTCTACTAACCCCCGCGATGTTTCAATAAGTCTTGCAGCAAAGCACAAAAGGGCTGGCGGTGCCTGACCGCCAGCCCACGAACGAATCGAGGAATTACTTGACCTCGACCTTGGCGCCCGCGTCTTCCAGTTGCTTCTTGAGGGCCGCAGCATCGGCCTTCGAAATCGCTTCCTTGACGGCCTTCGGGGCGCCATCGACCAGGTCCTTGGCTTCCTTGAGGCCCAGACCGGTGGCGGCGCGCACCACCTTGATGACTTCGACCTTCTTCTCGCCGGCAGCCATCAGCATGACCGTGAATTCGGTCTGCTCTTCGGCGGCGGCGGCGGGGCCGGCGGTCGGCGCGGCCACTGCAACGGCGGCGGCGGCGGCGGAAACGCCGAACTTCTCTTCCATTTCCTTGATCATTTCGGACAGTTCGAGAACGGTCATGCCAGCGATGGCGTCGAGGATTTCAGCTTTGGTTGCCATGATGCAAAAACTCCTGAATGAATTGATGGTTCGTTAAGCGACGGATTGTCGTTGCGATTACGCAGTCTCTTTGGCGTCGCGTACGGCAGCGAGGCCCCGAACGAACTTCGTCGGGACTTCGTTGAGCGTACGGACGAACTGGGCGATCGGTGCCTGCATGGTGCCGAGCAGCTTCGACAGCAACTCCTCGCGGCTGGGCATGGTCGCCAACGCCTTGACGCCATTGGCGTCCATGACGTAGTTGGCCATTGCACCCGCCTTGATGACGAGCTTGTCGTTACCCTTGGCGAACTCATGAATGGTCTTGGCGGCCGCCACCGGATCCTTGGAGATACCGTAGATCAGCGGACCAACCATCGACTTCTGGAGTCCTTCGAACGGCGTACCGGCGACGGCACGACGCACCAAGGTGTTCTTCAGCACCCGCAGATACACACCCGACTTGCGCGCGTTGGCACGCAAGGCGGTGATCTGCCCAACTTCGAGACCACGGTACTCAGCGACGACGATCGCCTGGGCACCCGCCACCTGCGCGGACACTTCGGCAACTACCGCCTTCTTCTCTTCGAGATTGAGACCCAAGGTCAGCTCCT
>JACRIZ010000080.1 GCA_016235765.1 Rhodocyclales bacterium | reverse complement strand
TCCTGCCAACGCTTGACCTTGGCGTCACCGTCCTTGTAACGGCGGAACGACAGCTTGGTATCTTGGGGCTCGTTCGTGACTGACATGGCAATTGTCTCCGGGGTATCGTTGTATTACTGCTCGTTGCCGAGTTGGATGGCCGTGCTGACCAGCTGGTGCACGCCGCCAACCAGGCGCATGTTGAATCCGTAGTAGGGCAGGACTTTGGTGAATTGCGCCTTGCAGATGGCGCAGATGGTGGCCATGAAATTGACGCCGTGCTCGTCGACGACGTTCTTGAGGGCTTCCATGCGCGGCAGGGCGCCCTTGACGCGGATGTCGATCAGTTCGTCGGTCAGCAGGCAGCCGCCGCCGCCGCAGCAGAAGGTCTTCTCGCGCGTGGTGTCCGGCGCCATCTCGAAGTAGTTGTTCGCCACCGCCTTGATGATGTTGCGCGGGATGTCGAACTGGCCGCCCGGGTAGTCGCCCATGCGCGAGGCGCGCGCGACGTTGCAGGAGTCGTGGAAGGTGATGATGCGGCTGTCGTTGGCCGACTTGTCGAACTTCAGGCGGCCCTGCTGGATCAGGTCCCAGGTCACTTCGCAGATGTGCGAAGGCTGCTTGTAGTTCGGGTCGAGCTGCTTCTGCAGTTCGACGGCGAAGGGGTCGTTGGCGCCGGCGCCGATGCCGGTCAGCGTGTTCCAGAAGGCGTAGGCGACGCGCCATGCGTGGCCGCACTCGCCGACCACGATGCGCTTGACGCCCAGTTCCAGCGCAGCTTCACGGACGCGCAGGGCGATCTTGCGCAACTGGTCGTAGTTGCCGATGAACATGCCGAAATTGCCGGCTTCCGAGGCCTTGGTCGACAGCGTCCAGGAGATGCCGGCGGCGTGGAAGACCTTGCCGTAGCCGATCAGGCTCTCGATGTGCGGTTCGGCGAAAAAGTCGGCGGAAGGCGTGACCAGCAGGACTTCGGCACCGTGCACGTCGAGCGGATACTTGACGTCGACGCCGGTGTCGTCCTTGACGTCCTCTTCCAGGCCGTTGAGGGTATCTTCCAGGGCCGGGCCGGGTAGGCCGAGGTTGTTGCCGATCTTGTGCACCTTGCCGATGATCTCGTTCGAGTACTTCTGGCCGTAGCCGACGTGATCGAGGATCTCGCGGCCGGCCATGGTGATCTCGGCGGTGTCGATGCCGTAGGGGCAGAACACCGAGCAGCGCCGGCATTCCGAGCACTGCCAGAAGTAGGTGTACCACTCGTCGAGCACTTCCCTGCTCAGGTCGCGGGCGCCGACCAGGCTCGGGAACATCTTCCCGGCGGGCGTGAAATAGCGGCGGTAGACGCTGCGCATCAACTCCTGGCGCGCCACCGGCATGTTCTTCGGATCGTTGGTGCCGATGAAGTAGTGGCACTTGTCGGTGCAGGAACCGCAATGGACGCATGCGTCCATGTAGACCTTGAGCGAGCGGTACTTGCCGAGCAGGTCGCCCATTTTGGCAATGACGGCGTCGTGCGTTTCCTGCCAGTTGTCGGCCAGCTTGCCCGGGAAGCCGATGGCCTCCTGGATCTTGTCGTTGGCGACGTAGGAGCGGACGCCCTCCGTGGCGCCGGACCGGATGGCCGGCACGGCGGGAAATTGGCGGAAGGCGGGCGCCTCGGTCTTGGCTTTGGCGTCGGGTGCGGCCATGTCAGTTCTTCTCCAGCTTTGCCGCCCAAGGCGCCAGGTGGCGGGCTTCGCGCGGATTGTCGGCCTGGTTGCGCGAGGGGCTGAAAAAGACGCCCGGCGCGTGCAGGAGCTTGCTGAACGGGAAGACGATCATCAACGCGGCGACCAGCAGCAGGTGCAGGTAGAGGCCGGGATGGTCGGGAAGGGGCAGGATCTCGAAGCGCAGCAGGCCGAGGAAGAAGGCCTTCACGGCGACGATGTCGGTGTGCATCAGGAACTTCATGCCCAGGCCGGTGAGGCCGATCAGGAGCAGGAGGACCAGCATCAGGTGGTCGGAGGGCGTCGAGATGTAGCGGATGCGCTCGACCAGGAAGCGGCGTGCCCACAGGCCGCCGAGGCCGGCGACCATCGCGAAGCCGGCATACATGCCGAAGGGTTGCGCGAAGGCGACCCAGAACCAGACTGGTTCGGTGAAATAGCGCAGGTGGCGGACCACGACCAGCGCCAAGCCGAAGTGGAACGCGGCGGCGAACATCCAGATCCAGAGGCTGCCCTTGAACAGGCTCTCGAAGAACACGACCTCGCGGAACATGCGCAACGCCACGCCGCCGGACGTGGTCGGCGCGGGCGTGGTCGGGATCGACAGCGGCGCAGGAGTCCTGGCGAAGTCGATGATCTTGAACGCCAAGCCGAGCACGAACACGGCGGTGGCGACGTAGAACAGGATCGCGAAGAAGATGGTCATGGCTGCTCGCAAGTGCGGCTCGCTCGAAGAGCGACGCCAAGGAACCGGGAGGCGGGCGATACCGCCCGCGACCCGCTAACGACGGACTTGAAAGATCAAACGCAACCGGTGGGCTTCGGCAGACCGGCGATCTTGCAAGCCTGCTTGGCCGGGCCATAGGGGAACAGCTCGTACAGGTACTGGCTGTTGCCCTTTTCCGGGCCGAGCTTCTTGCCGATGGCCTTGGTCAGCACGCGGACCGCCGGGGCGATCTGGAACTCGTTGTAGTAGTCGCGCAGGAAGTTGATGACTTCCCAGTGCTGGTCGGTCATCGTGACGCCTTCTTGCTGGGCCAGGAAACCGCCGACTTCCTCGTTCCACTCGCCGAGGTTGATCAGGTAGCCTTCTTCGTCGACTTCGTAGGACTTGCCGTTAACTTCGATAGCCATTTGGAGTATCTCCTTGGTAAATGATGATCAGTTGAGGTTGTGGGCCCGATCAGAGCCAGGACTGACTGGCCTTGTGTTCGGCGACCAGATCGACGAAACCACCGTAGTCAACGACGGTGACGCCGTCCATGACCCGGTCGGCCATGCCGCGGGCTTCCAGATCGGGGCCCAGCGCATAGACCTTGAACTTGCCTGCCGCCTTCAGCTTGGCTTCGCCGACGCTGCCCTTGGTGGCGGCGTAGACGCCGTCCTCGATGAGCAGGATGGCGCCGCCTTCGGCCGACTGCAGGCAGGTGTCGAGGGAGCCGCGGTCCAGGGGGGATTTGTTGATGATGTTCAGCATGTGTTTTCCCTTAGAACGACAGGACGACGTCCTGCTCCTCCATCAGCTTGCCGAGCTCGGCACGGGACATGACTTCCACCGGCACGCACAGGTCGTCTGCCGTCAGGCCGCGCGCCGCCATCGATTCCTGGTCGACGTAGAGCTTGCTGACGTCGTAGTCCTCGAGGGCGCCGTAGGTCTTCTCGAAGCCCTTCATCTCGATGCCCTTGGTCTGGTGGCCCCTCTTCAACTGATAGACGCCGTCGTCGAGGAAGGCCAGCGAAACGTCCTGTTCGAACGCAGCGGCGATCAGCACCACTTCCAGGGACTCCAGCGCGTAGACCGTGCCGTAGGGGGCCTTGCGGTTCACCATCATGAATTTCTTGATCGTCATGGGCTTCCCCTTAGTCGCCGAAAGTGACCATGCGGTCGGCCTGGATGCCGGCTTCGATCAACTGGCCGAGGCCGGAGATGCGGAAGCCGGGTGCCAGGTTGGTGGCGTCCTTGCCGTTGCGCTTGGCTTCGCCCTCGTCGACGATGCCGCGGCGCTGGGCGGCGGCAACGCAGACCACCATGTCGAGCTTGTGCTCTTCGGCCAGCTTCGACCAGCGGTTGACGATGTTGCGGTCGTCCTGCGGCGGCGTGGTCAGGCGGGTCGCGTTGTTGACGCCGTCGTGGTAGAAGAAGATGCGGAAGATCTCGTGACCCTTGGCCAGGACCGACTTGGCGAACTGGTACGCCGAGTCGGACGCCTGGTGGGTGTACGGGCCTTCGTTGATGAGGATGGAAAACTTCATCGTTACCCCGATATCAGAAACGGACGTGGGCCGAGGCGTTCAGGTTGTAGCGGCCGCCGCGCCAGTCGTCGATCATGTTATTTGTGAAGGGCAGGCCGGTCTTCTCGAAGTAGCGCGGCCAGCCGATGCGGTCGATCCAGTCGGCCATGCGCTCCCAGGGACGGGCGTCGGCCTTGTAGGTCATCAGGATGTTCTTGACCACGGCATTGACTTCCGGCCAGCGCGGCGCGTTGTTCGGCAGGCCCGAGGCGACCATCTTGTGGAAGGTGGGCTTCGAACGGGCGTTGGAGTTCTTGCCGCCGACCCAGATGGCGAGCTTGGAATGCTCCGGATCGTTGATCTGCATGGGCGGGCAGGGGGGGTAGCAGGCGCCGCAGCAGATGCACTTCTTCTCGTCGACTTCCAGGGTCGGCTTGCCGTTGACCAGCGCCGGGCGGATGGCGGCGACCGGGCAGCGGGCGACGACGGCCGGGCGTTCGCAGACGTTGGCGACCAGGTCGTGGTTGATCTTCGGCGGCTTGGTGTGCTGGATGACGACGGCGATGTCGGCCTGGCCGCCGCAGTTGATTTCGCAGCAGGAGGTCGACAGGCGGACGCGGTTGGGCATCTGCTCGTGTTTGAACTCGTCGTAGAGCTCGTCCATCATCGCCTTGACCACGCCGGAGGCGTCGGTGCCGGGGATGTCGCAGTGCAGCCAGCCCTGGGTGTGGGCGACCATGGAAACCGAGTTGCCGGTGCCGCCGACCGGGAAGCCGTTCTTTTCGAGTTCGGTGATCAGCGGGGCGACCTTGCTCTCGTCGGACACCATGTACTCGATGTTCGAGCGGATGGTGAAGCGGACGAAGCCTTCGGCAAACTTGTCGGCGATGTCGCACAGCTTGCGGATGGTGTACACGTCCATCTGGCGCTGGGTGCCGGCGCGCACGGTCCAGACCTGGTCACCGGTGTTGGAGACGTGGTGCAGGACGCCGGGGCGCGGACGGTCGTGGGTTTTCCAATTGCCGTAGTTGGCAGCGAACTTCGGGTGGAGATACTTCTTGTTGTCCAGGAAGTACTCGACCGGCTTGCGCATCTGAGGTTGAGCCATGAATTGTCTCCGCTGTGATGTCTGAGTTGTCGCTATTCGAATAGGGTCATGCCGGTGGCCGAAAGCCGGCCCGCGGCGAGCGGGCCGGAGTCGGCGATCCGGAACGTGCTTAGGCCGCGGCCTTCTTGGCGTTGATCTTCGCGACCTCGTCGTCCCAACCGTCGGTGCGCACATAGGGGTTCATGCGCGGGTTGTTGACCATGTTCGCGTCGATGTCGAGGCCGATGCCTTCGAGGAAGTTGGCCAGGCCGATGCGCTCGATCATCTCGCCGGTACGCTCGTGCTCGAGCGCGTTTTCGGCGAAGAAGTCGATGATGGTCTGGGCCAGTTCGACCAGTTGCTCGTAGTCCTCGTCCGTCTTGAGCGACATGAAGGGAACCAGCACGGTACCCATCAGGGCGCCGATCTTCAGGTGGCTCTTGCCGCCGACCAGGATGGTGGCGCCCTTGTCCTTGCCCGGGCCGAGGGCGCCGGTCATGACGTTGAGGCAGTGCATGCAGCGCACGCAGTCCTTGTTGTCGATCTCGAGGCACTGGGTGTCGTTGATGGCGACGGCGCCGACGTGGGCGTCCTTGCGCACATCCTTGGCGTCCTTGATCTGCAGGGCGCGGGTTGGGCACATGGCGACGACGTCATTGACCAGTTCGTTCATGCCATGCTTGGCGAACCACTTCTTGCCCAGCGCGTCGTCGGTGCTCATGTTGTCGCGCCAGGTACCGATCACGGCCATGTCGGAGCGCTGGATCGAGTTCATGCAGTCGTTGCCGCAGCCCGAGAACTTGAACTTGAACTTGTAGGGCAGGGCCGGACGATGGATGTCGTCGAGGAACTGGTTGATCACCTTCTGGTGGGCCTTGGCCTCGTCGTAGCACGACTGCTCGCAGCGGGCGGCGCCGACGCAGGACATCGAGGTGCGCACGGCCGGACCGGCGCCACCCATGTCGAAGCCCATCTGGTTGATCTCGTCCCAGGCCTTCTGGACGTTCTCGGTGGTGCAGCCTTGCAGCATGATGTCGCCGGACTGGCCGTGCAGGGCGATCAGGCCCGAGCCGTACTTTTCCCAGACGTCGCAGAACTGACGCAGGGTGGCGGTATCGTAGTGCATGCCGGGGGGCGGCATGATGCGGATGGTGTGGAACTCGGCGGCGTCCTTGAAGACGGCTTCGCCCTTCTCATCCTTGATTTCGGTGAAGCGGGGAATCACGCCGCCGCCGTAACCGATGACGCCGACCGTACCACCCTTCCAGTAGCCCTTGCGGGTCTTGTAGGAGTGCTCGAGGTGGCCGAGCACATCGACGACGTAATCCTTGTCCTTGGCCAGGCGCTTCAGACCGGTAACGAAGCTGGGCCACGGACCGGTTTCGAGCTGGTCCAGCAAGGGGGTGGGGGGGAGTTGCTTGGCCATCGTGTTGTCTCCTCTGTTTGGACTTTGCATTTGACGCCACGCCACCCACGGCGGGACGTACTCGTTTGGACCGCAATCAGGCTGACAGGATGTTAAGTAGCGGCTGCCCGCCGCACCATACTTCCGATCGGTAGATTTTCCTCCCAAAACGGGCTAGCCTTACCTACCCGGAAGGAGTATGTGTCGCCACGCCAATCCGGTGATGGTTGCCGGTTCCTATCCAGTGCGATAGTGCATACCACTCTTCTTGAGCCGAGAGGCGAGCGAACAATTGGACAAGATTACCAGCCTAGACAAGTTCCGGGTGCCGATCGGCAATCAAGAAATTGAATTGCAGCAATTGAATTTTGAAGCCGGCGGCATGGCATTACTTCGTATAAGGATCCGCGAGAAAACGCGCTTTACAATTTTCGACATCGACCCCATAACGGCGGAACATTGGGCGAAGGAAATGCTGGCATGGGCGAAATCGGCACAGGAAGGGTCGTGAGCGGCGGCGACAGCGACGTCGTCGATCTGGTGTTCGGGCTGCGCGGGCGGGCGATCGCGCTGGACTATGCCGACCGCTTGTGGCGGGAACTGAGCGGCCGCCTGCCGTGGCTGGCCGAGGATGCCTCGATCGCGGTCCATCCGCTGGCCGGGGTCAGCCGGGGCAATACGGAGATATACCTGACGCGCCGGGCGCGGCTGAGCCTGCGCCTGCGGCGTGAGCTTTGCGTGGCTGCCAGCGCGCTGGAAGGCGCCACGCTGGACCTGGGTGGCGAGGTGGAGGTGGTTGGCGCGCCGTCGATGAAGATGCTGCAAACTTCGACGGTGCTGTATTCGCCCTTCGTTGCCATCGGCATCACCGACGAGGTGCGGTTCATGGCCGCCTGCGCGGAGCTGATCGCGGGCATGGGTGTCAGCGGCGAACTGATCGCCGGACGGGCGCGCGGCGGCGACGGCGGGCGCCAGGGTTACAGCCTGATGATCCATGGCCTCAAGCCCGAGCATTCGCTGCAAGTGCAGCGCACGGGCCTGGGCAATGATCGGCGGCGCGGCTGCGGCATCTTCGTGCCGCACAAGTCGCTGGCCGCGGTAGACGAGTGAATTTGCGCAAGACCCATAGAGAGAAGGAGTAAGCGAATGTCGGACAAACCCGCCGTTACCATAGACATGAGCGGCATGCCCTGCCCGGCGCCGCTGCTGGGCGCCAAGAAGATCATCGACGACCTGCAGCCCGGCCAGAGCATGCAATTGCTGTCCGATTGCCCGGGCACCTCGGACGACCTGTTCGCCTGGTGCAAGTTCACCGGCAACGAGCTTCTGACGGCCACCAAGCAGGCCGACGGCAAGACCGCCTACACCCTGCGCAAGGCCGGCGGCGCGCAGACGACGCCGATCGCCCACGTCACGCTCGACATGCGCGGCGTCTCCTGCCCCGGCCCGATCCTGGAGGCCAAGAAGCTGCTCGACGGCATGAAGCCGACCGAAGTGCTGCAACTGGTCAGCGACTGCCCGGGCTCGGTGGCCGACATCGAGTCCTGGACGCATTCGGCGTCCGTCGAATTGCTGGCGATGCTGCCGATGGCGCGTGGCGCCCACGAATTCTATTTGCGCAGGAAATAGCTTTTTTGTAACTACTCTTAGAGGAGACCCCGATGGGATACGTCATCAATGGCGACGAAAAAGAAGTCGACGACTACGGCTACCTGCTGGAGCCGGATTACAGCGAAGAGGCGGTGAATGCCATTGCCGAGGCCGAAGGTTTGGCACTGACCGAGCAGCACCGCAAGGTCATCGCCTATCTGCGCGAGAAGTACAAGGAAGAGGGCCACACGCCCAACCTGCGCAACCTGATCAAGGGCCTGCAGGACGAGGGCGACATGCCGGAAGCCGAGAGTGCGCTGCTGTTCGAGTTGTTCCCGGACGGCGGTGCCGCCAAGCAGGGCTGCAAGGTCGCCGGCCTGCCGCAACCGAAAGGAAAAGGCGGCTACTGATTCATGGCCGTCCGCTCATTCAGCAGCTTCCATACCGAAGGCCAGCGCTCCGCGGCGACGCTGGCCTCGGTGGTCGCGATCCTCGCCTGGAAGCTGGCCGTCGATGCGATCAAGCGCATGCGCCGCGCCGACTACGACATCGACGTCGGTCGGCCTTATTTCGATTTCATCTGCGAGTTCCTGATCTTCATGGCCATGGCGGCCGACCGTGTCGCCTACATGAACCTGGAATCCGAGAAGCGCGCCGACTTCACGACGGCCCTGGCCAAGCGCCTGGCCGAGATCGTCGAAGAGAACAACTACGTGCTGATGGGCAGCGTCGATCCCGGCGCCTGCCAGCGGCACTTCCTCGACCTGTTCAATCGCCGCAGCGGCGAGTACGCCGAGTTCGACTACGGCCCGGACGGCCCGGACTTCGGCTTCCGGCGCCTGTTCGCAGCCTGCCTGCGCGAAGGCCTGCCGGAGAAGGATCGCCTTTGGGCGGTCGATCAGGTGATGGAGATCGAAGTGCCCGAGTCGCTCAAGGCGCTCGACAAGACGCTGGCCGGCCTGTTCGGCCTCGGCGGCGGCAACAAGCCGCGGCGGGAGCGGGCGGGCGTCGGCGATGAGTGAGCGCGGCAGTCCTTTCGACCTCGCCGATCGCGCGGCCTACGCCGAATGGCGGCAGCGCAAGCTCGACACCGCGCCGCGCCGGCTCGAGGATATCCTCGTCAAAGTGGGCGATCCGCGACGGCTGACTTTGGCCGAGCGCGAGCGCCTGCTGGCCCTGAACGCCAGCGCCAACCTGGCCGTCTACGTCGGCCAGACCGGGCGCGATCCCGACAAGGAAATCATCCGTCAGCTCGGCGCCCAGCTCGGCCTGAAGACGCTCGACAGCCACTGGCTGACCGACGACGACGCCATCTCGCCGATCTCGGTGCGCGGCGCCGAAGTGCGCGGCGAGCGGCGCGAGTTCATCCCGTATACCGACAAGCCGATCAGGTGGCATACCGACGGCTACTACAACCTGCCCGAGCGCACCGTGCGCGGCCTGATCCTGCACTGCGTGGAGAGCGCCGCGACCGGCGGCGACAACCAGTTGCTCGACCACGACATCGCCTACATTCTGCTGCGCGACGAGAATCCGGATTTCATCCGCGCCCTGTCGGCGCCGGACGCGATGACCATCCCGGCGCGCACCGACGACAATGGTGTCGCCCGCGTCGAGCAGCCCGGCCCGGTGTTCTCTGTCGACGCGGGCGGCCACCTGCACATGCGTTACACCGCGCGCACCGTCAGCATCGCCTGGCGAGACGACGCCGCCACGCAGGCCGCCAAGGTCGCGCTGGAGCGCATCCTCGCCACCCCGACCCCCTGGACCCTGCACGGCCGCCTCGAACCCGGCATGGGCCTTGTCTGCAACAACGTCCTCCACGACCGCGCCGGCTTCACCGAAGCGCCGGACCGCCGCCGTCTCCTCTACCGCGCTCGCTACTACGAACGCGTCGGCGGTTGAAGGTGGCGTGTCGCCGCGGCTGACTTTACTGAGGTCACGCCGTTCGAGCTAGCCGCGAATGTAGTTGACCAGTTGCTCGATGATGAAGTCCTTCTCCGAGATCGTGTCCTTGACCAGGTCGCCGATGGATAGCAGGCCGATCAGGCGGTCATTCTCCAGCACCGGCAAGTGACGAACCCGCTTCTCCGTTACCAGCGCCATGCACTCTTCGTTCGTCTGCTCCGGGCGAACATAGGCGATCGTCGATGTCATGATTTCCGATACGCGAACGTCGCGCATCAACCTGTTCAGCATGGATATCTTGCGGGCACAATCCCGCTCACTTACGATGCCGACCAGTTTGTTCGCGGCGTCGAGGACCAGCAGCGCGCCGATGTTCTTCGTGGTCATTAGCTGCATTGCATCGAATGCCGACGCGTTCGGCGAAATGACGACAACGTCACGGCCCTTGATTTCCAGCAACTGTCTTACGGTCTTCATATTGGCCCCCTTGCGCCTAGGTGATAGTTGACTTTTATACTCCACTTCCAGTCGCCGCGGGCTCCGGCTATCCGCCTTTCATGACTTTGTGGATTGGCTCGCCCCAAAACAAAAAGCCCGGCCTAAACCGGGCTTTTTGCTGGCTGCAAAGGCTTCGTCAGCCGCAGGTACCGACTGCGCCGCAGGCGGTGCAGAAGTCGCAGCCGTCCTTGCGGATCACGGTCATGTTGCCGCACTCGGCGCACAACGAGCCCTGGGTGATCTTGACCGTACCCGTGGCATTCTTGTCGTGCGGGGATTCCAGGATGCCCATCTCGCGGGTCGGGTAGCCGTTCTCGTCGAGGATGCCGAGCATGGTGTAGCGGTGCATGATCAGGCGGGCGATGTAGGCGACGGTCGAGGGCCAGTTCTGCTGCTTCTGGCTGCCCGGCACGCGGGCCATGAAGTCGCCCAGCGGCTCGGCGTAGTTGGTCAGCTTGCGCAGCTTCATGCCGATCCAGGCCGGGTCGAGCACGCGCATGTCGAGCGAGAGCAGCTTGGTCAGGCCGTCCAGTGCGCGCGGGTAGTTGCCGGAGAGCCACACCGAGTAGGGTCGGGTGACGCCGTCGGGCAGGGTGATTTCCTTCAGGCCGAGCACGAACTCCTCGTTGGCGGAGGGATTCACGATATCCACCGTCCAGGACAGGGTGCCGTCGGTGCCGGTCTTCGGTTCGTCGCGGCTGAACATCGCGTCCAGCACCGGCGTCGGGCCTTCGCCTTCCAGCGCGCCGAGCTGTTCGCAGCGGTAGCGTACGACTTGCGCCATGGCGGCGACCGAGCCGGGCATCAGTTTCTTCTCGCCCAACGGCGGGAAAGACATCTCGAAGGGTGCTTCGCCGACGGTGCGGGCGAGAACATCGAGCTTGAGCTTGAGGAAGGCCTTGTCGTTGGCGCGCATGTCCATCGACAGCGTCTTGGCGACGGCGCCCAGGCCGCGCGGCTGCTCGGTGCCGTTCACCCAGACCTCGAAGGGCAGCGCGCGATGGTGGCCGTTCTCCGCCTGACCGACGAACAGCGCGAACTCGCCGTGCGGCGTCTCGATCATGTAGCTCCAGGCCAAGTTGCCGTCGGCCAGGCGCGGCCGGCCCGGCCAGCGCAGCGAAGCGAGTACCGGCGCAGGCAGGGAGCCGATCGACATGCGGCGGTTGGCGCTGTCGATGGTGACGTCCTGCGGCTGCTTCTGCTGGCTGCCGCTGCCTTCGACAGACAGCACCGAGCCGAGCACCTTATTGGGCCGGTAGGTGGCCAGGCCCTTCAGGCCGGCCTTCCAGGCGTCCATGTAGAGGCCTTCGAAGTCGGCGTAGGGATAGTCCTCGGGCACGTTGACCGTTTTCGAGATGGCGGTGTCGATGTACGGCGCCACGGCGGCGACCATGTCCTTGTGGGCCTGGGCCGAGATTGCCAGTGCGGTGACGAAGTAGTCGGGCAGCTTGCCGACGTCGCCGCCCATGTGCTTGTACAGGCGCCAGGCGTAATCCTCGACCGCGTATTCCTTGAAAGTGCCGTCGACCATGCGCTTCTTGCGCGTGTAGGTCCATGAGAAAGGCGGCTCGATGCCGTTCGAGGCGTTGTCGGCGAAGGCCAGGCTGATGGTGCCCGTCGGCGCGATCGACAGCAGATGCGAGTTGCGCAGACCGTGTTTGCGGATCTGGTCCTTGATCTCGGCCGGCAGGCGCGAGGCGAAATTGCCGCCCGACAGGTAGAGGTCGGCGTTGAAGAGCGGGAAGGGGCCGCGCTCCTTGGCCAGTTCCACCGAGGCCAGGTAGGCGCGGTCGCGCATGTACTCGGAGATCCTGCCGGCCATGGCGCGCGCCTCGGCCGTGTCGTACTTCTGGCGCAGCATGATCAGCGCATCGCCCAGGCCGGTGAAGCCGAGGCCGACACGGCGCTTGGCCTGCGCCTCGGCGTGCTGCTGCGGTAGCGGCCAGTGGGTGGCGTCGAGCACGTTGTCGAGCATGCGCACGCAGTCGTCGATGACGCGGCCGAAGCTCGAATAGTCGAACTCGGCGTCGTCCTCGAAGGGGCGCTTGATGAAGCGGGTCAGGTTGATCGAGCCCAGGCAGCAGCAGCCATAGGGCGGCAGCGGCTGCTCGGCGCACGGGTTGGTGGCCTCGATGGTCTCGCAATAGTTGAGGTTGTTGTCCCGGTTCATGCGATCGATGAACAGGATGCCCGGCTCGGCGTGGTCGTAGGTCGAACGCATCACCTGGTCCCACAGGTCGCGAGCGGGCAGCTTGCGGTAGACCCACAGGCCGTCCTCGCGCTGGTAGGCGCCGGCCTGCTTGATGTCGGTCGCCGGTTCGGCTCGATGGGTGAGCTCGATTTCGCCGCCGGCTTCCACGGCCGCCATGAAGGCATCGGTGACGCCGATCGAGATGTTGAAGTTGGTCAGGTCGCCGCCGTCCTTGGCGTGGATGAAGGTCTCGATGTCCGGATGGTCGCAGCGCAGCACGCCCATCTGGGCGCCGCGCCGGCTGCCGGCCGACTCGACCGTCTCGCAGGAACGGTCGAAGACGCGCATGTAGGACACCGGACCGGAGGCGCGCGACTGGGTGCCCTTGACGTGGGCGCCGATCGGCCGGATGGTCGAGAAATCGTAGCCGACGCCGCCGCCGCGGCGCATGGTCTCGGCGGCTTGCAGCAGCGCGGTGTAGATGCCGGGACGGTCGTCGACGATTTCCGAGATCGAGTCGCCGACGGGCTGCACGAAGCAGTTGATCAGCGTGGCGCACAGGTCGGTACCGGCCGCCGAGTTGATGCGGCCGGCCGGCACGAAGCCGTTTTCCTGGGCATCGAGGAAACGCTGCTGCCAGAAGGCGCGCTTGTCCTCCTGTTCGATGGAGGCCAGGGCGCGCGCCACGCGCTCGCGCACGTCGTGCACGCTGCGCTCGTTGCCCTTGGCGTACTTCTCCAATAAAACCTCGCCGGAAATTTCCTGCGGCAAGGGCAGGCCCATCTGCTGGATGGGTACGATGTCTCCGGAGATCGGCGTTTCTGTTGTCATCTTCTTTGTCCGATAGAGTGGATGAGTAGGGATTGCTGAAACGATGGGCGGCAAGCATATCCCTGTCTTTTCAGGATTGGAAGTGTCATTTTTTCGCTTTCGGAAAATCAATGACTTAAAGATAACCCTAGTAGCCTAGCAAGCGGCAGGCCACTACATATAGTAGGTGAGGCAAACCGGAAAATCCAGTCGATTCAGGGGGTTGGCTGACGTACAATTCACCCCGCGCCGGCATAGCTCAGTTGGTAGAGCAACCGCCTTGTAAGCGGTAGGTCCCCAGTTCGAATCCGGGTGCCGGCACCAGACGCAACAGTGCCGCGGCGCAAACCTGCAGACGGTCAGCCCATGCCATGACAGATACCATCGGCCGCTTCGAAATCCGTCGGGAACTCGGGCGCGGCAGCCAGAGCGTCGTCTATCTGGCCTGGGACCCCCAGTTGCAGCGCGAAGTGGCGATCAAGACGCTGCACTTCTCCGATGCCGATCCGGCAGTGAACGCGGTGCTGCTGGACGAAGCGCGCACGGTCGGCAGGTTTCACCACCCGAACGTCGTGCCCATCCATGATGCCGGCGAGCAGGGCGGCGACATCTACCTGGTGTTCGAGTACCTCGACGGAGGCAGCCTGCAGGATGCCTTGCAGGCAGGCGGGCCGATGCAGCCGGTGCGGGCGGCGCACCTGATGCGCCAGGTATGCGACGCGCTGGCTCAGGCGCACGCGCTGGGCATCATCCATCGCGACCTCAAGCCGTCGAACATCCTGCTCGATCGGGCCGGCGTGCCGCGCGTGATGGATTTCGGCATCGCCGCGCGCACGGCCGAATCGGCCGACGACGGTCCGGGGCTGGTCGGCACGCCGGCCTACATGGCGCCGGAGTATGTCGGCGGCCGCGTGATCAGCGAGAAGATGGATGTCTTCGCCGCCGGCCTCGTGCTGCTGGAGATGCTGACCGGCCAGCGGGTGTTCCGCGGCGGCAGCCCGGAGGCACTGATGCAGCGTATTGCCCACGAGCCGGTGACGCTGCCGAAGTCGGCCGGCATCGACGACCGTCTCGGCGACATCATCCTGCGCGCCTGCGCCATCGATTCGGCGCAGCGCTTTCCGACAGCCGCGGCGATGCGCAAGGCGCTCGACGCCTACCTCGACAGCGGCGCGGGCGCCGCGCCGCCGGCAGTCGACGCGGAAGTCAGCAAGCAGAGCACGCTCGAGTTCCTGCTCAGACGCATGCGCCATCGCAGCGACTTTCCGGCGCTGTCGGAATCCGTGTCGGCGATCAACAAGCTGACCAATTCGGACCGCGAAAGCATCAACAAGCTGTCCAACAGCATCCTCAAGGACTACGCGCTGACCAACAAGATCCTGCGCCTGGTCAATTCGGCGCACTACCGCGCGGCCGGCGGCGGCAATATCAGCACGGTCTCGCGCGCGGTGATCGTGCTCGGCTTCGATGCCATCCGCAACATCGCCATCACGGTGCTGCTGTTCGAGCATCTGCAGGACAAGGCCAATGCCCGCGAACTGAAGGAGTACTTCCTGCGCGCCAACCTGGCGGGGCTGCTGGCGCGCGAGGCCAGCAATACCGTGCTGCCGCGCGAAGGCGAGGAGGCCTTCATCTGCGCCCTGTTCCACTGCCTCGGCCACCTGCTGGCGCAGTTCTACTTTCCGGAGGAGGTCGAGGAGATCCGCAAGCTGATGCAGGCCAAGGATCTGTCCGAGGAGGCTGCGGCGGTCCGCGTGATGGGCCTGTCGTTCGAGGACCTGGGCATCGGCATTGCGCGCAGTTGGGGGTTCCCGGCATCGATCGTCAACAGCATGCGGCACCTGCCCGACGGCCCGATCCGCAAGCCGGCCACCCGCGACGAAGCCTTGCGGCTGATGGCGGGCTTTTCCAACGAGATGTGCGACGTGATCGCCGGCTGCGCGCCCGAGGAGCGCGGCAAGGCGATCCGTGCCGTCTCCGACCGGTTCGGCCCCTGCATGCAGATGACCGACCAGCAGTTCGAGAATACCGTCGAGTCCTCGTCGGCGGCGCTCACCCAGGTCGCCGCGATTCTGCACGTCAACCTGAAGCAGAGTCCCTTCGCACGCCAGGTGAAGGCCTTTGCCGCCGCACCGCCGCCGAGCGAGCAGGCCGCCGCCGAGGCCGAAGAGGCAGCGACCATGGTCGGTACGGTGCTGGGTGGCACGGCGGTGCTCGGCGTCGACGACGGCGAGGCCGGCGAGGAAGCTGCCGAGGTGCCGGAGGACGCCCAGGCGGTGCTGACTGCGGGCATCCAGGACATCAGCAATTCGCTGGTCGACGATTTCCAGCTCAACGACGTCCTGCGCATCACCCTCGAGACCATGTATCGGGCGATGGGATTCCAGCGCGTGCTGCTGTGCCTGCGTGACGGCCGGACCGAGCAGATGAGCGGTCGGTTCGGCTTCGGGCCGGACACCAACGAAGTCGCGCGCGGTTTCCATTTCCCGCTCAGCTATACCGCCGACGTCTTTCACCTGGCCACCTCCAAGGCGGTCGATATCATCATCACCGACATCGACGATCCGAAGATCGCCGATCGCATTCCGGGCTGGTACCGCAAGCTGACCACGGCCCGCACCTTCGTGCTTTTCCCGCTCAACATCAAGGGCAAGCCGCTGGCGATGATCTACTGCGACAAGGACAAGGCCGGCGCCATCGCCATCCCGGAGAAGGAACTGGCCTTGCTCAAGACCTTGCGCAATCAGGCACTGCTGGCGATCAAGCAGTCGATGCAGTAGGATCAACGCTTCGACAGCGAGGATTTATCCGGCATGAACAAGGCCTTCGTCAAGGAAAACGACGACGAGGAAGATGACGCTCCCGAGTCGGCGCAGTTGCCGGCCGGCACGCGGAACTACATGACCGTGACCGGTCATCGCCGCCTGCGCGACGAACTGGTCCAGTTGGTGAAGGTGGAGCGGCCGAATCTGGTCCAGGTGGTCGCCTGGGCGGCCAGCAACGGCGACCGTTCCGAGAACGGCGATTACATCTACGGCAAGAAGCGACTGCGCGAGATCGACCGTCGCATCCGCTACCTGACCAAGCGCATCGAAAGCGCGGTGGTGGTCGATCCCGGGCTGCAGGAGAACGTCGACCAGGTGTTCTTCGGGGCCACCGTGACCATCCTCGACGGCGATGGCGTCGAAGCCAGTTACCAGATCGTCGGCGTCGACGAGGCCGACGCTGCGCAGGGCCGCATCAGTTGGCTGTCGCCGCTGGCGCGGGCGCTGATGAAGGCGCGCGAGGGCGACCAGGTGCGCTTCCAGAGCCCGGCCGGCTGGCGGATACTGGAAGTGGTCGGGATTCGCTACGGGGATGCCTGAGTGAGCGAGATCGAGGATCGGCTGCAACTGGCGCTGAGCGCCGCCAATCAGGGCTTGTGGGACTGGGACCGGCCGTCGGGCAGCCTGTACCTGAGCCCGAGCTACTATGCGATGCTCGGCTTCAAGTCCGGCGACTTCCCGGCGACTTTCGACGGCTGGTCGTCGCTGCTGCATCCCGACGATGCCGTGCTGATTGCCC
Organism: Rhodocyclales bacterium; assembly: GCA_016235765.1. GTDB lineage: Bacteria > Pseudomonadota > Gammaproteobacteria > Burkholderiales > Rhodocyclaceae > Fen-999. The sequence goes on along the minus strand of JACRIZ010000080.1, from coordinate 4,058 downwards.
GGCATCTGGCGGAAAATGCGCAGGGCGGGTCGGACCGCTTCGAACACGAGCTGCGGCTCAGGCACCGAGAAGGCGGCTGGCGCTGGATACACGCCTACGGCATGGTGGTGACGCGCGACGACCGCGGTGCGCCGCTCAGGCTGGTCGGCATCAATCTGGACATCACGGAACAGCGGGCCGCCGCCCTGGCGCTGCAGGAAAGCGAAGCCCGCTTCCGGGCCATCTTCGACAGCATCCAGGAAGGCATTTTCATCCACGACATCGACACCGGTGCGATCCTGGCGACCAACAAGCGCGCCTGCGAGATGTTCGGCTACCGGGAGAACGAGATCCTGGCGGCCAGCATCGAGGACCTGAGTTCGGGCGAGTCGCCCTATACCCAGGCCGACGGCGCCTACTGGATGATGCGGGCGGCGGCCGGCGAACCGCAGAGCTTCGAGTGGCACGCCAAGCGCACCGACGGCAGCCTGTTCTGGACCGAGATCAACATGCGGCGCGCCGAACTGGCCGGGCAGGAACGCCTGCTGGTGGTGGTGCGCGACATTTCCCGGCGCAAGGGCAGGGATGAGGAGTTGCGCCAGAACCTGGAGCGCCAGGTCCAGTTGAACAAGAAGCTCGAGGAGGCGCACAACCAGTTGCTGCAGTCGGAAAAGCTGGCCTCGATCGGCCAACTGGCGGCAGGGGTGGCGCACGAACTCAACAATCCGATCGGCTTCGTCCACTCCAACCTGGGCAGCCTGGAAGGCTACCTGAAGGATCTGTTTGCGATCATCGACGCCTGCGAAATCGTCGATCCGGGCGGCTCGGCAGAGTGCCCGCCACTGGCCGCCGCGCTTCGGCTGATGGCGGAGAAGGACTACACCTACATCAAGACCGACATCGCCGCGCTGATGCTGGAGTCCCGGGACGGCCTGTCCCGGGTGCGCAAGATCGTCCAGGACCTGAAGGACTTTTCGCGGGTCGGCGAGGCCGAGTGGCAGTGGGCCGACCTGCACAAGGGCCTCGATTCGACGCTCAACATCGTCTGGAACGAACTCAAGTACAAGTGCAAGGTAACCAAGGAGTACGGCGAACTGCCGGAGATCCACTGCCTGCCTTCGCAACTCAACCAGGTGTTCATGAACCTGCTGGTCAATGCCGGCCAGGCCATCGTCGAGCATGGCGAAATCACCATCAGGACCGGCCGGGACGGCGACGGCGTCTGGGTTGCGGTGAGCGACACCGGGTCCGGCATACCGCAGGAGAACCTGAACCGCATCTTCGAACCCTTCTTTACCACCAAGCCGGTCGGCAAGGGCACCGGGCTGGGCCTATCGCTGTCCTACGGCATCGTCGTCAAGCACCGCGGCCGCATCGAGGTGACCAGCGAGGTCGGCAAGGGCACGACCTTCCGTGTCATCCTGCCGATCGATCCGGTGCTTGAAATTTCTGCTGCGCCCCCCAACTAGCGCGGTTGTCGTTTACCTTCGGAGCCTTTCATGACCACCAGTACCGTCAGCCGGGAGACCATGGGTTTCCAGGCCGAGGTGAAGCAGTTGCTTCACCTGATGATCCACTCCCTTTACTCGAACCGCGAAATCTTCCTCCGGGAACTGATTTCGAACGCTTCAGACGCCTGTGACAAGCTGCGTTTCGAGGCCCTGCACAATCCGGGACTGTTCGAGAGCGACAGCGATTTCGCCATCAGGATCAGCCATGACGAGGCGGCCAAGACCATCACCGTGGCCGACAACGGCATCGGCATGAATCGCGACGAGGTGATCGCCCATCTCGGCACCATCGCCAAGTCCGGCACCCGCGAATTCTTCGCGCACCTGACCGGCGACCAGCAGAAGGATGCGCACCTGATCGGTCAGTTCGGGGTCGGCTTCTACTCCTCGTTCATCGTCGCCGACAAGGTGACCGTGCGCAGCCGGCGCGCCGGCGAGGCCGCCGGCCAGGGCGTCGAATGGGTCTCCGACGGTGGCGGCGAGTTTACCGTCGAGATGATCGAGAAGCCCGCGCGCGGCACCGAGATCACCCTGCACCTCCGGGAAGGCCAGGAAGACCTGCTGTCCGGCTGGAAGCTGCGCCAGATTATCCGCAAGTACTCCGACCACATCGTCCAGCCCATCGTGATGAAGAAGGAGGAGTGGAAGGAGGACAAGCAGGTCGTCACCGACGAGGACGAGACCGTCAACAAGGCCTCCGCCTTGTGGGCGCGGCCGAAGAGCGGGGTCACGGAGGACGAGTACAAGGAATTCTACAAGCACGTCGGCCACGACTTCGACGCGCCGCTCGCCTGGACGCACAGCCGCGTCGAGGGCAAGACCGAATACACGCAGTTGCTCTACATCCCGGCCCGCGCGCCCTTCGATCTCTGGGACCGGCAGTCGCGCCACGGCGTCAAGCTCTACGTGCGCCGCGTGTTCATCATGGACGATGCCGAGCAATTGATGCCGCAGTATCTGCGCTTCGTGCGCGGCGTGGTCGATTCAGCCGACCTGCCGCTCAACGTCTCGCGCGAGATACTGCAGGAATCGAAGGACATCGAGGCCATCCGCAAGGGTTGCACGGCCAAGGTGCTGGGCCTGCTCGACGATCTGGCCGAGAACCGCAAGGACGACTACACCAAGTTCTGGGGCGAGTTCGGCCGCGCGCTCAAGGAAGGCGTCGGCGAGGATTTCAGCAACAAGGACAAGCTTGCCAAACTGCTGCGCTTTGCCTCGACGCAGGCCGACACGCCCGAGGAAGCCGTCTCGCTGGCCGACTACGTCTCACGCATGAAGGAAGGCCAGGACAAGATCTACTACGTCACCGCCGAAACCTTTAACGCCGCCAAGAACAGCCCGCACCTGGAAATCTTCCGCAAGAAGGGCATCGAGGTGATCCTGCTCTCCGACCGCGTCGACGAATGGGTCGTCTCGCACGTCACCGAGTTCGACGGCAAGCAATTGGTCTCCGTCGCCAAGGGCGGCCTTGACCTGGGTTCGCTGGAAGACGAAGCCGAGAAGAAGGAACAGGAAACGGCCGCCGGCGAGTTCAAGGAGCTGACCGACAAGATCGCCAAGAGCCTCGGCGAGCGCGTCAAGGAAGTGCGCGTCACCCACCGCCTGACCGACAGCCCGGCCTGCCTGGTTGCAGACGAGCACGACGTCAGCGGCAACCTGGCGCGCATCCTCAAGGCCGCCGGCCAGAAGGCGCCGGACATGAAGCCAATCATGGAGATCAACCCCAAGCATCCGGTCGTGCTGCGCCTGAAGTACGAGGACGGCAGGTTCGACGACTGGGCGGCGGTGCTGTTCGACCAGGCCCTGCTCGCCGAAGGCGGCCAGCTCGACGATCCGGCCACCTTCGTTAAGCGCGTCAACGCACTGATGATGGCGATGTCGGCCAAGTAGCCATGCTCACGGGCCTGCCGCCGATCCTCGACGCGCAGGCCCGCGTCCTCATCCTCGGTTCCTTCCCCTCGCCGGCCTCGCTCGCCGCCGGCCAGTACTACGCCCACAAGCAGAACCAGTTCTGGCGCATTCTCTCTGCCGTCCTCGACCAGCCGCTGGGCGACATGGACTACGCGGCGAAACTGGCAGCAGTGAAGGCCGCCGGCATCGCCATCTGGGATGTGTATGGCGCCTGCGAACGCGCCGGCGCTCTCGACTCCGCCATCCGCAACGCGGTGCCCAACGACTTCGGGAAATTCCAAAAGTCAGCCATGGCGATACGCCACATCTGCTTCAACGGCCAGGCCGCTGGCCGCTTCGCGCCGCAACTGGCCGCTCTCGGTTACGTGACGGTTGTCCTGCCATCGACCAGTCCGGCCAACGCAAGCTGGTCCTTCGACCGCAAACTCGAGGCGTGGCGCGAGGCGTTGCAGGGTGATTGCCGAAGTTCCTGAAAGCCCTTCCACCCGCTCTGAACGGCGGCGAACGACTTCTGCTGTGTGCCCGTTGCTGCCGCTCGACTCAAGTAATGCGGTCGTTCAACGTGCTAGCTCAGACTCCTGAATTTCCTGAAAAACCGGCAACTCGGCGGTTACTCGGATCCCTTGCAGTACGCAACTTCGCCAAGGTCGTTCGTTC
>JACRIZ010000073.1 GCA_016235765.1 Rhodocyclales bacterium | reverse complement strand
GAAGAAGGTGACGAAGCCCACCAGCCACATCAGCGAGGACAGCTTTTCGGTTCGGATGCGCTTGGTGATGACTTCAAAGCCGTTGTGCGCATCGACCACTTCGACGATGGTCATGGCGCCCATCAGGAAGAAGACGATCTGGGCCGTCGCCATGATCGACTCGCCGAGCTGCTCGCCGACGGCATGGCTATCGCCGCTGGCCACCGCATAGACGGTCCAGAGCAGTCCCGCGCCCAGCAGGGCCGAGGCCGACTTGTTGATCTTGATGGGATGCTCGAGGGCGATTGCCGAGTAAACGACGATGAAAATGAGTACGAGGGCGGTCAGCATGATGTGTAGGGGAAGAGACGTTCAATTGGGTGGCATCACGCCATTCAAGAAGCGTGCCAATCGATCCGGGGGTGAGCATTCTCCCCGGGCGGTATCACGGAGGTCAAGGGGTATTCAAATCGAGCAGCCTTCCCGGTCGGCGCAAGCCGCTTTGGCAGCACAGCAACCGCAACTGCCGTCGTTCTTGCGGAACGGCCCCAGTTCAGGATTGCAGCGCGCGAAGCGTGCGTAGAGGCGGTCGACGGCGATGCCGCCGAGCAGGACGGCGAAGATCAGGCCGACCACAACCAGATAGTCCGCCATCAGCCGCCCAGCCCCGCGAAACCCATGAAGGACAGCGACAGGATGCCGGCCAGCATCAGCGACAGCGCCGTGCCCTGCGCCAGTGTCACTACGTTGGAAAGCTGCAGGCGCTCGCGCACGCTGGCCATCAGCACCAGCGCCAGCGTGAAGCCGAGGCCGCCGCCGACCGCGAAGGTGATCGACTGCACGAAGTCGTACTCGCGCGCCGTCTGGAACAGCGCCACGCCGAGCACCGCGCAGTTGGTGGTGATCAGCGGCAGGTAGATGCCGAGCGCGCGAAACAGGGCCGGGCTGTACTTCTTCATGACCATCTCGACCAGTTGCACCGCCGAGGCGATGATCACGATGTAGGAAATCAGCCGCAGGTACTCCAGCCCGAACGAAGAAAGCAGCAGATTGAGGCCATAAGCGCACAGCGAGGCGACGATCATCACGAAGGTGGTCGCCACGCCCATCGGGAAGGCGGTGTTGAGCTTGCCGGAAACCCCGAGGAAGGGGCACAGGCCGAGGAACATGGCCAGGACGAAGTTGTTGGCCAGCAGCGCATTGACGAAGATCTGGAAGGCGGTCTCATGCATGCTGGGTCACCTCCGCCGACTGCTTGCGGCGCGCCCGCCAGGCGAAGAACAGTAGCCAGGTGCCGAGCACGAAGAAGCCGCCCGGCGGCAGCACCATGATCACCCAGGGCTGGAAGCCCGCGCCGAACAGCGACAGGCCGAACAGCGTGCCGTTGCCGAGGATCTCGCGCACCACACCCAGCGCCAGCAGGCCGATGGTGAAGCCGGCCCCCATGCCGGCCGCGTTGACCATCGCCGGCAGTGGTGGCGTCTTCGAGGCATGCGCCTCGGCGCGGCCGAGGATGATGCAGTTCACCACGATCAACTGGATGAAGGCGCCCAGCGCGTCGTAGAGCGCTAGACTGATCGCCTGGATGAAGTAATCGACCGCGGTGACGAAGGTGGCGATGATGACGATGTAGGTGGCGATGCGCACTTCCTTCGGCACGATGCGGCGCATCAGCGAGACCAGGCCACAGGAGGCGATCAGCACGAAGGTGGTGGCGATGCCCATGGAGATGGCGTTGATCGCTGAAACGGTCACCGCCAGGGTCGGGCACATGCCGAGCACCATGACGAAGACCGGATTCTGCTTCCAGATTCCCTCCATGAATTCGTCCCAGCCGCGGGTGGTGGTGGCGCTGCTCATGACTTGTCCTTGATCTTGTCCAGGTTCGGCACCAGCTTCGGCAGCAGCGCCTGGGCGGTGTCGTTGATCGCCTTGCCGACGGCGCGCGAGGTGATGGTGGCGCCGGCGATGGCATCGACCTGCCAGGCGTCGGCCTTGCTGCCGTGCTTGACCGTCTTGATCTCGTGCGCCAGCGCATTCATTTCCGCATTCAGCTTCGCATCGAGCTGCTCGAAGTTGGCCAGGAACTCCTTGTCCTTGACGATCTTGTCGCCGATGCCGGGCGTCTCGCGCATCGATACGACGCCGATGTTCTTCACGCACTGGCAGGCCGGGTCGTAGCCGAACATGATGCGCACGGTGTCGGCATAGCCCTTGGCACCGCCCGCGGCGGCCACGCCGACCAGCTTGCCCGCCTCGTCGTAGCCGGCGAAGAACTTCACCGCCCCGGCGGGAGCCTCCGCCCCCGCCTTCGCGATGCTCCCGCCGTCGAGGGCGTAATACTCCTCGATCGACTTCGCCGCGGGCACGACCTTGAATACCGCCCGCTCCATGGCGATGCGCTTGTTGGCGGCAACGGCTTCATAGGTGCCCTGGTAGGAACCGACGATGACCAGGCCGCAGATGCCCGACACCAGGCCCAGCGTCTTGAGCATCGCGCCCGTCGGTGTCGCGGCCGGTACGGGACTAGCTGTTGGGTGTTCTGCGCTCATCGGCTTTCGGCTTGTTCTTCAGGATTCGCTTCTTCGGCGTAACCGCCCCCGCTTCCTCGCGCGAGATGTAGCCCGGATGCAGCGGATAGGAGGCGCCCTTGCGGGCGCCGCCGAACACGCCCTTGCCGAACGGCGCCGGCTGCGTAATGCGTTCGATCAGCGGCGTGGCGGCATTGCCGATCAGGATGGCGTACATCACGCCTTCTGGCAGTCCGCTGTAGTAGCGGATCACCACCGTCAGCAGGCCGATCAGCCCGCCGTAGATCCACATGCCGCGCGGCGTCACCGGCGATGTGGCCATGTCGGTGGCCATGTACACCGCGCCGAGGATCAGGCCGCCCGAGAAGAGCATGAAGAAGGGATTCGGGTAATGCCCCGGGCCGAAAAGATACAACAGCCAGGCCACTGCGCCGGCGCCGCCGAGGATCGCGGTCGGGATGCGCCAGTCGAGGTAGCGGCGGAAGGCGAGGTAGGCGCCGCAGGCCAGGATCAGCAGCGGCGAGGGACCGACCGCCATATGGCCGGCCAGCGAGGTCAGCAGGTCGCCCGCTTCGGCGAGGATGCCCTCGAACTTCCACTTGGCGAGCGGCGTGGCGCCGGCCAGCGCGTCGAGCTGCTTCGCCTTGAGCCAGGTGGCCGCGTCGGCCGGCATCATCAGCGGCCAGGCCAGGCTGGAGGGGATGAACTCGAGGAAGCGGCCGGGCAGGAAGGACGGCGTGTAGGTGGCGATCGCCGTCGGGAAGGCCGCCTGGACGAAAGCGCGGCCGACCAGCGCCGGATTGAAGACGTTGAAGCCGAGGCCGCCGAACAGGCCCTTGCCCAGCGCGATGGCGACGAAACCGGCGACCGCCCCCATCCAGAGCGGGAAGCCGGGCGGCAGGGTCAGCGCCAGCAGCATGCCGGTGATGGTCGCCGAGTAGTCGGCCAGGTTGCCCGACTGCGTGCCGGTCTTGACGAACCAGCGCTCCGTGAGCAGGCAGGCGCCGGTCACCACCAGGATCGAGGCAAAGGCCGAGATGCCATACTGGTAGATGTAAAACAGGCAGACGGGCACCAGGGAGTAGACCACGTTGAGCATGATCTTCTCGACGGTGCGCTCGCCCCGGATGTGCGGGGCGGGGCGGATTTCCACGGTACCCATTTAGGCGGCGGCCCTTTCGCGGAGGATCTGCTTGGCCACCCGGAACTGCTGGACGAGCGGAATGCTGGACGGACAGACGTAAGTGCAGCAGCCGCACTCGAAGCAGTCGCCGAGGTGATAGTGGTTGCCCATCAGGTCGTATTCGCGCTTGGCCGCCAGCATGCCCAGCGTCGACGGATTGAGCCCCATCGGACAGGACTCGACGCATTCGCCGCACTTGATGCACGGGTAGGTCTTGCGCTGGTCGTTGGCCACCATGTCGTCGTGGCGGAATACCAGCACGCCGGAGACGCCCTTGGTGATCGGCACGTCGAGCGAGGCGATCGCCTGGCCCATCATCGGCCCGCCGAGGATGACCTGGCGCCGATCCAGGCCGGGCGTCGCTTCGACGCCGGCATGGTCGAGCACGAACTTGAGCGGCGTGCCGATAGCCACGCGGTAGTCGCCGGGGTGCCGGACGCCCGGACCGGTGATGGTGACGACGCGCTCGGTGAGGCCCTGGCCGCGCGGCAGCAGCTTGCCCAGCGCCGCGAGTGTGCCGACGTTGTTCACCACCATGCCCATCGACACGGGCAACTGGCCGGACGGAATCTCGAAGCCGAACAGCGCCATCAGCAGCATCTTCTCCGAGCCCTGCGGATACTTGGTCGGCACGGCTTCGGCGTGGATCACGCCCTCGGTCGCGTTGGCACGCGCGATGGCGGCCTCGACCGCTGCGACGGCATCCGGCTTGTTGTCCTCGATGCCGACGATGGCGCGCACCGCGCCGGTGGTCCGCATGGCGTAGCGGATGCCGCGCACCAGGTCGTCGGCATCCTCGACCATGACGCGATGGTCGCAGGTGAGGTAGGGCTCGCACTCGCAGCCATTCACCACCAGCGTGTGCACGTGCGCCTGCTTGGGCACCGACAGCTTGGCGTGGGTCGGGAAGGCCGCGCCGCCCAGGCCGACCATGCCGGTATCCCAGACGGCCTGCAGGAGGTCGGCGCTGCTGGCGGTGTCGAGGTCGCGCGGTTGGCCCCACAGGTCTTCCTGCGTGGCACCGGCGTGGGCGCGGATCACGACCGACTGCGTCCACGGGCCGCGCGCCGACGGCTTGAGTTCGATGGCTTCGACGACACCGGTCACCGGCGCGTGATGCGGCACCGACAGCCAGTCGTCGGCGCGGGCGATCGGCTGGCCGCGCACGACTTCCTGGCCGACCCTGACGATCGCGTGCGGCAGCTTGCCGATGTGCTGCGACAGCGGCACCGTCACGCGCGGCGGAAACGGCAGGCGGCGGATGCGCCGATCCGCCGTCGCTTCCTTGCGCGAGGGCGGATGCACCCCGCGCTGGAAGGCTTCGCCCCGGAAGTAGTTGAGCAGCTTCATTTAGTTGAACTTGGCGGCACGGACCATGAGTTTATCCAGCCCCGGCTCCGCCGTGTTCCACGGCGTGCCCGGATGGATGCAGCCGGCGGTGCACTTCTCCGCCGCCTTCACCAGGTCCGCAAACTTCGCCCCCTTCGGGTTCACCACGATGGCCAGCTTCTGGTCGTTGTAGGCGAAGGCCTTGGGCGCGATGTTGATGCACTCGTCGCAGGCCGTGCATTCCGGCGTCTCGATCCAGCAGGCGTCGTAGCCATCCGGCGTGCCGCCACCACTGACTTTGTCCGCCGCCGGCACGATGTCGCCGCCGCTGACGCCCAGGCTGGCCGTGATCTTGGCGATCAACTCGGCGCGCACCTGCTCCGCCACGCCGGCCGTATCGGCCGTCGCGCGGTTGAGGCCGGCCACGTCCTTGAGCTGGCGCCAGAAGTGCAGGCGCTCTTCGCTGGAGCGGGCGAGTTCCTCGGTGACCAGCAGGCGGATCAGGCGATTCTTGCCGTCGACCGCCCAGATATAAGGGAACCTACCCTCGCGCTCGTCCGCCGGTAGCGCCAGGAAGTCGGCCAGCAGGACCATGTCGTCGTTCCAGGTCTCCGGCGGCGCCTTCTTGAACTGCTTGCCGAAGCGCGCCTCGGTCGCGGCGAAATCGGCGAAGGTCATCGGCAGTTCCATGGATTTCTCGACGCCCTTGTCGTCCTTGTACTTCAGGGTGTAGACGGGCCAGTCGGCATCCATGGCCGGATTGCCTTCGAGGCTGGCGCATTCGCTGAAGGTGATGCCGACATCGGGGTTGTAGCGGAACAGCGGATAGGCGCGCGATTCCACCGCCAGCTTGCTCTGGTCGACGCTCTTGTCGTCGCCGACGCCGTGCTCGGGCGGGCAGACGGCATAGATGTTGAACAGTGCCGGACGGCGGGAATTGAGGCCGTCGATGTAGCTCTCCAGCAGGTGGTTAACGTGGGCGATGGTGCCCTGCATGACGTAGGAGGTGCGATGCGCCATGCCGATCAGGCTGATCTCCTTGCGCGTCTCCTGCTTGCCCTTCATGGCTTTGCCGAAGGGCGCCATGTCGGACACCTGGCCGATGAAGCCCGAGGTGCAGGCCTGGCCGCCGGTGTTCGAATACACCTGCGTATCGACCACCAGGATCTTGATCGGCGTGCCCGACATCATGGCGCGCGACAGGTTCTGGAAGCCGATGTCGTACATGGCGCCGTCGCCGCCGACGCTGACCACCGGCGGGCAGAGCAGCCACTCGTCGTCGCTGAACTGGTGCCAGTCGAAACGGCGGAAGAAGTCCTCGTGGTGGTCGGGCACGTATTCACCCTTGAGTTCCATCTCGGCCAGGCGCACGGCCTTGAAGCCTTCGGCCATCTTGGCCATGTGGCCCTCGAACAGGCCCAGCGCCACGGAGGGCGAATCCTGGAACAGGTGCGAGGTCCAGGGGAAGGGATAGGGGTGGTAGGGGTAGGTCGAGGCCCACACCGAGGTGCAGCCGGTGGAGTTCACGATGCCCATCTCGGCGCGGCCGCGCTTGCTCGGCCCTTCCAGATAGCGCCACTTGAGGTCCTTGAGGCGCTCCAGGGTCTGGGCGACGGTGCGCATCCAGGCCGGATCGATCGGCTGCGAGGGCTTGCCGGCCGAGACGCGGTCGGACAGCTTGGATAGCGTCAGATCGCTTTCCCGCGCATCCTCGACCGCAGCGAGCATGGCCTTGGTGTCGCCGACGTCCATCGACTCGGTGACCTTCAGGCGGATGCGCTGCTCGAGCCCGGCGATCAGGGTGTCGAGCTTTCCGACGAAGGACTGGACGCGCGGCTGCATCAGCGCGGTAACGGTGGACGTGAACAGGTGGATCGCGGTCTTCTCGCCGCAGCCCAGGCAGGCGCCGTCGCCGCAGTTCATCGACATGTAGTTGTGCTTGTCGAGCAGCAGCGTTTCCAGCGCGCCGATCTTCTCGTCCAGGCTGTCGATGCGGCTGTATTCCTTGGGCGTGGTCGGCAGGTCGAGCCAGAGGTTCCAGTCCCGGCGCAACTCGTCGACGCTGTCGTCGGTCTGGGTGACCATCTTCAGGGCGTCGTCCTCGCACACCGTGACACAGACTGCGCAAGCCTTGCAGGTGATCGGGTTGACGGTGATGGAGAACAGTCCGCCGCTGCCCTTGGCCTTCTTTTCCTTCTGGGTCCAGAAGGGCTTGGTGGTGGCGAACTGGAAGTCGCCCAGCTCGGCGCTGAACAGCTTGAACTCCTCGCCCATCTTGTCGCGCTCGGTTTCGGGCGCATCCGCCACCGTCGCATCGATGGCTTGCGCGATCAGCGCGCGTACCGGCGCGCCGTCGCCGTCGATCAGGGCGCGCAGACGCTTCTCGACCGTGCGCACGCCGCGGCGCAGGAAACGGGTTGGCGTGCCGCGCGTCTCGATGCGATTGACGACGGTATTGAAGATGTCGGCGACGGAACTGACCAGGCCGGGAATGGCACTGTCCGGGCACTCGGTGTAGCAGTTGCCGCAGGCGGTGCAGTTCTCGGCGATCCAGACCGGGTGCTCGAAGCGGATGCCGGTCATGTCGCGGAACACGCCGGTCGCGGCGGGCATCAGCGAGGTGCCGATGAAGGGATCGACCAGGTTGTCGGAGCCTTTGCCGGTGGCGTAGAAGTGGCCGGTCTGCTGCCAGAAGCGGTGGATGTCCGACACCTTGCCGTCGGACTCCGGGAGTTGCTGCAGCATGATGGGCAGGCCGGCGTCCTTCGCTGCCAGCTTCTTGCGCGAGACGCCGACCTGCTTGTCGGTGATTTCGGTCAGCTCGACGAAGCCGCGCTTGACGACCTTGAGGTTGTTCTCGACCACGGCCGCGCCCTTGCCGCCGAACTTGGCCTTCAACTGGGCTTCGATGGCGTGGAACAGGCGCTCTTCGGTGAGGCCGGCGTTCTTCATCACCGCGCTGGCGGCGAAGAACGCGCCCTGGAAGGCGTTGCCCTGCATGCGCAATTGCAGTTCGGGGCTGCCGGCCTCTTCACGCGCGATCTGGAAGGCATCGAGGTGGAAGACGTGGATGTCGTTGTCGACGATGAACTTCTGCGCCCAGGTCGGGAAGCTGGCCCAGGTTTCCGCACCCAGGTTCGACTGGATGATGAAGGTGCCGCCCTTCTTCAGGCCGGACAGCGGGTTCGAATGGCCGAAAACGTTGGGGTCGGGCGAGAGCACCACGTCAACATAGACGTACTCGCAGTTGATGCGGATCGGCTCCGGCGCCGCCGACAGGTAGTAGGTGGTCGGCTGACCCTTCTTCTCCGAACCGTACTTCGGGTTGGCCTTGATGTCGTAGCCGAGCAGTTCGAACAGCGTCACCGCCAGGTTCTTGCCGGTGGTGATGGCGCCCCAGCCGCCCACCGAGTGCATGCGCACGGTGATGGCGCCCTTGGGAAGCAGGTTCGGGTTCTCCGAGCCGCGCACCGCCAGTTCCTTGATGCGCGGATAGGCCGCCTGGAGTTCCTGCTGGTGGATCTCGTCCTTGGGATTGAGCGGATCGCGTTCGAAGTCGACCGACAGGTAGAAGAACTTGCGCTTCTTGCCCTCCGGCAGCATGTTCTCGACCGCACCGATCATCGCCTCGGGCTGCATGTCGCGCGAGCCCAGGCCGTAGCTGCCCGAGTAGAGGCGCGGCATGTCGCCGGGACCATAGGCGGCGTACTCGGGATAGGGCTTCCCGGCATCGTGGCCGGCAGCGCCGTTCTCCAGGCACTTGGTCAGCGCGGCGCGCAGTTCGCGCACCAGCGGCAAGTCCTCGGCGAGCGGCTGGTCGGTGCGCTCGAGCACCGCCACCCCCTTCTTGCCGCGCAGCACATGGCCGAGCAGGTCGCCGGGGAAGGGCCGGTACATGGTGATGTTCACCACGCCGACCTTGAGGCCGCGCGTCTCGCGCAGGTAGTCCGCCACCACCTCGGCCTGGACGACCATCGAGCCCATGCCGACCAGCAGGTACTCGGCGTCCTGGGCCTTGTAGGTCGAAATGCGGTTGTAGCGCCGGCCGGTCAGTTCGGCGTACTCGGCCATGCACTTTTCGGTGATGCCTTCGATGTGATCGAAGAAGTAGGGCCGCTGGCCGGCCACGGCGTGCATATAGGCGTCCTGGTTCTGCACCACGCCTGACACCATCGGCATATCGACGTCCCAGATCGCCGGCACGCGGCGGCGCTTCGGACCATAGAGCATCGCTTGCGCAGGCGTCGGGGTATCGATGAGGTCGTCGGGCCGGCCGAGGAAATCTGCCACCAGTTCGCGCTCGGGCAGCAGCGCCGACTCGATCAGGTGGGTGGTCAGGAAGCCGTCCTGGCCGACGATGGCCGGCGTCAGCGACAACTCGGCCACCTTGCGCGCGATCAGGTTGAGGTCGGCGGCCTCGGTGGCGTTCTTGGCCATCACCTGGATGAAACCGGTGTCGTCGACGCAGTGGTAGTCATCGTGGCTGCAATGCACGTTCAGCGAGGCCTTGGTGATGGCGCGGCAGCCCATGTTCAACACGTAGGGCAGGCGCTTGCCGACCGCGCCGTAGAGCGACTCGTGCATGAAGGCGACGCCCTGCGCCGACGAGAAGTTGGTGGCGCGCAGGCCGGTCATGGCCATGCCGGCGGTGACGCCGGCGGCGGCGTGCTCCGACTCCGGCTCGACGAAGATCAGCGGCCGGTCCGAGATGTTCAGGTGGCCGGCCGCGACTTCCTCGGCCCAGTATTCGCCCATCTGCGTCGAGGGCGTGATCGGGTAGGCGCCGGCGGCGTCGGAAGCCTCGCGCTCGACGTGGATCACGGCAGTGTTGCCGTCGACCGCGTCGCGTACGCCCGGGTATTTCACGACTTTCGTTTCCTTGGCCGCACCGCCGGATTCGAGCAGGGAGAACTGGAAGAGTTTCTTGAGCATGATGGACTCCTGAATCTAGAAATCAGTGCAGCACCGGCAGGGGCTCGTTGCGCAGGATCTTCTTCGCGACGGGCCCCCGGACGGGGTGGTTGGGGTTGTCGAACCAGACGATGGCGCCGGTCGGGCAGCGCTCGATGGGCTTCCTGGTGGCCCAGACGTTCAGTTCGTAATTGATGGCGGCCAGGTTGCCGGCGAGCTTCATCAGCCCTGGCGGCGCGTCGGCGACGCACTTGCCGCAGGCGGTGCAGGCGACCTCGCAGGCGGCCTCGGCGGTATCGCCGTCCGCCTGGCTCTTGCAGGCGACCCAGAGCTGGCGGCTGACCGGCTCCAGCGAGAACAGGCCCTTGGGGCAGATTTCGACGCAGTCGTTGCAGGCCGCGCACTTGTCGGCATCGACCATCGGCAAGCCGTGCAGGTCCATGTGGATGGCGCCGAAGTCGCAGACGTTCATGCAGTCGGCCAGACCCAGGCAGCCCCACGCGCATTCCTTGCCACCGCCGGATACCACGGCCGCCGCGCGGCAGGAATCGTGGCCGGCATAACGCGCTCTCAGGAAGGCGACGTGGCGGCCACCGGCGCAGGCCAGGCGCGCCACTTTCTTTTCGATGTCGCCCGCCGCAACCCCAAGCAGGTCGGCAATGTCGTCGCGCTGTTCGGGGGAACTGACGGTGCACTGGGCGGGCACCACCTCGCCGGCAACCGCCTTTTCCGCAAAAGCGCGACAGCCGGCCTGGCCGCAGGCACCGCAGTTGGACTTGGGCAGCAGTTCCTCGACCTCGCCGATGCGCGGGTCCTCGAACACATAGAGCTTGCGGTTGGCGACCGCCAGGAGGCCGGCCAGGGACACGCCCAGCACCGCCATGAAACCGCCTGCGATCGCCAAACCTGAGAATTCCATCCCGCCCACCCTCGTATCGAGTTCATGTTGCAGTGCCGCAACGACAGGGGGCAACCCGGGCGAAACGGCACAACAGCAAAAGAAAAAGTCGCTCAGCGGATTCCCGCGACGGGCGCCTTGCGGGCGCGGGTCGGGGAACCCTTCACGGCGCGGCCGGAGGTCGGATCCGGCCTACTCGACAGGGAAACGGGTTGGCGTTTCCCCGGTGGGCACGGAGGCGGTTGCGCCACTTCCGTGTTCGTGACATGGACAAGTATATGGAAATTTCACCGCATTGCAACAAAGAAAAACCTGTTTCGATATAAAAAGTTACGTGATTTCGACAGGGAAAATGCCGTTTCGCATCATGAAACGGATAGAGCTAAAGTCAGTCGTGGCGACACGCCACTGCGGATCGATCCGCTTGCCCCGAAATCCTTGACCGCAGTCAAAGATTTTGGGGAATCATCCCTCTACCTTGCCCGGAGTTGCCGATGTCGCGTCCGCGCGGCGTCGGATAGTTGTCAGCGGCAGCGCCCGCGTCGCTAGGGAGGATGCGGACCGCTTGCCCCCTTGAAGCTTGAAATCCTGAAGAGCCTGGAGGTCAGAACATGGGAACAAGCAACTGGAAGCGCGCCGCCTTGGGTTTGGCGGCATTCTGCGGGCTGTTGTGGAGTACGTCAGGGGCGCTCGCCAAGGGCCCCGAAGCCGGCTACGCCAAACAGCAGGACACGACAATCAGCCAGATAAAGGGCAATCTTGCCAAATCGGCCGAGGGCAAGGTCAAGCTGGTCGATGTCAACAACTGCTATAGCTGCCACAAGGACATCAAGGAATTCCACATGGGCAGCAAGCACGCCAGCGTGAATTGCGGCTACTGCCACACCGGCGCGGACGAGCACCTCAAGAACGACGGCAAGCCGCTGGCGCCGACCCAGGCCTCCATCGTCACCCGCACCGACCACGCTCCCTGCGCGACCTGCCACCAGGAGCAGTTCAATACCTTCGCCAACATGAACTACGACTCCGGCGCCAAGCTGGAAAAGGCGACGATGCGGGGCGTATCGCCGATGTTCGACAAGCTGATGGCACCGCATGGCTTCACCAAGGAGCATGCCGAGCCGCGCAGCCACATCTTCATGACCATGGACCACCTGATTGTGGATCGCGCCTACGGCGGCCGCTTCCAGATG
>JACRIZ010000077.1 GCA_016235765.1 Rhodocyclales bacterium | reverse complement strand
TCCGAGATGTCCATGAACAGCGACTCGGTCAGCTCCAGCTCGAGCAGGTCGGGCGTCACGTCGGCATAGTAGATAGCCGCATACAGCGCCTCGACGAAGCGCGGCGCGGTGAGTTGGGCGCGCGAGACATTGACCGCCAGCCTGGTGGGCATGCCGGCGTCGCGCAGGCGGCGCGCGTGCTGGGCGGCGTTGAGCATGCTCCACTCGCCGAGCCGCACGATCAGGCCGGTCTTTTCGGCCACCGGGATGATCTTGGCCGGCGGCAGCGACTCGCCGTCGATATGGCAACGCATCAGCGCCTCGGCGGACTCGATGCTGCCGTCGAGCCGGATGATCGGCTGGTAGTGCAGCGTCAGGCCGCCCGTCTCGAGGGCCGCATGGATCTGGCTCTCGATCGCCAGTTCCTCGCGGGCCAGCAGCACGCCGACCCGGCCCGGCACCTGCTCGTCGCCCGACACGACATGGCGGCCGCCGCCCAGGCGCTTGGCCTCGACCATGGCGCGATCGGCGCGCTCGATGAAAGTGAGCGGGTCCTCGTGGTTGTCGAGCACGGCAATGCCGACGCTGCCGGACGGATGGATGCGGATGCTGCCGATTTCGATCGGCTCGGCAACCGCGCGCAGCAGGTCGGCGGCGATGTCCTCGGCCTGTTTGCGGTCGCAATTGGGAATCAGGAACACGAACTCGTCGCCGCCCATGCGCGACACTTCGGCGCGGCCGGCCAGCGAGATGTTGAGGCGGGCGGCAATCTTGGCAATGACGGCGTCGCCGCCCAGGTGGCCGAAGGATTCGTTGACTTGCTTGAAGCGGTCCAGATCCAGCCAGAGGACAGCCAGCGGCCGGCGTTCGCGCCGACAGCTTTCCACCAGGCGGACGGCCGCGCGCAGGCATCCCCGGCGGTCAAGGAAGCTGGTGAGAGAGTCGAAACCTATGGCGTCCATCGATGGGTGCAGCCCGTTCCTTAGCCTTGCGCACGCCCGCCGCGAGATGGCGGCATGCATGTCAGCCGCAATCCTCCAATGAAACGCCCGGAATTTCAAGCGTCTGGAACAGATATTTCAATTAATTTAGCTAAAGTATTAGCTCAACCGATCCGATAACGAGTTGCGGAATCGGAATCAGTGACCGGGTGGCGCTTCGCCACCCCTGACTTTCCAGTCAAACGTTGAACAGGAAGTTCAGCACGTCGCCGTCCTTGACGACGTATTCCTTGCCTTCCGCGCGCATCTTGCCGGCTTCCTTGGCGCCCGCTTCGCCCTTGCAGGCGATGAAGTCGTCGAAGGCGATGGTCTGGGCGCGGATGAAGCCGCGCTCGAAATCGGTGTGGATCACGCCCGCCGCCTGCGGCGCCGTGTCGCCCTGGTGGATGGTCCAGGCGCGCACTTCCTTGACGCCGGCGGTGAAGTAGGTCTGCAGACCGAGCAGATGGTAGGCGGTGCGGATCAGTCGATTCAGGCCCGGCTCCTCCAGCCCCATGTCGGCGAGGAACATGAGCTTCTCGTCGTCGGCCAGTTCGGCGATTTCCGCCTCGATGGCCGCACACAGCGCCACCACTTCGGCGCCTTCGGTCGCGGCATGGGCGCGCACCGCATCGAGATGCGGGTTGTGCTCGAAACCATTTTCCTTCACGTTGGCCACGTAGAGCACCGGCTTGGCGGTAAGCAGGAAGAACGGACGCACGTTGGCCCACTCCTCCCTGGAAAGCTCGAGCGAACGCACCGGCTTCGCCTGATCGAGTTGCACCCGGCACTTCTCCAGTACGTCGACCAGCAGCTTCGCTTCCTTGTCGCCGCCCGACTTGGCCTGCTTGGTGTAACGCGCCAGCGCCTTCTCCACCGAGGCCAGATCGGCCAGCGCCAATTCGGTGTCGATGACCTCGATGTCGGAGATCGGATCGACCTTGCCGGCTACGTGCACGACGTTGTCGTCGGCGAAGCAGCGCACGACGTGCACGATGGCGTCGGTCTCGCGGATGTTGGCCAGGAATTGGTTGCCCAGGCCCTCGCCCTTGCTGGCGCCGGCGACCAGACCCGCGATGTCGACGAACTCGACGATCGCGTGCTGCATGCGCTGCGGCTTGACGATCGCGGCCAGCGCCTCCAGGCGCGGATCCGGCACCTCGACGATGCCGACGTTCGGCTCGATGGTGCAGAACGGATAGTTCTCCGCCGCGATGCCCGACTTGGTCAGGGCGTTGAACAGGGTGGACTTGCCGACGTTGGGCAGGCCGACGATGCCGCACTTCAGACTCATGGTTCTTCCTTCTTCGGTGTTGCCGGCTTGGCGTTGATCTTCTGCATGGCCGCATTGAAATCCGCCTTCGCCAGTTGCGGCCAGGCCGACAGGGCCCGATCGAGCGTGGCGTCGATCTCCTCGCGCTCTTCCTTGCGCGGCGGCTTGAGCACGTAGTTGACGACTTCGTTGCGGTCGCCCGGATGGCCGATGCCGACCCGCAAGCGCCAGTAGTCCTGGGTGCCGAGGTGCGCGGTCAGGCTCTTCAGCCCATTGTGGCCGCCCAGCCCGCCGCCGAAACGCAGTTGCGCGCGCCCGGGCGGCAGGTCGAGTTCGTCGTGCACCACCAGCATCTCGGCCGGCTCGATCCGGTAGAAGTGGGCCAGCGCCTGCACGGCGCGTCCCGAATCGTTCATGTAAGTGGCCGGCATCAGCAGCCAGATGCCGGCGTCGCGGGCGCTCGCCACCCAACCGTGGTAGCGGGCCTCCTTGCCGAACGAGACCTTCAATTCGTCGGCAAGGCGCTCACAAAACCAAAACCCGGCGTTATGCCGGGTTTCAGCGTATTCGGCCCCGGGGTTGCCGAGGCCGATGACCAGTTTAATGGCCAAGACTTACTTCTTCTCGGGTGCCTTCTCGGCCGGCTTCTTCTCGGTGGTGATCTGGGTCTCGGCCGGAGCGGCAGCCTCGGCAGCCTCTTCGCCCGCGGCACCGGCGCCACGCACGACGACGGTGGCGACCACGGGGTCCTCACCCTTGTGCAGCACGGCTTCGACACCGGCCGGCAGCGTGAGCTGGGTGACGTGCAGCGAGTGGTTGGCTTCCAGATCCTTGAGGTCCACCTCGATGAACGAAGGCAGGTCCTTCGGCAGGCACTTGACGTCCACTTCGGTCATCACGTGCTGAACCATGCCGCCATCGCGCTTGACGCCCGGGGCGACGTCGGCGTTGATGAAGTGCAGCGGCACCTTCTGGTGGATCGCGTGCGACGCATCGATGCGCTGAAAGTCCACGTGCAGGATCAACTGGCGGAACGGGTGGCGCTGCACATCGCGCAGCAGGCACATCTGCCGGGCGCCATCGACGTCCATATTCAGCACGGAGGAATAGAAGGCCTCCTTGCGCAGATGCTGCCAGAGATCGTTGTGGTCGAACTCGATGTTTTGCGGCTGGACGGAACCGCCGTAGATGATGCCGGGAACGCGGCCGGCGCGACGCAGGCGGCGGCTCGCACCCGTGCCCTGTACTTCGCGCTTGGTGGCTTTGACTTCGATTGACATGGTGTTACTCCAAATTGACACTGCCCGCGACCAGACAGTGGGTTAAGAAACGGGTGAAACTATTCGACGAACAGCGAGGAAACCGATTCCTCGTTGCTGATACGCAGCATGGTCTCGGCCAGCAGCGCGGAAATCGGTACGACGCGAATGCGCTTGCAGGCGAGGGCATCCTCGCGCAGCGGAATGGTGTCGGTCACCACCACTTCATCGAGTTCCGATTCCTCGATGCGGGCGATGGCGCTGCCCGACAGCACCGGGTGGGTCGAGTAGGCGACGACGCGCTTGGCGCCATGCTGCTTGAGCGCGTGGGCCGCCTTGCACAACGTGCCGGCGGTGTCGACGATGTCGTCCATGATCACGCAGCTGCGGCCCTCGACGTCGCCGATGATGTGCATCACTTCGGAGACGTTGGCGCGCGGTCGACGCTTGTCGATGATGGCCAGGTCGGCTTCGAGCAGCTTGGCGGCCGCCCGCGCCCGCAGCACGCCGCCGACGTCGGGCGACACCACCATCAGGTCGTCGTGGCGCTGGCGCCAGATGTCGCCGAGCAGGATCGGCGTCGAATAGATGTTGTCGACCGGAATGTCGAAGAAGCCCTGGATCTGGTCGGCGTGGAGGTCGACGGTCAGCAGGCGCTGCACGCCGACGGCCTGCAACATGTTGGCGACCACCTTGGCGGCAATCGGCACCCGCGCGGAACGCGGCCGGCGGTCCTGCCGAGCGTAGCCGAAATAGGGAATCGCGGCGGTGATGCGTCCGGCCGAGGCGCGCTTGAGGGCGTCGGCGAGGATGATCACTTCCATCAGGTTGTCGTTGGTCGGCGCACAGGTCGGCTGAAGGATGAAGACGTCCTTGCCGCGCACGTTCTCGAGCAGTTCGACGCTGGTTTCGCCGTCGGAAAAGCGGCCGACGGCGGCGCGGCCGAGCGATATGTTCAGGCGTTTAACGACATCGGCCGCCAACTTGGGGTTGGCGTTGCCGGTAAACACCATCATGCTGTCGTAAGCCATGGCCGCATCCGCAGAAAAGAGTCGGGCAGACCGTCGTCTGCCCGGGGAGAATTCTGGCTGGGGCTCCAGGATTCGAACCTGGGTATGCCGGAATCAAAATCCGGTGCCTTAACCAGCTTGGCGAAGCCCCAATCTCGACATCCCCGAAACGGGGCCCGCCGAAAGGACGCGCATTGTCCTGTTTTTGCGGCGCAATGTCAATTCAGGATCGGGTG
>JACRIZ010000076.1 GCA_016235765.1 Rhodocyclales bacterium | reverse complement strand
GCCGATGCTGACCGTCAGCGGAATGGGGCCCTTGGCGCTCTGCACGGGCGAGTCCGCGACGCTGCGGCGCAGGGTCTCGGCGAACTGGGTGGCCCCTGCGACATCCGTGCGCGACAGGATGATGCCGAACTCCTCGCCGCCCAGGCGCCCGAAGTAGTCAGACTGGCGCACGCGCAGTCGGCTGAGGTCGGCGAAGTGGCGCAGTGCGGTGTCACCCACCGAGTGGCCCCAGGTGTCGTTGACGCTCTTGAAGTTGTCCAGGTCGAGCATCAGGAAGAACGAGGTCTCGGCGAAGCGCTTGACGCGCGCCAGTTCGGACTCCATGTATTCGAGGAAGCGGCGCCGATTGGCGATGTTGGTCAGCGCATCGGTGGTTGCCAGGCGCATCAACTCCTCCTCCATCGCCTTGCGCCGCGCGATGTCCTGGAATACGACCTCGACGCCGACCAACTGCCCCATTTCATGGATCGGCGTCACGGTCATCTGCACCGGGAACACCTCGCCGTTCTTGCGGATGAAGTTGTCCTCGACTTCGCGCCGGATGCCGTCATGGAGCGTGGCAAAGACCGGGCAGTCGGCCTCCGGAGCGCGCATGCCGTCGCTTCGATGGTGGTGGAACAGCTCGTGCTGGTTCTTGCCGACCACTTCCTGCCGGCTGAAGCCGAGCGCAGAAATCGCGGCCGGATTGATGAAGGTGCAGCGGCCTTCCAGATCCACGCCGAAAATGCCTTCGCCCGCCGAATTGAGCAGCAATTCGTTCCACTGCGACAGGCGGGCGATCTCGGCTTCGGCCTGCTTGCGGCGGGTGATGTCCATGCCGATGCCGGTCAGGCGCATGGCGCGGCCGTCGGCGTTGCGCTCGACCGCCCGGCCGCGCGCCAGCACCCATACCCAGTGCCCATCCCGGTGGTGCATGCGCAGTTCGGCTTCCAGCATCGGTGTCTCGCCCTTCAGGTGGCGCACCAGGGCTTCGCGGGCCGACGCAAGGTCTTCGGCGCGGATCAGTTGCGCCAATGTCGCCGGCCGCTGCGCCAGTTCCTCCGGCCCGTAGCCGAGCAGCTTTCGCCAGCCGTCGCCGAAGACGAGATTGTCCGTTTGGACCTCCCAGTCGGTCATCGCCAGGTCGGCACCGCCGACACACAGGTCGAGCCGCTCTTCGCTCTCGCGCAAGGCCTGCTGCGTCTTCTCGCGGCGCCGCCAGGCGCCGTGCGCCAGTCCCGCGAACAGCAGCGTCACGGCGACGAAGAACGCCGCCAGCAGAGCCAGACGCAAACTATTGCCGCGCCAGTCGGCCAGGTAATCCCGGTCGGCGAGGCCGACCACGGTGTAGAGCGGCAGGTCGTCGATGCGGCGGAAATGGTACTGGCGCTCGATGCCGTCGATGCCGGAACGCGCGTGATAGAAGGCGCTCTGCTTGCCCGAATTGAGGAGGTCGCGCAATTGCGCCGACGGTGTGGTGGCGCCCGTCCTGGCACCCGCCGGGTCATCCCGCGAATGGCGGGCGATCAGCGTGGTCCGATTCCAGAGGCCGGAATTGCCGTTCGGCCCCAGGTCGAGCTTGGCGAGGAGCTCCACCAGTTGGTCGGTCGCCACTGCCACGTGCGCCTCGCCGGCAAAGGAACCGTCGGGATTGTTGAGCCGGCGCGAGAAAGTGATCACCCACCGGTCGCTGATCCGGCTCATCACCGGCGCCGAGATCACCAAGCCGGCATTGGCATCATCGCGATGGCGGATGAAGTAGTCGCGATCCGAAAGGTCAGCGCGGCGGGCGCGCACGTCGCCGACCGCATTGCGCACGATCCCCCGCGCGTCGACTACCCGCAGCCCGAGGGCCTCCGGCAATCGAGCCTGCTGATGCTCGAGGAAGGCATTCAACTCCCTGTCGTCCACTCCCCGGGCGCGTTGGCGCTGCGCCTCGTCGACGACCGCAAGCAGGGTGT
This sequence comes from Rhodocyclales bacterium, assembly GCA_016235765.1. Classification (GTDB taxonomy): domain Bacteria; phylum Pseudomonadota; class Gammaproteobacteria; order Burkholderiales; family Rhodocyclaceae; genus Fen-999. The sequence goes on along the minus strand of JACRIZ010000076.1, from coordinate 28,267 downwards.
TGTCGACGTTCCGGACGAAGCCGATCAGGCTTTCCTCCAGTATGCGCGAGTAGTTCTCGGTCAGGAAGGTGGCGTTGTCGACGGCCTGCTGGCGACCCTGCACGACCACCAAGGCGACCATGCCGACGACGCACAGGTTGGCGATCAGCGTGGCTGCCCATGCCACCCTGCCGAAGCGGCGGGTCGCGCGCGCGGCGAAGCCGGAACTCTCGTCAACGGACAACATCCCCTCCCTTTACGACTCCCGGGCCGGCAACGGGACCCCGGGTGCTGCGGATCGCCCCTCAGAGGCTCTGGATCCAGCGCGCCAGGACTTGCGCTTCCTCGTCGGTAATCGGATTCGGGGGCATCACCGCTGTGCCCCAAACGCCGGTGCCCCCATTCTTGATCTTGGCGGCAAGCACGGCAACCGGTGCAGGATGGCGCTGGTATTTGGCCGCAATCTCGCGGTAGGGCGGGCCGATACGCTTGGTGCTCAGCGTGTGGCAGCCGAAGCAACCCTTCTCCATGGCGATTTCCGCGCCGCGCACCAAGCCGTGGCTGTCGCAGACCTGCAGGCCGTTGCCGGCCGCGGCGGCGCCCTGCGCCAGCGCAAAGCCGACCACGATGAATGCCGGCCCGAAACCAGATTTCAGTTGCATTGCATCCCCCCCGAAGCGCCGCGGCGCCGAACGAATTCGCGATTGGATATTACCGCGTTGGACGAGCTTGCTGCTAGGCGGCCGTGAAGAAGCGTCCGGACAGTTCTGCCAGTCCCAGCGACTCGATCAGTTCGCTTAGGCGCTCGGCAGGCTTGCGGCGCGGCAGGTCCTTGTAGCGGGCGACGATCAGTTCGTTCTTCATCGAGTGTTCCCATCCGACCAGTTCGGTGACAGTGACCTGGTAGCCGTGAGCTTCGAGTTGCAGGCAGCGCAGCACGTTGGTAACGTGGCTGCCGAACTCGCGCGTGTGCAGCGGGTGGCGCCAGATTTCCGCCAGCGGATTGCCCAGCGCCCGCCCCTTGTTCCTGCGCAGCACGGCTGCGACTTCGGCCTGGCAGCAAGGTACCAGTACGATGGACGCTGCCTGCTTGGCCAGCGCGAAACGGATGGCGTCGTCCGTGGCCGTGTCGCAGGCATGCAGCGCCGTGACGACGTCCACCCTGGGCGGCAACAGCCCCGAATCGATCGATTGCCCCACCGTCAGGTTGAGGAAGCTCATGCCGGTAAAGCCCAGGCGGGCCGCCAGTTCGCGGGAGCGGTCGACGAGTTCGGTGCGCGTCTCGATGCCGAAGACGTGTGCGCCGCCCGCCTTCTGTTTGAAGAACAGGTCGTAGAGGATAAAGCCCAGATAGGACTTGCCGGCGCCATGGTCGACCAGGCGCATGTTCTCGTTTTGCGCGCGGGCTTCCTCCAGCAGCGGCTCGATGAACTGGTAGAGGTGGTAGACCTGCTTGAGCTTGCGGCGGCTGTCCTGGTTCATCCTGCCGTCGCGCGTCAGGATGTGCAGTTCCTTGAGCAGTTCTATCGATTGGCCGGGGCGGATGTCGTGCTTCGTGTCGGGCATCTCCGGTCCCCTACTTGCCACCGTTCGCCGGTGCGGCGTCGGCAGCGGTAGTGGCGACTTCTTCGGGCAGGCGACTGGCCAGCACCTTGTCCACCCGCTTGCCGTCGAGATCGACCACTTCGAGTTTCCAGCATTCCCAACTGGTCAGGTCGCCCGTCTTGGGCAGGCGGCCGAGCAGCCACATGATCAGCCCGCTCAGCGTGTGGTAGCGGCCCTTGTCCTCGTCGGGCACCGCCTTCAGCTCGAGGCGGTCCTTGAGTTCCGGAATCGGGATCAGGCCGTCGAGCAGCCACGAGCCATCTTCGCGTTGCACGGCCCAGGCGTCCTCCTGGTTGCGCGGCTTGAACTCGCCGGTGACGGCTTCCAGCACGTCCTGCAGCGTGACCAGGCCCTGCACCTCGCCGTACTCGTCGACCACCAGCACCATCTGCATGCCCGAGGCGCGGAAATGGGCAAGCAAGTCCATGCCGTTGAGCGATTCCGGCACGAACACCGCCGGCTGCAATTGCCGGGTCAAGTCGGTCGCGTCGCCGCGCAGCTTCTGGTTCAGCAACTGCTTGGCGTTGACGATGCCGAGCACGTCGTGCAGGCCACCGCGGCAGACCGGAAAGCGCGAGTGGTCGGACTCGGTGATCCAGCGCTGGTTCTCTTCCAGCGTATGCTCGACATCGAGGTAGACGATGTCGGCACGCGGAATCATCAGCGAGCCGATCTGGCGGTCGTCGAGGCGGAACACGTTGCGCACCATCTGGCGTTCCTGTTCCTCGATCACGCCGGCTTCCGAGCCTTCCTCGATCATGGCGTGGATCTCTTCCTCGGTAACGCCCTGATCGAGGCGCTCGCGCTGCCCCATGAGGCGCAGGATCGCATCCGTGGACGCCGACAGCAGGCGCACGAATGGTTGCGTGACCAGTGCCAGGAACTTCATCGGCCGCGCCACCAGCCGGGCAATGCCTTCCGGATTGAACTGGCCGATACGCTTGGGCACCAGTTCGCCGACCACGATCGACACGTAGGTGATCACCACCACGACCAGCACGGTGGCGGCAACCTCGCTGGCTTCCTGATCGAGTCCCAACCCATGCAACCAGATCGCGAACGGCGCCGCCAACACCGCCTCGCCGACGATGCCGTTGAGGATACCGATCGAGGTAATGCCGATCTGGATGGTGGACAGGAAGCGCGTCGGGTCGTCGTGAAGCTCCATCGCAACCCCTGCCGCGCTGTCGCCATCTTCCATCAGCCGCGCCAGGCGCGGCCGGCGGGCCGCGACCAGGGCAATCTCGGACATGGCGAAGACGCCGTTCAGCAGAATGAGGGAGACGAGGAAGAGTATTTCCATGACGGGGTTTTCGGCCGAAGAAGTTGCTTGCGCCGCGCGGTTATTGCGAAGGCTTGATTTTCCGTCAATCGCGCCGACCTGTCACCCGAAGCAGATCGTCGTAGCATGGCACGACATCGAAGAGGAGAAACACATGACCAATACCCCTGAAGTTGAAGCGGTATCACGCCCACGTCAGGTCGAGCAGATCGTCGTCGGCAAGGAAACCTCCGACGGCGCCGGCGTGAAGCTGACCCGTGTGCTGACCGGCTCGCTGCAGCGCCGTCTCGACCCGTACCTGATGCTCGACGCCTTCGGCAGCGACGACCCGGACGACTACATTGCCGGTTTCCCCGACCATCCGCATCGCGGTTTCGAAACCATCACCTACATGCTGGCGGGCAACATGCGCCACCGCGACAGCGCCGGCCACGAAGGCCTGCTCGGCAACGGCGGCGTGCAGTGGATGACCGCCGGCCGCGGCGTGATCCACTCCGAGATTCCGCAGCAGGAGGAGGGGGTCATGGAAGGCTTCCAGCTCTGGCTCAACCTGCCGGCGCGCGACAAGATGTGCGCGCCCTGGTACCGGGACTTCGGGCCCGCCGACCTGCCGCGCTATACGACCGCGGAAGGCGTTGCGGTTACGGTGATCGCCGGCGTTAGCCATGGCGTGAGCGGGGCGGTGACGCGCGACGCCACCGCGCCGCTCTACCTCGACATTCACCTGCCGGCCGGCACACGTTTCGCGCAAGCCCTGCCGTCCGGACACAATGCCTTCGTCTATGTCTATCGCGGCGAAGCCGATATCGCCGGGCGCGCCGTACCGAGTCAGCGCATGGCGATCCTGGCCAACGACGCGCAATCCGACGGCGTGGTAATCGAAGCGAAGGGCGAAGCCAGGGTCATCCTCGTCGCCGGCCAGCCGCTCGGCGAACCGATAGCGCAGTACGGACCGTTCGTCATGAACACGCAGGAGGAAATCCACCAGGCGATGGCCGACTACCGGGACGGCAAGCTGGGCGCGATTGCCTGATCGCCGCCATGACATTCGCCCACGCTGACTGCGTGGTCATGCCTTATTCATTTCCGCTTCAGGAACTCCAGCCCCGGCCGCGCTTCTAAAACTTCAGGGTGCCGAGGGAGGAAGCGGACGTGACGCGGACTTCAGTCAGTATGCATGGCCGTTACGAGGCCATGGGGCGATGCCTCGGGGGTACCGGCCCCTGCGGGGGCTGACGTGGTTACCGCGGTGGTCGGCCGCGCAGGCGACGGGGACCGGCTGATCCTCAAACCCCGGGCGCCGATGTCGCCTGCGGCGGTGGCCATTCTGTTCGTTTCGGTCTCGTCCGCCATCCTCGGCGTCGCGTTCATCTGCGGCCTGCTGGGTGCCTGGCAGGTCCTGCCGATGTCATCATTGGTAGTGGTGGCACTCGGCCTCGGGCTGATGTCGGGCTTCCGGCGTACCCAGATAGACGAGGTGGTGTCGATCCGCGGCGGCACCGTGGCGGTCGACAAGCACCTGCGACGCAAAACGGAGCACCACGAATTCCAGCGTGGCTGGGCCCAGGTCGTGCTGGCCGAGCCGAAGGTACCGATGGTCGATCCAAGCCGCCTGTTCATCCGCTCGCACGGCCGGCAGGTGGAAATCGGCGCCTTCCTCGACGACGCCGAGCGCTACGAACTGGCGGCGAGCCTGCGCCGGCTGATGGGGCCGGATCGCTATTACGATTCCTGCAGCGCCGGCTGAGTGCGCCCAACCAGGATCGGCGCACATGAAACCCAACTGCCTCCCGACCATCGTCATCGCGCTCGCTGCGCCGGCGCAGGCGGACTGGGCGCTGAACCTGCCGGTCGGGGTCACGTCCATCAGTCGCAGCGCGTACGACCTCCACATGCTGGCGCTTTGGATTTGCGTCGGCATCGGCATCGTCGTCTTCGGCACCATGGCCTGGTCGATCGTCAGGCACCGCAAGTCGCGCGGGGCCGCCGCCTCGACATTCCACGAGAACACGCGGCTGGAGATCGCCTGGACCATAGCGCCGCTGCTCATTCTGGTCGCCATGGCGGTACCGGCTACCGAGGCGCTGGTCGCCATGCACGACACGCGCGCCGCCGACCTCACCATCAAGGTAACCGGCCAGCAATGGCGCTGGCGCTACGACTACGTCGATAGCGGTGTCGGTTTCTTCAGCAGTCTCGACCAAAGGAGCGGCGAAGCCAGCAAGCGCGGTGCGGCCGTCTCGCCGCAAGCCGTCGACAATTACCTGTTGAGCGTTGACACTCCCCTCGTCGTACCCGTGGGCAAGAAGATCCGTTTTCTCACCACGGCCACCGATGTCATCCATTCCTGGTGGGTACCCGACCTCGGCGTCAAGAAGGACGCGATTCCCGGCTTCGTGAACGAGATGTGGGCGCGCATCGACGAACCGGGCACCTATCGTGGGCAATGCACCGAACTGTGCGGCGTCGGCCATGCCTACATGCCGATCGTGCTGGTGGCGATGGAGGATGCGGACTTCCAGGCCTGGTTGAAGGACATGCAGGACAAGCAGGCCCGGGAAGCCGCCGGTGCGGACAGGCTCTGGAGCCGCGAGGAGTTGTACGCGCAGGGCGAGCAGGTCTATGCACGCGTCTGTGTGCCCTGCCACCAGGCGAGCGGCCTGGGCATGCCCGGCATCTTCCCGGCTCTCAAGGACAGCCCGGTGGTGAAGGGAAGCATGGCCACGCATATCGACCGCGTGATGAACGGCAAGCCCGGCACGGCCATGGCCGCTTTCGCCACCCAACTCACCGATGCCGAGATCGCCGGCGTGATCACCTACGAACGCAACGCCTGGGGCAACCGCATGGGCGATCTGGTGCAGCCGGCCGAAGTCAAGCTCGCTCGCAAGTAAAGGGGACTACGATGACCGAGATCGCGCTGAACCACGACGAACCCCATGGACCGCAGCGCGGCCTCGCGCGCTGGCTGTTCACCACCAATCACAAGGACATCGGCACGCTGTATCTCTGCTTCTCCGGCCTGATGCTGCTCACCGGCGGCAGCTTCGCGATGGTGATACGCGCCGAACTCTTCCAGCCCGGCCTGCAACTGGTCGAGCCGCTCACCTTCAACCAGATGACCACCATGCATGCCCTGGTGATGATCTTCGGCGCCGTCATGCCGGCCTTCGTCGGCCTGGCCAACTGGATGATCCCGATGATGATAGGCGCACCCGACATGGCCCTGCCGCGCCTCAACAACTGGAGCTTCTGGATCCTGCCGTTCGCCTTCACGCTTCTGCTCGCTACATGGTTCATGCCCGGCGGCCCGCCGGCCGGCGGCTGGACCATGTATCCGCCGCTGATCCTCCAGACCGGCGCGGCATTCCCGTTCCTGATCTTTGCGATCCACCTGATGGGCATCTCCTCGGTGATGGGCGCCATCAACATCATCACCACCGTGTTCAACATGCGCGCACCGGGCATGACCTTCTTCAAACTGCCGCTGTTCGTGTGGACCTGGATCATCACCGCCTTCCTGCTCATCGCGGCGATGCCCGTGCTGGCCGGCGTGGTGACCATGCTGCTGACCGACAAGTACTTCGGCACCAGCTTCTTCAACGCGGCCGGCGGCGGCGACCCGGTGATGTTCCAGCACGTGTTCTGGTTCTTCGGCCACCCGGAGGTCTACATCATGATCCTGCCGGCGTTCGGCATCGTCTCCCAGATCGTGCCGACCTTCGCCAGAAAACCGCTGTTCGGCTACCACTCGATGGTCTATGCGGTGATGTGCATCGCGCTGCTTTCCTTCGTCGTCTGGGCGCACCACATGTTCACCGTCGGCATGCCGCTGGCCGGCGAGCTGTTCTTCATGTATTCGACGATCCTGATCGCCGTACCGACGGGCGTGAAGGTGTTCAACTGGGTCGCCACCATGTGGCGCGGCTCGCTCAGCTTCGAGACGCCGATGCTGTGGTCGCTGGCCTTCATCGTCCTGTTCACCATCGGCGGCTTTTCGGGCCTCATGCTCGGCCTGACGCCGGTCGACTTCCAGTACCAGGACACCTATTTCGTCGTCGCCCACTTCCATTACGTGCTGGTCACCGGAGCCGTCTTCGCCATCATCGCCGCCATCTACTTCTGGCTGCCGAAATGGACCGGCCACATGTACAACGAACGCCTGGGCAAACTGCACTTCTGGCTTTCGGCGATCTCGGTCAACGTACTGTTCTTCCCGCAGCACTTCCTCGGCCTCGCCGGCATGCCGCGGCGCATCCCGGACTACGCGGTCCAGTTCGCGGACTGGAACATGGTCTCGAGCGTCGGCGGCTTCGTCTTCGGCGCCAGCCAGGTGCTCTTCCTCTACATCGTCGTGGCGACGATCCGTGGCGGGACCAAGGCCACCGGCCCGGTCTGGGAGGGCGCGCGGGGGCTAGAGTGGACGCTGACGTCGCCGCCGCCCTACCACAGCTTCACCGACCCACCGAGGGTGCCATGAAGTCTGTCCCGACCCCGCGCCATGCCAACCTGCGCCTGGCCTTGCTGCTCGGTGCCGTCGCGCTGGCGTGCTACGGCGGCATCTACCTCTTCTATCTGCTCCGGCCATGAACGGCCAGCCGACGCCGCTGCCGGCCAACGATACCGGCGAGCGCTCGCGCCGCCTGGGCCGGCGGCTCGCCCTGGGCGCGCTGGCGATGTTCGGCTTCGGCTACGCCATGGTGCCCGTCTATCGCGTCGTCTGCGAACTCACCGGCTTCAACGGCACCACGACGCGCATCGGCAGCGGCGCAGCGCACGCGCAACCCGTGGATGGCCAGCGCCTGGTCACCGTCGAATTCCTCGCTGCGACCTCGTCCGACCTGGCGTGGGAATTCCGTCCCGACGTGGCCAGCGTCCAGGTACGGCCGGGGCAGGTGGTGCTGGCGACCTACCGCGCCCGCAACATCAGCGGCCGGCCCATCGTCGGCCAGGCGGTGCCCAGCGTGACGCCCCATGCGGCGGCGCCCTACTTCCACAAGGTCGAGTGCTTCTGCTTCACGCGGCAGCCGCTGGCGCCCGGCGAGAGCAAGTCGATGCCCGTGCAGTTCGTCCTCGATGCCGCACTGCCCGCCGACATCGCCACGCTGACCCTGTCCTACACCTTCTTCCGCCTGCCGACCGTCAGCGCGCAGGCGGCCGCCGATGACCGGGACACCTGAAGACGAGGCCGCCATGGACCACAGCCACTACTACGTCCCCGAACCGAGCCGCTGGCCGCTGGTCGGCTCGGTCGGCCTGTTCACCCTGGTGCTGGGCTTCGCCTGCCTGCTCAACGGACTCGCCACGCTCGGCAGCCTGGCCATGGCCGCCGGCCTGCTGATCTTCGTCGTGATGCTGTTCGGCTGGTTCGGCACGGTGGTCGCCGAGAGCATGGGCGGCAAGTACAACGCACAGGTCGACCTCAGCTTCCGCTGGGGCATGGTGTGGTTCATCGCATCGGAAGTGATGTTCTTCGCGGCCTTCTTCGGCGCCCTGTTCTATGCGCGCTACTTCTCGGTGCCCTGGCTGGGCGGATTCGGCGCCAAGGGCATCGCCCACGAGGTGCTGTGGCCGTCGTTTGTCGCCGCCTGGCCCCTGCTGGCATTGCCGGACGCGAGCAACTTCACCATCGCCAGGGAAGGCATGGAGGCCTTCGGCGTCCCGGCGATCAATACCGCGATCCTGCTGTCGTCGGGCGCCACGGTGACCTGGGCGCACTGGGGGCTCAAGCAGGGACGGCGCCGACAGACCATCGTCGGCCTGGCCGCCACCGTCGCCCTGGGCCTGCTGTTCATGGCGCTGCAGGCGCACGAATACTGGGACGCCTATACGCTGCGCAACCTGCGCCTGTCCTCGGGCATCTACGGCTCGACCTTCTTCATGCTGACGGGCTTCCACGGCGCCCACGTCACCATCGGCGCCATCATGCTGAGCGCGATTCTGGTGCGCGCGATCCGCGGCCACTTCACGGCCGACCGGCATTTCGCCTTCGAGGCGGTGTCCTGGTACTGGCACTTCGTGGACGTCGTGTGGCTGGCGCTGTTCGTCTTCGTCTACGTGCTGTGAATCAGGGCACCACGCCATGGGGAACGATCACGCCCGTCAGGTAGCCGACCACCAGCAGAAGGAACAGCACAATGGACAACGCGATGCGGATCGTCAGGGCCCTGACCGTGCCGGTGCTGCCGCCGCGCTCGCGCTGCAGCCTGAACAGCGCGACGCCAAGGCTGGCGACGATCAGCAGCAACGCGACGACGACGAGGGACTTGATCAGCAGTGCGGTCTCCATGGGGACCCCTCCGCATGAGGCCCTTCCAGTATAGCCAAGGCGGCGGCGGCGTCCGGCAGGCAAGGCACCGGTCGTTCCGGCCGAGCCTGGCCGCAACCGTGGCGACGGCGCTGCTGCTGCCGATTCTGGTGGCGCTGGGCGAGTGGCAAATGCAACGCGGCGCGCAAAAGGCAGCCTTGCTGGCGCAATGGGCGACGCAAGCCGCGTTGCCCCCCCTGCGAATAGGCCCCGAGGAGGTACATCTGCTGCGCGAGGCCCGGGCCTCCGGCAGGAGGGTACTTCTCGGCGGGCGGTGGGATACCCGGCGCCAGGTGCTCCTCGACAACCAGATATTCGGCGGCCAGGCCGGCTATCGGGTCTTCACACCCCTGCGCCTGACCGGCAGATCGGCCGTGCTGGTAAACCGCGGCTGGCTGACGGCCGGCGCGCGGCGCGACGTGGCGCCGGACGTGCACCCGGTCGCGGGCGAAGCCACGGTCACCGGCATGGTCGCGCCGCCGCCCGCCCCCGGCTTCCTGGCGCGCCAGGCGGTCGACGTCGCACTCGGCGAAGGCCTGCTGCGCGTACAGCAGTTGGATATTGCCGATCTGTCGCAGCGCCTCGCGCTGGATCTCGAACCCTGGACCCTGCAACTCGCCCCGGCGGCGCCGCAACTCGCGCCGGAGCGCCATCGGGCCTATGCCCTGCAGTGGTTCCTGTTCGCCGCGCTGCTGGTCGGGCTCTACGTCGGACTGAACCTGCGCCGCTAGGCTTCGGCGTCCGGCAGAATGCTCTGCCACCAGAGTCGCGCCTGCTCCAGGTGCCAGGGCACGGCAGGTTCGATGGCACGCAAGGCGGCATCGAAGGCCTCGGCGCTGGCCGGCCGGTCGTCCATGTCCTTGGCCAGGGCGCTGGCGATGAGGTCGTCGAGTGCCGGCGGTATCGCAAACACCGAGGATGCGGACGCGCGCGGCGCCTCGATGTGCTGGACTTGCTGCACCAAGTCCGCGTCGATGGTGGCCTCGAAGGGGCGCCGGCCGGTGAGCAGATAGTAGGCGATGCAGCCGATGCCATAGAGATCGGTGCGCGGATCGACGCAGCGGGGATCGCGCAGACGCTCGGGCGCCATGAAGGCCGGCGTGCCGAGCACGCGGGCATTGCGGGTCAGGTCGCGCGAGGCCTTGTTCTCCAGGTCGCGGATCAGGCCGAAGTCGAGCAGCTTGACGAGGTCGCAGTTGCCGTGGGCAGCGTAGGCGATGACGTTGTCCGGCTTGATGTCGCGGTGCAGGAGCTGCCGCGCGTGCATGGCACCCACGGCCGCGCAGATCTGGCGCAGCATGCGCACGGCGCGCGCCGGCGGCAGCGGCCCATGCTGCTCGACCCACTGCGTCAGCGTCAGCCCGCGGATGAACTCCATCGTGTAGTAGAAGCTGCCGTCCTGGGCGCGGCCGTGGTCGAGCACCGTAATGATGTTCGGATGCGAAAGCTGGCTGGCCAGGCGCGCCTCGCGGTCGAAGCGTTCCAGCGTTTCGTCGCGCTGCGACTGGATCTTGAGGCGCTTGAGGGCGACGACGCGCTTCAGGTGGCGATGTTCGGCACGATAGACGTTGGCCATGGTGCCTTCGCCGATCAGGCCCTTGATCGAATAGGGGCCGCAACTGTCGATATCGGAGCGCCGGAAGGCGTCGCGCAGCTTGCGCAGATCGACCTGCGCGAGGAAGCTCAACGACAGTGTCCCCAGCAGAGTCAGGGTGAAGAAGATGGCGTCGACCCAGCGCACCGGCTGGATGTAGCGGTCATAGGAGCGTTCGGCGACAATGCCCAACTGCAAGGCCCCCGACCAGTGCCAGACGCCGACAACGTCCTGGCCTTCATCGTCGGCATAGGGCTCGAGCAGAACGCCACGTCGGTCGGCAGGCGAGGCGGCACCATCGGCGAGCGCCGCTCGAACGATGGCCGGCGACGTCAACGCCCCTCCGCTTGCAGCAGAGACACGGCCGGCGCCATCGAAGAAGTAGATGCGGCGGAAATTCTCGTCGTCAACCCGGGCCAGGGTACGGGCAAGTCCGCTGTCCGGGCGGCTCACCTGGTCGAGCAAGGCAAAGCCCTTGCGCGCCGGCGCATCCTCGGCGGCGCCGATCAGGTCCAGCGACACGAACTCGAGGATCGTATCGAGGTCACGGCGGGCTACCGCGCCCAGGCGTTCCGCGAGTTGTACATGCACAAGCCACCAGGCGATGGCCGTGCACCCCAGCACCAGCAGTGAAAGCAGTATTGCCCTGCGACGTATCGGCATACGCGAAGGATACGTCCTCAATCCTGTTTCCGCACACCCTCCCAGGGTGCATAATCCGCGCTGTACTTGCGTTCTGCGCAGTGGCAGCGTGCCAGACGATCATTTCACGTTGACGAAGATAAGGCGAATCCGTGTTCTCGAAGAATGGCAAGGCGAACGACCCGCGCAGCAGCGCCGTGACGATCATCGGCCCCAGCGCCAGCATCCGCGGCAGCATCGCCTTCTCCGGCTACCTGCGCGTCCAGGGCAGCGTCGTCGGCGACGTCACCTGCAACAGCGAAACCAGCGGCACCACGGTCATCCATGGCGCCGGCAGCGTCGCCGGCGCCATCAAGACGCCCAACATCGTCGTCGGCGGCCGCGTCGAAGGGCCGCTGGAGGCGGCTGAGTCAATCGAGATCCACGACGGCGCCACGGTGGTCGGCGACGCCCGCTACAAGCTGCTGGCCATCCAGGAAGGCGGCGTCATCGAGGGCAATCTGCTCCCGACCGCGCCCGCCGAGCGCACGCGGCCGCAGCAGGAGCGCCGCATCGCCGCACCGGAGGTTCCGGCGATCAAGGACCTCGACGGGCCGCATGCCCATGTCCGGCGCGCCTCCGACCACTTCTGGACGCCCGGCAGGCTGGGCATAGCCGCCGTGCTGATCGTTGCACTGGGCGCCTACGCCTGGCAGCGCCAGGCCAAGACGCCGGCCGAGCCGCCGCCGGCAAGCTTCGTTCCGCAAGCCGAAACCCCGAAGTTCGTTCCCGAACCCGCCGTGCCTGCCAAGGTCGAAGAGCCACCGCCGCCGCCGGCGCCGAAGGTCGAGGTCGTACCGCCCCCGCAACCACGCCCCGAACCCAAGCCCGCAGCCACGCCGGCACCCCCGCCCGAACTGCCCAAGGCCGATCCGAACAAGGTCGTCAGCGTCCATGGCTTGGACCTGGACAAACCGACCGATGTCTTCTTCGTCGCCACCCGGGAACCCGTCGTCCTGTACAAGAAGCCGCGCGCCGACCCTGGCGACGGCACGCGCATCGAACTCGGCTCCGGCGCCAAGCGGCGCTTCTACATCTTGGAAAGCGAAGTCGTGCGGGTCGCCCAGGGCAGGAATCTCGAGATGTTCTACCAGGGCCGCAAGCTATCGACGAGCACGATCCAAAGCGGCGCCTGGATCAGCTTCGTGCCCCTGGTCGAAACCAAGCCGACGGCGCCGCCGCCGCAATAGGCCCCTACTTCGCGTCCTTCTGCTTCCCCGCCAGCATCGCCTTGAGGTCGGCGAAGGGCGAGTGCGTGGCGACATCGCCGCGCTTGCCTGAATCGCCGCCGCCCGCCGCCAATTCGAGCTGCTTCTGGTGCTCGTTGTCGTGACAATAGAGACAGAGCAATTCCCAGTTGCTGCCGTCGGGCGGATTATTGTGGTGGTTGTGGTCGCGGTGGTGCACCGTCAGTTCGCGCACGTTGGCGGGCGTGAACTCGCGCGCGCAGCGGCCGCAGATCCACGGATAGATCTTCAGCGCCTGCTCGCGGTAGCCCTGCTCGCGCCTGTCCGCCGCCTGGCGGGCCTCGGCGACGATGCGGTCGAGCTTGGCGGGGTCCTTCTGGGTCATGGCTGGTTGGCGTGTGAAGCTGTGTATGGCGCATTATGGCGCTTGTTGCAGCGGCGGAAGCATTGGCGGGTACACTCCCCCCTCGCCCACCCAAGTAAAGCCGATCCCGCATGCCCCCAGAGGTCAAAGTAAAGCCCCGCTACGCCGTCGTGGCGGCCGTCCAGTTGCCGTCCGTGGGCGACGTCGAGTTCGAGGCCTCGCTGGCCGAACTGCGCGATCTGGCCAAGACGCTGGGCTACAAGGTAATCCATACCTTCATCCAGAAGCGCGCCGCCTTCGATGCGGCGGCCTACCTGGGGGTGGGCAAGCGGGAGGAAATCCGCGACTACGTAAGTGCCGCCGAGACCGACGGCCCCATCGAAGCCCTTTTCGTCGACCACGAGATATCGCCCTCCCAGGCACGCAATCTCGAAAACGACGTCGGCTGCGAGGTGATGGACCGCACCATGGTCATCCTGGAAATCTTCCACCGCAATGCGCGCTCGCCCGCCGCGCGCGCCCAGGTCGAGATCGCCCGCCTCGGCTACCTGGCGCCGCGCCTGCGCGAACTGGCCAAGCTCGCCGGTCCGCAAGGCCGGCAGCGCAGCGGCACCGGCGGGCGCGGGGCCGGCGAATCGCACACTGAACTGGACAAGCGCAAGATCCGCGACCGCATCGCCGAGCTGCAGCAGGAAATCGACGCGATGGACGTCGAGCGCAAGACGCAGCGCGCGCGGCGGCAAGGCCGCCAGGTGCTCGCCAACGTCGCCCTGGTCGGCTACACCAACGCCGGCAAATCCACGCTGATGCGCGCCCTCACCGGCAGCGAGGTGCTGGTCGCCGACAAGCTGTTCGCCACGCTCGACACCACCGTGCGCACGCTCTACCCCGAGAGCGTGCCGCGCGTGCTGGTCAGCGACACCGTCGGCTTCATCAAGAACCTGCCCCACGGCCTGGTCGCGTCCTTCAAGTCGACGCTCGAAGAGGCACTCGACGCGGCGCTGCTGCTCCACGTCATCGACGCCAGCGACCCCGGTTTCGAGCGGCAACTGGAAGTCACCAACCACGTGCTCGCCGAAATCGGCGCCGAGGATATTCCGCGCCTGCGCGTCTTCAACAAGATCGACCACGTTGGCGATGCCGTCGCGCAAGCCGAACACGAAGCCGCACTGCGCGCCAAGTACACCGAGTGCATCGTCATGAGCGCGCGCCGCCACGACGACGTCGCCCTGCTGCACAAGGCGATCGTCGACTTCTTCCAGCGCGACCTCATCGAGGCCGAACTGTTCCTGCCCTGGACGGCGCAGCAACTGCGCAAGGACATCTACGCCAACTGCGAGGTGCTGCAGGAGCGCGCCGACGAGGCCGGGGCGTTCTTCCGCGTGCGCGGCGAGAGCGAAGCACTGGATCGCCTGAAGGAGCGCCTATGAGTCATGTGAAATCGCGCGAAGTCGTTCTGCCCCTCAAGATCACCGACGACCTGCTCAAGGCTCTGGAGGCGATGCGCAACGCCTGGCGGCGCGATCCCCACTCGGTGCCGAGGGGGCTGTCCTGCACTGAATCCAAGGAAGGACAGTTCGTCATGGTCGCCGCCGAATCGGTGTTCACGACCATCCCCGGCGCGATCATCATCAAGGGCCTGGGCGCCATCGAACTGGTCGGCACCGAGCCGCTGTTCGAAGAAGGCGCAAGTTCGAAGACCCTGGTGCTCAAGGATACGCCCGAGGGCTGGCGCTTCGCCGTCAAGTACGTGCCGCCCATCGTCCGCGAGCGCAACACGAAGCAATGAGCCAGCGCTACACCATCCCGCCGGACGAGGTCGAGATTTCCGCGATCCGTGCCCAGGGCGCCGGCGGCCAGAACGTCAACAAGGTATCCAGCGCGGTCCATCTGCGCTTCGACATCCACGCCTCTTCCCTGCCCGAAGCGATCCGGGAGCGCCTGCTCAAGCTCGGCGACCAGCGCATCACCAAGGACGGCGTCGTTGTCATCAAGGCGCAGGAATTCCGCAGCCTCGAAGGCAACCGCGCCGAAGCGCTGCGTCGCCTGCAGGAACTGATCGACAGCGTCGCCGTCCTGCCCAAGCGGCGGCGGCCGACCAAGCCCAGCCACTCGGCAGTCGTGAAGCGCCTGGACAGCAAGACCCGGCGTGCCTCCATCAAGGCGGGACGCGGCAAGGTCAGCGACTAGGATCAGCGCCTGAAGTGCGCCAGGAAGGCGCGCGTCCATGCCGCCAGCACGAACACGAAAGCCGCCGCCCCTGCATACAGCGAGGTCTCCGGAAAGCGCGCGGGACTTTGCCCGTTCCCCGCGACCACCAGGCCGTGGATGAAACAGAGGACGACCGCCAGCACCACCGCGAAGTAGCTGCCGTGCCGGCGCAGGAAGGCACGCGTTTCTTCGCTGCGTTCCGGCGCCAGCCAGTAGTCGCGGTCGGGCAGGCTGATGAAGCGCACCGGCAGGCGGCTGGCTAGGGCCGCCAGCATCCCGATCAGCAGGGGCAGGCCGACCACCAGCGCCACCATCGTGCCCAGATAGGCGTCGCGCGGCATGAAACCGTTGCCGGCGCCGCCGGCCGAAAAGTGCGCCGCCACGATGGGCGGCAGCGACGCGCCGGACACCCCGACGAAGATCGCGGCGGCCAGAACGACGGGAAACAAGAGGTACATGAGGAATGCCCAGCCCCGGATGACGCGGCCATCATGCCACCGCGGACGGCCGGCACGCAACCGAGCGTGATCAGACCACCTCGTCCTCGCCGATGGCGAACCGTCCCGACCTCAATAGCCCGATGATCTCCCGGGCTTCCGCCGCCAGCGGCTGCGGCACCAGCAGCCGCGCGCCACCGACGGCGACGGACCACAGCGAATTCATGCGCACGATATTGTCGTCGATCACGAACGACGGAATGCCGTCGCTTTCCAGCCGAGTTAAAGGGGCCAGGGTCGGATTCTTGCGGACGGACGGCCTCCGGAACGCCGATAGCATACCCGCGGCGAGCCTGATTGTCCGCTATTGCCCGCGGGCGACTCGGTCCGCTCTCGACAGATTGTGCGCCTTGCCCGACTGCGTCTTCCCTGAGGCCACGAATCCTGCCGACCGCAGCACCAGCCATCGCGCTGCCGCCTAGTCTCGTTGGAGAGGCGTCACGCCGCGTAGTTCAGCACCGCAAAGAAGTGACAGCCGGTGCCCGTCGCCACGAAGCCGTGCCACACTGCATGGGCGTATCGCACTCGCGAATCGAGTATGAAGAACACGACGCCGGCCGTGTAGGCGATGCCGCCGGCTACGAGCAAGGCAACTCCCGGCAGTGAAACGTTCTCGACAAGCGGTACGGCCGCAATCAGCACCAGCCAGCCCATGACGAGATAAAGCCCCGTGGATATCCACGGATGGGATAGACGGTCGAATGCCTTCAGCGCAACGCCTGCGGCTGCCAAGGACCACACGAGGCCGAACAGCGTCCAACCCCAGGAACCGGCCAATGCGCCCAGCGCGAACGGCGTGTAACTGCCGGCGATGAAGCAGTAGATCGCGCCGTGATCAAGTTTCTTGAACACGCGCTTCAAGGTGCCTGCCGGCAGCGCATGGTAGAGCGTCGAGGTCAGGTAGAGAAAGACCATCGTCCCGGCAAATATGCAGGCCCCCACGACGTTGGCCACGCCGAAATGGCGTGCCGAGGCGACCAGAAAGGGCACTCCGGCAATAGCCGCAACCAGCGCCGCACCATGGCTGACGCTGTTGGCGATTTCCTCACCCAGGCTCTGCGGTCGTTCGGTCATGAAACGGATTGTCGCACGTCACATACTCCCGCCCCGCCATGGACATCTGGATGGCCTATGGCCGGTTACGCCGGTCCCGTGGCAAGGTCGCCGATTGCGCGCCCCCACAGCTCCAGGGGCTGGCCCACCGTGCGCCGAAGAATGCTCCGTGCCATGGCGGCGGTGACCGGTCTTGCGAATGAAACGGACTGGGCAAACAATTGCCCGGCCAGACGATACATCCATACGCGGCGGCGCACGATCATCGAACCCTCCTGGTCTTCACGCAAGCATCGCGAATTCGAGCAAATCACGTTGTTGACAGTTGATTCCATGCTTTCCCGGCCTATCGATTCGGCCCGGAGTACTGCCCTTGGGCTCCGACGCCCATGGCTGGCAGACGGAACGGTAGCCCATTCATGCTACAGCCAGATGCACGCGGCAGAATGTGCTGCGAATTTACCGACGTGCGCGACTGCATTCCGCCCACGAGCTGACCGACGCCGACGGAAACGAGGGGCCGGTTACGGATCGGCTGCCGGGCGTTCGTGGCCGTCCGGGAAAATCAGCCGTGGCGGTACGCCACCTGGCGGTCATTCGGGGAGCGGATTGCAGCGGCCTTGCTTCTCGAACCAATACACGGTATTGCCGATCACGACGATGCTGCCGGAGATGATGGCGGTGGCCGTTACCGTGGCGGCCGCAGCGACGATCAGGGCGGCGCAACCCTGGTTGCTGCAGCGGGAGATGTAGCCGATCTGTACGGCCTGCAGGTCCATGTGGCGCGCGACGACCTGGCACTCGGGGTCGTACACTTCGACGGTGCGCGGCACGACGATGCAGGACGGCAGCAGCGCCGCGCAGAGCCAGGGAAGCGTGCAACGGAAGTGGAGCAAGCGCCTAGTTGGGGCGGGCATTCCGCCGGGCGGAATCCACGAACGGGCGCAGCGCCTCGGGCGCCTCGGCCAGCGGATAGCGGCGCGGCTGGCCGACCATGGTGCGGCGCGTAATGGCGCGGATGGAAAGTGCCTCGACCCAGTTCCACAGTTCGACGCGCGCGGCGTCGGGATACTCGACTTCCTCGAAGGTGGCGAGCAAGGCGCCCAGCCAGACGTTGCGCGCCGTCTCGTCGATGGTGAGGGGCAGGTGCCGCGAGCGGAACCAGGTCAGCCCATGGGTCAGGGCGATCTCGGGCGAGCCTTTGCTGGTCTCGACGATGAAGGTGGCAATCCTCTCGACGACGGCGGCAAAGCGCTTGGGGTCGCGCGGAAACAGGTCGCCGATGCTGGAGCGGCGCAGCAGTTCGTGGTGGTAGCGTACCAGCGCGCGCAGCGGCTCGTCGCCCACGGCGGTGAACACCGCCGGCGACGGGGCGGGCGGCGGCGGGAAGACGAGGTCGACCTCGAAATCCTCGTGACTCGACTCGGCGGCAGGCGGACGGGGCATGGAGCGGGCTTCACGGCGTCGGATGGATGCGGACCATTATCGGCCGGCTTTCACCCTGAAATGAATGGGGCAATTCACCCAAATTATGGCGGCAGACGCAGTATGGCATACCCCGCAACCGGTACGCCACCGGCGGGACTACTTCTTGCGCTTGACCGCCGCGAGGATGCCCTGCATGAGCGCGGTGGGCGTCGGCGGGCAGCCGGGCACGCGAACATCGACGGCGACGACGTTCTCGACCGCGCCGCAGGCGGCGTAGTTCTCGTCGAACAGGCGCCCGGCTTCGCCGCAACCGCAGCCGCAGTCGCCAACGGCGACCACCAGCTTGGGATCGGGCGTGCAGTCGTAGGCGATGCGCAGCGCGTTCTCCATGTTCTTGGTCACCGGGCCGGTAACCAGCAGCATGTCGGCGTGGCGCGGGCTGGCGACGAACTTGATGCCGCGCCCTTCCAGGTTGTAGTAGGCGTTGTTGAGCGCGTGGATCTCGAGCTCGCAGCCGTTGCAGGAGCCGGCATCGACTTCGCGGATGGTCAGCGCCCGGCCGAGGATGCCGAGGATCTCGTCGTTCAGGCGTTCGATCTCGGCCTGCGGCCCTTCCGCCGGGACGGCCCGCTCGGTGAGCACACCGGTGCGGAGGATGCGCCAGAGCATCGGGATCACAGGTCGACCCCCGAATAGGAAAGGTTGAACGACTTGTTGATGAGCGGAAAGTCGGGAACGATGTCCGCCATCACGGCATGTTCCAGTGCCGGCCAGATCTGCCAGGAAGGATCGTGCGGATGGGCGCGGCCGATGCGCCCTTCATTGTCGAGTTGCACGCCGACGATCACTTCGCCGCGCCAGCCTTCGACGACGCCGAGGCCGAGCGCATGCGGTACCGGCGCGACCTCGATGCGGCAGTCGCCGTCCGGCAGGCTGACGCACAGCTCCTTGATGAGGCGCAGCGATTCGTGGATTTCGACGAAGCGGACGGCCACCCGCGCCGCGACGTCGCCGCGCTCGTCGGTGGCCGGACGCACGCCCAGCGCGGCATAGGGCACGGGCGGGGTGTAGCCCTGCCGGTAGCAGCGGCCGTCGAGGATGATGCCGGTGGCCCGGGCGGCCATGCCGGTCAGCGACAGCTCGCGCGCCAGCTCGGCCGTGATGATGCCGGTGGTCATGAAACGGTCCTGCAGGCCGGGGTGCTCGTCGTAGATGGCGCGCAACGCCTTCGCTTCCCGGCCGATCTGGTCGCACTGTTCGACGATCATGCGCAAGGCCGGCGGATCGAGATCGACGGCGACGCCGCCGGACACGATGCGGTCCATCAGGTAGCGATGGCCGAACAATTGGGCGTTGAGGCGCAGCCAGTCTTCCTTGAGGCGCATGAACTGCGTCAGGCCGAACGCGAAGGCGGCATCGTTGCCGAGCGCCCCCAGATCGCCTAGATGGTTGGCGATGCGCTCGCGCTCCAGCATGAGGGCGCGCAGCATCTGGGCGCGCGGCGGCACGGCGACGGCGCAGGCCGCCTCGACCGCGGTGGCATAGGCCCAGGCGTAGGCGCAGGTCGAGTCTCCCGAGACGCGGCCGACCAGTTTGGCGCCAGTGGCCAGATCCTGGCCGATCATGCGGTGTTCGACACCCTTGTGCTGGTAGCCGAGGCGCTGTTCCAGGCGCAGCACCTTTTCGCCGATGACCGAGAAGCGGAAGTGGCCCGGCTCGATGATGCCGGCGTGGATGGGGCCGACCGGAATCTCGTGCGCGCCCTCGCCGCCCACCTGGACGAAGTCGTAGTCGCTGGGCAGGTTGGGGAAACCGACGCCGACGCCTACCTCATGGACGGTATCGTGGCGCAGCGGATACCAGGCCTCGGGCCAGGCACCGTGGCGCAGCCAGGGCCGCTGGTCGCCCCCGTCCGGCGCGATGCCGACGAGGTCGCGCGTGGCGCGCTGCATGCGGTTGGCGGTGGGAAAGATGCCCGAGAGATCCGGGTAGAAGGGGCAGTCATCGCCATGGCCGCCGATGGCAGGCAGGTCGAGTGTCAGCCACGCGTGGCCCTCGTCGATGCCGAACACGCAGTGCAGGCGGAAGTTGCCGTCCGCACGGCGCCGATCCTCGCCCCACTGCGCGGCGATGCGCCCCCCGTGCCGATGCACCGATATCGCGAAGCGCTGCAGGTCCTCGCCGTCCGCCGCCCGACCGCAGTAGACCGGGCTGCCGGCACCAGGCTGGGCGACAAGTTCTATGGGTTCGGCGTGGAAGAGCATGGCGCTAACCGAGCATGCGCGCGGCTTCTTCGAACCAGCGCGTCAGATAGGGAGGAATCCACAGACCCAGCATCAGCACGATCAGCAGGTGCAGGAACACGGGCGTGATGGCGGGGGCATGCGGCAGCCGCTTGGCGTGCGTGTCGCCGAACACCATCGGCTGCACCTTGCCGAAGATCTGCGCGAAGGCGACGCCGAGCGCGAGCAGCAGGATGGGGGTCGCCCACGGGTAGTACTTCATGGCGTGGGTGAGGATCATGAACTCGCTGGCGAAGACGCCGAACGGCGGCATGCCGAGGATGGCCAGCGTGCCGAGCATCAGGCCCCAGCCGATCACCGGGTTGATGCGGATCAGGCCGCGGATGTCGGCGATCAGTTGCGTGCCGGTCTTCTGCGTGGCATGGCCGACGGCGAAGAAGATCGCCGACTTGGTCAGCGAGTGCATGGTCATGTGCAGGAGGCCGGCGAAGTTGGCCACCGCACCGCCCATGCCGAAGGCGAAGGTGATCAGGCCCATGTGCTCGATCGACGAGTAGGCGAACATGCGTTTGATGTCCTTCTGCCGGCCGAGGAAGAAGGCGGCCATCAGCAGGGTCAGCAGGCCGAAGCCCATCATCAGGTTGCCGGCGAAGTCGCCGCCGATGGCGCCGTCGGCGAGCACCTTGCTGCGCAGCACGGCATACAGCGCAACGTTGAGCAACAGCCCGGAGAGCACCGCCGAGACCGGCGTCGGGCCCTCGGCGTGGGCGTCGGGCAGCCAGTTGTGCAGCGGCGCCAGGCCGACCTTGGTACCGTAGCCGACCAGAAGGAAAATGAAGGAAAGCGCCATGATGGCCGGCTCCAGGCTGCCCTTGACGTCGACCAGGTGCGTCCACAGCAAGGAGTTGCCGGTCTCGCCGAGCACGCGCTCGGCCGCGAAGTAGAGCAGGATGGTGCCGAACAACGCCTGCGCGATGCCGACGCCGCACAGGATGAAATACTTCCAGGCCGCTTCCAGGGAGGCCGGCGTCCGATAGAGCGAAACCAGCAGCACGGTGGTCAGCGTCGCCGCCTCCATGGCCACCCACAGGATACCCATGTTGTTGGTGGTCAGCGCCACCAGCATGGTGAACATGAAGAGCTGGAACATGCTCTTGTAGAGGCGCAAGCGCGGCGCGGAAAGCCGGCCGTGCTCGCGTTCGTTGCGCATGTAGGGACCGGAGAAAATGCTCGTCGTAAAGCCGACGAAGGCGGTCAGCGCAACGAAGAAGACGTTCATCGAGTCGATGAAGAACTGTTCGCCGAGCGCGAAGCGCGGCCCGTTGGCGATGATGTCGGCGGTCAGCAGCGCGGCGGCGAGGAAGGTGCCGCCGCTGGCGATGATGTTGAGGTTGGGCGCCCATTCGCGCTCGCCGACCACGGTCAGCAGCGCGCCGCTGACGAGCGGAATGGCGAGCAGGACGAGGAAGAGATCGAATTCCATCAGTTGTCCTTGAGCCTTTCCATGTGCCGGATGTCCAGGCTGTCGAACTGGTCGCGGATCTGGAAGAAGAACACGCCGAGGATGATGACGCCGACCAGCACGTCGAGCGCGATGCCCAGCTCGACCACCATCGGCATGCCGTAGGTGGCGCTGGTGGCGGCAAGGAACAGGCCGTTTTCCATGGCCAGGAAGCCGACCACCTGCGGAATCGCCTTGGTGCGGGTGATCATCATCAGGAAGGCGAGCATGACCACCGCCAGAGCGATGCCCAGCGTACCGCGGCTGATGGTCTGCGACAAGATCGAGATCGGCTGCGCGACGTTGAAGGCGATCATCACCAGCACGACGCCGACCAGCATGGTGGTCGGCACATTGACCAGCGACTCGACGTCCCACTTCACGTACAGCTTGCGTACCAGCCGGTGCAGGATCCAGGGCAGCAGCAGCGCCTTGAGCGCCAGCGTCAGGCCGGCCGAGTAGTAGAGATGGTGCTGCTGCGTGGTCACCGCCACCACCAGCGTGGACAGGCAGAGGACCAGGCCTTGCAGCGCGAACAGGTTGATGAGCTGCATGACCCGCCGCTGCGCCAGCATGGCGAAGGCCAGCAGCAGGATCACCGAGGCGCACAGGTTGATCAACTGCGCCGAGAGCGGGATGTCGGCGCTCATACCCTGGTCTCCAGCAGCAGGCGCACCAGCAGGCCGAGCACCGCCAGCAGGAAGGCGGTGCCCAGGAACTCGGGGGCGCGGAAGATGCGCATCTTGGCATTGACCGTTTCGATCAGCGCCAGGGCGAAGCCGCCGACGGCCAGCTTGCCGAGCAGCAGCGGGATGGCCCCGATCAGGCCCAGGAAGTTGTCCTTCTCGGCGATGCCCCAGGGGAAGAACAGCGCCAGGCCGAGGCAGGAATAGGCGTAGAGCTTGAGGCTGGCGGCCCACTCGATCAGCGCCAGGTGCCGGCCGGAATACTCGAGGATCATCGCCTCGTGGATCATGGTCAGTTCGAGATGGGTGGCCGGGTTGTCCACCGGCACGCGGGCGTTCTCCGCCAGCGACACCATGGTGAAGGCGATGCCGGCGAAAGCCAGGCTGGGGTAGATGATGAAGTCGCGGTGCGCCAGCGTCTCGACGATGGTCGCCACCGAGGTGGATTGCGAGATCATCGCCGTGGTGAAGATCACCATCAGCAGCGCCGGTTCGGCCAGGAAGCCGACCAGCATCTCGCGCCGGCCGCCCAGGCTGCCGAACGACGTGCCGATGTCCATCGCCGCCAGCGAGATGAAGATGCGCGCCAGGCCGAACACGCCGACCAGCGCCAGGGTATCGGCGGCCGGCGCGAACGGCAGGTCGGTGGACAGGCTGGGGATGATGGCGCAGGCCAGCAGCATGCAGGCGAAGATGACGAACGGCGCAGTGCGGAACAGCGAAGAGGCGTTGTGGGCGAGCACCACGTCCTTCTGGAACAGCTTGTGCAGCATGTAGTACGGCTGCAGCAGCGGCGGCGCCGAACGGCTCTGCAGCCAGGCGCGGCACTGGTTGACCCAGCCGGTCAGGAGCGGCGCCAACGCCAGCGCCAGGACGATGGCGAACAGTTGGCCGATGAATCCGGAAATGCTCATGGCCTGGCCACCAACAGCAGCAGGATCAGGGTCAGGAAGCTATAGAGCAGGTAGACCGCGATGCGGCCGCCCTGCACGCGCACGATGAGGCCCGAGAACCATTCGACCAGGCGGGCCACGGGCAGGTAGAGCCAATGCCAGAAGTGGTCCTCGACCTTCACCGAGTAGTACGGCTGCTCGTCGCGGACCGTCGGGAAGTGCCGCTCCATGCGGAACATCGGTTCGAAAATGCGCCGGATCGGCTGCGAGAAACCTTCGGCGGTGTCCTGGGCGCGGGGCCCCTGGAAGAAGTAGCCGCAATCCCAGGCATCGGAACGGCGCAGGCGGCCGTGGTAGAAGCGGCGCACCAGCCAGCGGCCGAGCAGCACGGCGGCGGCGATGGTGGCGAGGAAGACGAGCGGCATGTAGCTGGCGCGGTCGGGCGAAATCGGCGCCAGCATGGCCCAACCGTGTTCGGCCACCTTGCCGGCGAGGCCGGTGCCGAGCAGTTGCTGCGTGGCCGCGTCGATCAGGCCGATCACGGTCGAAGGCAGCACGCCGAGCAGCACGGTCAGGAAGGCCAGCCAGACGAGGCCGGCGCGTTCCCACGGGCCGGCGTCGTGGGCATGGATCAGGTTCGGCTCGCGCATCTGGCCAAGGAAGATGATGCCGTGGAACTTGACCATGGCAAAGCCGGCCAATGCCGCCACCAGCGCGACCACGGCCGCGGCGACGGGCACCACCATGTTGAGCCAGGAATGCGGCAGGCCGGGCGAGAACAGGAAGGCCTGCAGCAGCAGCCATTCGGAAACGAAACCGGACAGCGGCGGCAGGCCGGCGCTGGCGACCACGCCCAGCAGGGCCAGCCAGGCCACCCAGGGCATGTGATGGATCAGGCCGCCGAGCTTGCCCAGGCTGCGCTCCTTGGTGGCGTGCAACACGGACCCGGTGCACAGGAACAGCAGGCTCTTGAATCCGGCATGGGCCAGGCAGTGGTAGAGCACCGCGGTCATGGCCAGCGCCGCCAACGTCTCCATCCGGTAGGCGTGGAAGATCAGGGCCAGGCCGATGCCGACCGCCAGGAGGCCGATGTTCTCGATCGACGAATAGGCGAGCAGGCGCTTCATGTCCGACTGCACGGTGGAATACAGGACGCCGAACAGGGCGGTGACCAGGCCGATCGCCATCGCCACCACGCCCCACCACCAGAGCGGCGTGCCGACCAGGTCGAAGCTGACCCGCAGCAGGCCGTAGATGGCGGTCTTGAGCATGACGCCGCTCATCATTGCCGACACCGGCGAGGGCGCCGCCGGGTGGGCTTCGGGCAGCCAGACATGCACCGGCACCAGGCCGGCCTTGGCGCCGAAGCCGACCAGTGCGAGCAGGAAGGCGGCCGAGGCCCAGAAGGGCGGCAATTCCTGGGCGCGCATGCCGGCGAAGGTGTAGTCGCCGGCGCCGCCGGTCATGACGCCGAAGGAGAGCAGGATGGCAATCGCGCCGACGTGCGCGATCAGCAGATAGAGGTAGCCGGCGCGGCGGATCGCCTCGTGGCGGTGGTCGGTGGTAACCAGGAAGAAGGACGACAGGGCCATGCCTTCCCAGGCGACCATGAAGGCGTAGGCATCATCGGCCAGCAGCACCATCAGCATGCTGGCCAGGAAGAAGTGGTACTCGAGGCACAGCAGGCCGGGCGACGCGCCTTCGCCCTGGCGGAAATAGCCGGCCGCGTAGATCGAGATGCCGAAAGAGGCGAAGCCGAGCAGCACCACGAACACCGCCGTCAGGCTGTCGAGGCGCAGGTGGAAGGGCAGCGTCGGCAGGCCGATGACGAGCACCGCCGTCTCCGGCGCCTCGCCAAGGAAGAACAGGGCTTCGAGGCCGGCCGCCAGGCCGATCGCCGCACCGACCGGGAACAGCACCTTGGCGACCAGGTGCATGTTGCGCGGCGCGACCAAGCCGGCCAGTCCGACGGCAAGCCAGGCACAAGCGGCGACCAGCAGGAGATCGATGGAATACAGGATCGGCATGAAACTTCGAGTTATTGCTCTTGATTCTATCAGGCGGCCACGGGCCTCAGCGCGTCCTCGCCGGCATGGTCGCCGTGCCGCGCATAGATCGCGGCGAGCGCCAGGTCGGCGGTGGCGAAGACATTGTCCTGGGTGATGACCTCGAACAGGCCGGTGGCACGCATGACATCGATCACCTGCTTCTTCAGGCCCGAAAAGACGACTGTGACGCCGTTGCCGTTGAGGCGCTGAACGATGTGGTGCATCACCTCCTCGCCCGAGGCGTCCAGCTCGTTGATGCCGTCGCCGACCACCAGCAGGTACTTCGCCTTCGGGTTGGCGGCCACGGCCTCGAGGATGGCATCTTCGAAGTAGGCGACGTTGGCGAAATAGAGGCGGCCGTCGAAGCGCACCGCCGTCACCACGTCCGAAGCGGGCAGGTTGTTGATCCTGGCATCGCGCAGCGTGCCGTCGTGGAAGCGGCCGAGGATGGCGACGCGCGGCGACATCGTCCGGTACAGGTACAGACCGATGGCGAGGCCCGCGCCGACCATGATGCCGTTGTCGAGATGGGGTGCTGCGGCCAGCGTGGCGACGAAGGTGACCACGGCGGCGATGCCGTCGTGCTTGTTGGCGTGCCAGGCGTGCTTGACGGCGTCGAAATTGATCAGGCCGATGACGGCCATGATGATCACCGCCGCCAGCACCGCCTGCGGCAGGTGGTAGAGCAGCGGCGTCAGGAACAGCAGCGTCAGCAGCACGAACAGGCCGGTGAATACCGAGGACAGGCCGGTCTTGGCGCCGGCATTGATGTTGACTGCCGAGCGCGAGAAGGAACCCGACACCGGGAAGGACTGCGTCAGGCTGCCGACCAGATTGGCCAGGCCCTGGCCGACCAGTTCCTGGTTCGGGTCGATCTTCTGCTTGGTCTTGGCGGCGATCGCCTTGGCGATCGAGATCGCCTCCATGAAGCCGACCAGCGAGATGACGATGGCGGCCGAGATCAGGCTGCCGAGCATGTCCCAGGATATCTTCGGCAGGCCGACCGGCGGCAGCCCCTCGGGCACCTTGCCGACCACCTCGCCGCCGCCGACCAGCTTCAGCTTGTCGCTGCCGGCCTTGGCGATGCGCCAGCGGCGGCCGTCGCTCGAGTGTTCGGCCGGTACCCTGCCCAGCGCGAAGTATCGAGGCGTACCGTCAAGGCTGACTTTCTCGAACACCATGCTGCGGATGGCGCGGTTGCGGCGGCGGTTCTCGTCCTCGCGATCCTTGAGCTGCAGGCGCGCGAGCTCGATCTCGTAGTTGATGGTGATGGCATCGTGCGACAGCTCGCCTTTCTCGACGTGCAGCTTCTTCAGCGCGGCGGACTTGGCGGTGATATCGGCGTTGATTTCGGCGATGCGGGTCTCGGTGCGTCCGAAATCGGCCAGCAACGCCTTCGCCTCGGGCTCCATGATCTGCTCGACCGTCGCCGTGTCGTTGCGCTCGAAGCCGATCAGCCACGAGGCCGTGGTCGTCACCGCCACCGCAATCAGCACGCCGGGCAGCTTGGGCGCGCGTCGGCGGATCGCCCACATGATGGCGATCGCAACCGCGCCCATCGCCAGCGTCGGCCAGTGGGTGTCACCGACCTGCTTGACCACGCCCCAGATGTCCTCGATGAAATGCTCGGAGCGGCCCATGGGCACGCCGATCAGCTTGTTCACCTGAGACAGGCCGATGATCATCGCCGCCGCGTTGGTGAAGCCGACGATGACGGGGTGTGACAGGAAATTGACGATGACGCCGAGCTTGAACACCCCGAGCGCCAGTTGGACGATGCCCACCATCAGGGCCAGCATCACCGCCAGCACGACGAACTGCTCGGAGCCCGGCGCAGCCAGCGGCGTCAGGCTCGACGCGGTCAGCAGCGAGGCCACCGCCACCGGGCCGGTGCCCAACTGGTTGGATGAGCCCCACATGGCGGCCACGATCACCGGCAGGAAGGCGGCATAGAGGCCGTAGTAGGCCGGCAGGCCGGCGAGCTGCGCATAGGCCATCGACTGCGGCACCAGCACCAGGGCGACGGTCAGGCCGGCGATGAAGTCGGCCCGGATCGTCGGCCCCCCCATGGGGAACCAGCGCAGGAAAGGCAGAAATTTCTGAAAGACGGGCGGAAAGGCCATTTGGGCGCCAGAACCGGCTTTCACCGGCTTCTTTACGATGAATTGACGGGCCTTTGACGGGCTCTTGACGAAGATTGGGATATTAGCAGTGGGGAGATTGCAGGCCGCATCAAGGTTTTTATTTCGCGATCAGGCGCACGAATTCCGCGTCGCAGCAGAAAACCGCCACGGGGAGGTGACATGGATACGAAACATGGCAGCTTGGGCAAGACCATCTTTTGGGGATCGGTGACGGCGGTCCTTTACGCCGGGCTGTTCTATTACGCGGACTTCATCCTGCACCTGGCGCACACGACCCCGGATGCCTGCATCGTCGGCGGCGGCGCCGACGCGACGTACTACCACCGGGTCGATGCCGCAGCCTGCGCCGCCCGGGGCGGCCATCCCGAAGCCGGAACCTGGTGGCACGTGCTGCCGATCATCCTGATCGCCTTCGCGGTTTCGTATGTTCACGGTGCCTTCACCGGCCTGTTCTGGGATTTGATGGGCCTCAAGCCCGCCGACAAGCACTGAGGCAGACCATGGAAGCCATCCAGTTCATCGAACTCAATGCCGCCACCGTCTTCCTGCTGGTGCTGATCGGCT
>JACRIZ010000074.1 GCA_016235765.1 Rhodocyclales bacterium | reverse complement strand
TGCGACCAGCGCTGGGTGCTGATGCATGAATTGCGCGGCGCGCCTGAGCCGAGTTTCGAGGAGCAGATCGCCAACCTGTCGGACTGCGACCTGCTGCTGGTCGAGGGCTACAAGGCGACGCCGATCCCGAAGCTGGAAGTGCACCGCACGGCGAACGGCAAACCCTTCATCTGGCCGGAAAACGACAGCGTGATGGCGGTCGCGACGCCGCCGGCTGACCGTCCTGCCGACTGCCCGCTGCCCTGGCTGGACCTGGACGACCACGACGCCATTGCGGCGTATATCCTGGAGAAGACCGCGTTATGAGCGTGTTGAGTTTCGATGAGGCGCTGGCCATGCTGCTGGCGCGTGCCCGCAAGGTGAAGGGCAGCGACCGCGTGCCGCTGACCGAGGCGACCGGCCGCATCCTGGCCGAGCCCGTCCTGTCCACCGTCGATGTGCCGCCGCTCGACAACAGCGGCATGGATGGCTATGCGGTGCGCTGTGCCGACGTGCGCGACGCGGGCACGATGCTGCGCGTGGCGCAGCGGATTCCGGCCGGCAGCGTTGGCCACACGCTGGAGCCGGGCGCGGCGGCGCGCATCTTCACCGGCGCGCCCATCCCGCCCGGTGCCGATGCGGTCGTGATGCAGGAGGATTGCGCGGCGGGCCCGGACGGACAGGTGACGATCAAGCTCGTGCCCGAGCCCGGCCAGCACATTCGCAAGCTCGGCGAGGACATCCGCAACGGCGCCGAGGTGCTGCCCGCGGGAATCGTGCTGACGCCCGCCGCGATCGGCATGGCGGCGTCGGTCGGCGTGGCCGAGCTGCCCGTGATGCGCCGCCTGTCGGTCGGGGTGCTGTCGACGGGCAGCGAACTGGTCACGCCCGGCGAACCAATCTCATCGGGACAGATCTACAACTCGAACCGCTACCAATTGACGAGCATCCTGAAGAACCTGGGCTGCGAGGTGACCGACTACGAGCCTTTGCCCGACGAATACGAGGCGACCCGGCGCGCGCTGCGCAAGGCCGGCGCGCTGCACGACCTGGTCATCACCTCCGGCGGCGTGTCGGTCGGCGAGGAGGACCACGTCAAGCCGGCCGTCGAGGCGGAAGGCGAGTTGGCGCTGTGGAACGTCGCGGTCAAGCCGGGCAAGCCGCTGGCCTTCGGCAAGGTGGGCGATGCCGATTTCGTCGGCCTGCCGGGCAACCCGGTTTCGGTGTTCGTCACCTTCCACATGCTGATCCGGCCCTTCGTGCGCAAGTGTCAAGGGGCGAGCCGCCTGCTGCCCGAGGCGCGCCGGATGGTGGCCGGTTTCGAGTGGACGAAGCCCGGCAACCGCCGCGAGTTCCTGCGCGTGCGCGTCGGCGCCGACGGTCGGCTGGAGCGCTTCCCCAACCAAAGCTCGGGCGTGCTGACCTCCTGCCTGTGGGCGGACGGCCTAGCCGACATCCCCGTCGGGCAGAAAGTCAGTCCCGGTGATACGCTGAACTACATTCGCTTTTCGGAGCTGCCATGACAACGAAGGTTCTCTACTTCGCCAGCCTGCGCGAGGCGCTGGGCTCATCCGGCGAGGAAATCAGTCTGCCCGCCGGCGTTGCGACCACGGGCGCGCTGCGTGACCTCATCGCTGCGCGCGGCGAGCCGTGGTCCCAGCTTGCGCGGGCGAAGAACTTGCGCTGCGCCGTCAATCAGGCCATGGTCGGTTTCGATGCTGCGGTGCAGGCAGGCGACGAGGTGGCGTTCTTCCCGCCGGTGACCGGGGGCTAAGCTCATGAGCGTGTCGGTACAGGAAGCCGACTTCGACGTCGGTGCGGAAATCGCGGCGCTGACCGCGGGCAACGATAACGCTGGTGCGGTGGCGAGCTTCGTCGGCCTGGTGCGCGGCGGCGAGATCGAGGCCATGACGCTGGAGCACTATCCGGCCATGACCGAGAAGGCGCTCGCCGGGATCGTCGCCGATGCCCGCGGTCGCTGGGAACTGCTCGGCGTCCGGGTGATCCATCGCGTCGGGCGCCTGCTGCCCGGCGATCGCATCGTGCTGGTGGTGGTGTCGTCGACGCATCGGCACGATGCGTTCGCGGCCTGCGAATTCATCATGGATTACCTGAAGACGCAGGCGCCGTTCTGGAAGCTCGAACAGACCGCGGCAGGCAGCCACTGGGTGGATGCCCGGGAGTCCGACGACGCGGCACTGCGCCGCTGGTCGGACGCGCAATAGCGCTCAGGTCCGGAAACGGCTGACGCTGGTCTGCAGGCGGTCGGCGCTCTCCTTGAGCGCCTGGGCGGCGGACAGGGTGTCGCGGGCCGAACTGCTGGTGGTCTCGGCCGAGGTGGCGATCGATTCCAGGTTGCGACCGATTTCGTGGCCGGCGGTCTTCTGCTCGGCCAGCGAATGGTTGATCTCGTCGACCCCCTGGTGCTCCTGGTCGACCACCGTCATGCTGGCGCGCAAGACCTCGGCCACCTTTTCCAGGGTTTCGCGACTTTCCTTCAGCACGGCCGTGCTGGCGTCGACGGCGCCTTCCAGGTTCTGCGATTGCGCCTGGATGCCCTGGGTGATGGTGTCGATTTCGGCTGCCGCCTTGCCTGACTTTTCGGCCAGCCCGCGCACCTCGTCGGCGACGACGGCGAAGCCGCGGCCATGCTCGCCGGCGCGGGCGGCTTCGATCGCGGCATTGAGGGCGAGCAGGTTGGTCTGGTTGGCGATTTCCTTGACCTCGCCGGTCAGGCCGGTGATGGTGCGCGAGTTGGTGACGAAGGCCTCGGTGGCGAGGGCGATGGCCTGGATGGCCTGCTCGATGCGGGTCATCTCGGCGCGCAGGTTGGTGACGCTGCGGCTGCCCTCTTCGGCGTGACGCAGGCTGAGGTCCGAGGTCTCGCGCACCGATTGGGCCGATGCCGACACCGACTCGATGCTGGTGATCAGTTCCTGGATCGCGGCGGCGATCGCCGACGAGGCGTTGGCCTGGGTCTCGGAGGCATTCGACATGCCGTCTGCGGTGGTGGCGACCTGCGCCGACTTCTCCGCGACGGTGGCCGCTTCGCGCTGCACGTCGGCAATGGTGCGCTGCAGGCTGTCGAGGAACTTGTTGAAGGAGGCGGCGGTGCGGCCGATCTCGTCGGTCGATTCCACCGGCAGCCGTTTGGTCAGGTCGCCGTCGCCTGATTCAAGCTGGCGGATCGAACCTTCGAGGTGCAGCAGCGGCCGACGCAGCCGCGCAATGGCGGCGGTCAGCATGATCGCGGCGAGGGCGAAGGCGATCACGAAGCCGACGATGCTGATCCACCGATCGCGGCCGGCCTGAGCCACCACGTGAGTCTTGGCCGCGGCGACCGCCGTGCCCTGTTCGTCGACCCGCTTGAGCAGGATGTCCTTGATGTCGCGCCAGGAGGGTGTTTCCTCCTTGTTCAGCACCTGCACGGCCTCGGCAGACTGGCCCGCCTTGGCGAGGTCGCGGATGCGGTTTTTCAGTGCCGTATTGGCGGTCCAGCGCTTCTCCATGTCCGCCAGGGCGGCGGTCTCGCCGCTGTCGCCGGCCAGCTTCCGGGCCGTCTGCAAGTGCTGGGTGAAGTCGTTCTGGGCGGCCTCGAGGTTCTTGTAGGCCCGGGGATTGGCCGGATCGAGGATGATGTTGCGAATCGCCTGGCCGGTCTGCAATCCCTGGGCATACATGCCGCCATAGGCTTGCAGGCGGGCCTGATCGCGATCCACGAAGTCGGCGAAGCGGCCGGCGACGTCAGCCAGCGACCAGAGCGCGACCACGCCGCCGGCCATCATGATCAACAGCGACAGGAATGCCGCCACCAGCAAGGGCGTGCGTATGCTCTTCGAATGCTCCAATCGGGCCTCCCAAGGCGCTTACAGCTTATGTGTGGATACTACTATAGCCATAAAGTGGGGGCGACTGGCATCGACTGGAGCTATTTCCGGCCCTTGGCAGTTGCTTTCCTGGTCACGTCGCCGGCACTGTCGAAGGCGGTGGTGGCGGCTTTGCGCATCTGCTCGAACGCGGTGTTGGCATTGGTCATGGCCTGCTGCATCGTTTCCAGCATGTTGTTGTTCTGGCCGGGCAGCGCCTTGAAGAACGACTGGAAGGCATCGACCATGTCCTGGCTGCCGGCCGCCAGTTGCTCGGTGAGCAGGCGGGAGAACTCGACGCGGGCGCTGTTGCCGATTTCGGCGACCTGCTGCGCGGCGGCGATCATCTTCTGGGTGGTCTCCTGGGCGTATTGGGCGCGCAGCCGGACGATATCCTGGGGATCCTTGGAGCCGGCCTGCAGCTTGGTCTGCTCGACGCTGTTTTCGAACAGTTCGCGCGCCAATTGCGACTGCAGTTCCATGATGCGCTGCGAGTTTTCGATCGATATCTGAGCCAGGCGCATCGCCGCTTCCATGTTCTTGCGCTGGATTTCGCCGAATTCGTGTTTCGTCGTTGTCATGATTCTCTCCGTCTCCAAGTGGACCAGCCCTATCCGTGTTCCCTCGCCAAGTCTAGTCCCATTTTTGTATCGCGGAAAATCCTCTCGTCCATGTACTTCACTTCCTCGCCCATCAGGGGCAGGAAATCCATGCGTTCGAGGATGTCGCGTTGCAGGTCGACGCCGGGCGCGATCTCCAGGAGCTCCAAGCCGTGGGGACGCAGGCCGAACACGCAGCGCTCGGTGATGTAGAGGACTTCCTTGCCGGCTGCCGCGGCGACCGGGCCGCTGAAGGTGCGGTGTTCGACTTCCTGGACGAACTTGCGGGACTGGCCCTCCTTGAGGATGCGCAGCGCGCCGTCTTCGATGGCGACCTGCAGGTCGCCGGCCGTGAAAGTGCCGACGAAGACCACCTTGCGGGCCGATTGCGAAATGTTGATGAAGCCGCCGGCTCCGGCCAGGCGCGGGCCGAACTTGGAGACGTTGAGGTTGCCGTGACTGTCCGCCTGGGCCAGGCCGAGGAAGGCCAGGTCGAGGCCGCCGCCGTCGTAGAAATCGAACTGGCTGGGCTGGTCGATGATGGCCTGGGTGTTGGTGGCGGCGCCGAAATTGAGGCCGCCGGCCGGGATGCCGCCGACCACGCCCGGTTCGGCCGTCAGCGTCAGGTGCTCGATGATGCCCTCTTCGGCGGCCACCGAGGCCACGCCCTCGGGCATGCCGATGCCCAGGTTAACGATCGCGCCCGGCGTCAGTTCCATGGCGGCACGGCGGGCGATGATCTTGCGTTCGCTCATTTCCATCGCGGGAATCGCCGACATCGGCACCCGGATTTCGCCGGAGAAGGCCGGGCTGTACTGCTCGGCGAAAGTCTGCGCGTGGTACTCGGGCTTTTCCGCGACGACCACGCAATCGACCAGCACGCCGGGTATCTTCACCTGCCGGGGATTGAGGGTGCCGCGGTCGGCGATTCGCTCGACCTGGGCGATGACGATGCCGCCGGAGTTGTGGGCGGCCATGGCAACGGCTTGTGCCTCCAGCGTCAGCGCCTCCTTCTCCATGGTGATGTTGCCGTCGAGGTCGGCCGTGGTGCCGCGCACGAAGGCGACGTTGATGGGAAAGCCCTTGTAGAAGAGGAAATCCTCGCCGTCGATGGGCATCACGCGGACGATGTCCTGGGTGGTCCTGGCGTTAAGCTTGCCGCCGCCCAGGCGCGGATCGACGAAGGTGCCCAGGCCGATGCGGCTGATGGTGCCGGGCTTTCCGGCGGCGATGTCGCGGAAGAGATGGGAGATCACGCCCTGCGGCAGGTTCCAGGCCTCGATCCGGTTGTCGACGGCCAGCTTCTGCAGCGTCGGCACCAGGCCCCAATGGCCGCCGATGACCCGCGCGACGAGGCCGTCGTGGCCGAAATGGTTGAGGCCGCGCGTCCTGCCGTCGCCCTGGCCGGCGGCATAGACCAAAGTCAGCCGTCGCGGCACGCCTGTTTCGACGAAGCGCTGTTCGAGGGCGACCGCCAGGTTCTCGGCGAAGCCGATGCCGACGAAGCCGGTGGTGGCGACCGTGTCGCCGTCGCGGATCAGTTCCACCGCCTCGCGTGCGCCGACTACCTTGCCGCCGCGGCACGCTTGCAAGGCCGCCAGTTGCGGATGTTTCATCCTGCTTCCCCTCCGGATTTTCCTTGTCCCGGGATTATGCCTTGGAACCAGGCAGCGAACGACTTCCGCTCTGCGGGGGTCATGGCCAGGCCGGCCTTGGTCCGGCGCCAGAGGATGTCGTCGGCGCTGCGGGCCCATTCGTGCTTCAGGAAGTACTCGACCTCGCCCTGACGGAGTCCGCCGCCGAAATCCCGGCCGAGGTCGCCTGGCGGGGCGCCGCCGCCCGGCAGGGCTTCGTCGGCGGTCCAGGGGCCGCGGTTCGTGGCGAGCCAGGGACGCAATCGCTCCAAAACGGTCTCGGCCAGCTTGCGATAGGTGGTCAGTTTGCCGCCGACGATGGCCAGTCCGGGCACGCCGTCTTGCTCATCGACCACCAGCGCGTAGTCGCGCGTGATCGCCGCCGGATCGCCCTTGCCGTCGTCGTAGAGCGGCCGAATGCCGGCGAAGCTCCAGACGATGTCGGCTTCCGCAAGGGGTCGCGCCAGGTAGCAGTTCGCCGCGTCGAGCAGGTAGCGCGCCTCCGCCGAGGTGATTGCCCAGGGGCCGTCCGGATTGTCGACCGCGACGTCGGTGGTGCCGATCAGGGACCAACGCTCCATGTAGGGGATGACGAAGACGATGCGCCGGTCCGTGTTCTGGAGGATGTAGGCGTGCTCGCCTTCATGCACGCGCGGCACCACGATGTGGCTGCCCTTGACCAGTTGGACCTTGGCTGCCGGCATCCGGCCGCCGGTGCGCCCGATGACGTCGCCGACCCAGGGGCCGGCGGCATTGACGAGGACGCGCGCGGTGACCCGCCGCCCGCCATCGGACGACGCCAGCGCCGCCGACCAGATACCGGCTTCGCGTTGGGCGGAAACCAGGCGCGTGCGCGGCAGCACGGTGGCGCCATGCTCGACCGCCGAGCGCAGGTTGGCGATGACCAGCCGGGCATCATCGACCCGGGTATCCCAATAGGTGAAGCCCCTCGTGAATTCAGGCTTGAGGCCGGCGCCGAAGCCGTCGGCGCGCAGCGTGGCGCCGCTGGAGCGGGGCAGGCTGGAACGGCCGCCCATGCGGTCGTAGAGCCACAGTCCGGCCCGGATCAGCCAGGCCGGGCGTAGCGTCGGCACATGGGGCATGACGAACTGGAGCGGCGCGACGAGGTGGGGCGCGAGGCGCAGCATGACTTCCCGCTCGGCCAGTGATTCGGCGACCAGCCGAAAATGGTAGCCCTCGAGGTAGCGCAACCCGCCGTGAATGAGCTTGGTGCTGGCCGAAGAGGTGGCGCCGCCGAAATCGCCCTGGTCGACCAGCAGGGTGGCGATGCCGCGACCGGCAGCATCGCGCGCAATGCCGGCGCCGTTGATGCCCCCGCCGACGATCAGCAGGTCGAAATCGGCCGTCTTTGTCATTCTGGGAGCATTATGCCTGCGCTGCCCGGTTGAAAACGCGGACCGAACCCCCACATCGCCGGTAACGATATTCGGGAGGCACCCATGCGCTTCGACAAATTCACCACCAAGTTCCAGCAGGCCCTGAGCGACGCCCAGAGCCTGTCGGTCGGCCACGACAACCAGATCATCGAGCCCCAGCACCTGCTGCTGGCCCTGCTGAACCAGGAGGACGGCGGCACGGCTTCGCTGCTGCAGCGGGCCGGCGTCAATGTGCCGCCGCTGAAAGCCGCATTGGACAAGGCGATCGACCGCCTGCCCAAGGTCGAGGGCCATGGCGGCGAGGTCACCATCGGCCGCGACCTCTCGAACCTGCTCAATGTCACCGACAAGGAAGCGCAGAAGCGCGGCGACCAGTTCATCGCCTCGGAGATGTTCCTGCTGGCGCTGGCCGGCGACAAGGGTGAGACCGGCAAGCTGCTCAAGGAGCACGGCCTGGCGCGGCCGGCGCTGGAGAAGGCCATCGAGGCCGTACGCGGCGGCCAGAGCGTCGGCAGCCAGGAGGCCGAAGGCCAGCGCGAGGCGTTGAAGAAATATTGCCTCGACCTCACCGAGCGCGCCCGTCAGGGCAAGCTCGACCCGGTGATCGGCCGCGACGACGAGATCCGTCGTGCGATCCAGATCCTGCAGCGCCGCTCGAAGAACAACCCGGTGCTGATCGGCGAACCGGGCGTCGGCAAGACGGCCATCGTCGAAGGTCTGGCGCAGCGCATCGTCAATGGCGAAGTGCCGGAGACGCTCAAGGACAAGAAGGTGCTGAACCTCGACATGGCCTCGCTGCTGGCCGGCGCCAAGTATCGCGGCGAATTCGAGGAGCGGCTGAAGGCAGTGCTCAAGGAAGTGGCGCTCGACGAGGGCCGCATCATCCTGTTCATCGACGAACTGCACACCATGGTCGGCGCCGGCAAGGCCGAGGGCGCCATCGACGCCGGCAACATGTTGAAGCCGGCGCTGGCGCGGGGCGAGCTGCATTGCATCGGCGCGACCACGCTCGACGAATACCGCAAGTACATCGAGAAGGATGCGGCGCTGGAGCGGCGCTTCCAGAAGGTGCTGGTCGACGAGCCCTCGGTCGAGGCCACCATCGCCAT
>JACRIZ010000072.1 GCA_016235765.1 Rhodocyclales bacterium | reverse complement strand
ATGCTCCTTGGCCTCGAGCGCCTGGTGCAGCCCTTCCGAATAGCGCCGGCCCGGCATCATGCGGCCGGTGAACTCGTCGATGATGACGACCTCGCCGTTGCGCACGATGTAGTCCTTGTCGCGCTGGAACAGCTTGTGCGCGCGCAGCGCCTGGTTGACGTGGTGCACGACCGAGACGTTCTCGACGTCGTACAGCGACTCGCCCTTGAGCTGGCCGGCATCGCGCAGCCGCTGCTCGAGCTTTTCCATGCCGGCTTCGGTCAGCGTCACCGTGCGCTGCTTCTCGTCGACCTCGTAGTCGGTCTTGTCGAGCGCCGGGATGTAGCTGTCGATGGTGTTGTAGAATTCGGAGCGGTCGTCGAGCGGAACGGAAATGATCAGCGGCGTGCGCGCCTCGTCGACCAGGATTGAGTCGACTTCGTCGACGATCACCACCTCGCCGTTCTGCACCACGTACTGCTGGTCGCGATGGAACAGGTTGTGCGCGCGCAGGGCGGCATACAAGTGATGCATGAGCAGGATGTTGGCCGGCTCGTAGAGGCTGGCGCCTTCGGCCAGCAGGCCCATCTGCGCCAGGATGCGTTCGGCCTTCTCGTGGCCCTCTTCGGTCAACAACACCTGGTGCGACTTGAGGTCGACCGTGTAGTCGCCGGTATCGACATCTTCCTGCGACTTGGCCGCTTCGCCCTTGGTCAGCAGCGGCGGCAACGCATTCATCTTCACGTAGAGTTCGGTGTGGTCCTCCGCCTGGCCGGAAATGATCAGCGGCGTGCGCGCCTCGTCGATCAGGATCGAGTCGACCTCGTCCACGATGGCGTAGGCCAAGCCGCGCTGCACGCGCTCGCCGGGCGTGTAGACCATGTTGTCGCGCAGGTAGTCGAAGCCGAATTCGTTGTTGGTGCCGTAGGTGATGTCGGCGGCGTAGGCCTCCTGCTTCCTGTCGTGCGCCATCTGCGACAGGTTCACACCGACCGTCAGGCCGAGGAACTTGTGCAGGCGACCCATCCATTCCGCATCGCGGCTGGCCAGGTAGTCGTTCACCGTGACGATATGCACGCCCTTGCCGGTCAGAGCATTCAGGTAGGCAGGCAGCGTCGCCACCAGCGTCTTGCCCTCGCCGGTGCGCATTTCGGCGATCTTGTTGTTGTGCAGCACCATGCCGCCGATCATTTGGACGTCGAAGTGGCGCATGCCGAGCGAGCGCTTGCCGGCTTCGCGAACCACCGCAAAGGCTTCGGGCAGCAGGTCGTCGAGGGCTTCGCCCTGCGCCAGGCGCGCCCTGAACTCGTCGGTCTTGGCGCGCAACTGCTCGTCGGTAAGCGCCTGGAGCGCGGGCTCGAGGGCGTTGATGCGGCTGACGGTCTGGGAGTACTGTTTGATCAGCCGGTCATTGCGGCTGCCAAATATCTTCTTGAGAAGGCCGGAAATCATGGAGTGGCGCCGATGCGGAGCAAATGGCGGATTTTAGCACGCGGGGCGTGACCGCCCCGTGACGGTGCCACGACTAGCGCAGGTTCGCAGTCTTGGAACTCCGGGCCTTGGCCAGTTGCAGGAAGCGATTCGGGTTCTGCGCCACGTTCCGGATGCGCACCTCGAAGTGCAGGTGCGGTCCTGTGGAGCGGCCCGTGGAACCGACCTCGGCCACGACCTGACCACGCTTCAGCAGCGCGCCGGGCTGGACGAGGACTTTCGAACAGTGGGCGTAGCGGGTCACCAGATCGTCGCCATGATCGACATCCACCATGTTGCCGTAACTGGGGTTCTTCTCGACGTTGATGACCACGCCCGCGGCTGCAACGCGAATCGGGGTACCGGTCTCGGCCGGGAAGTCGACACCCGGATGCATGTCGGCCTCACCGGTGAACGGGTCGACCCGCCAGCCGAACGAGGAAGCATTCCAGCTCATTTCGAGCGGCAGCGAGGTAGGCAGCTTGCTCTTGCGGATCCGCTCGTCGAGCAACTGGCTCTCGAGCAGCGACATCGCATCGGTCTTCGCCTCCAACTGGTGCGACAGGGTCTCGACCGCCTGGCGCAGATCATCCGCCGACAACGGCGTCGGCTGCAACACCGGGCCACCCCGTCCGTCCCTGGTATTGGTCGCGGTCGGGCCGATATCCTGGCGCTTGATGCCGGCGAGTCCCGCCAGGCGTTCGCCCATCGAATCGAGCCGCATCAACTGGGCCTGCATTTCGCCCAACCGAACGGCCATGGCATTGAGGTTCTCGCGCATCTTCTCGCGGCTGGCACGGCTGTTCTCGGCGGTGGTCGCCTGGACCATTTCCTGCAAAAAGGGCATCTGGATTTCGGCGGCGTGGCGGACGGTGAAATAGGAAATCAGCGACGCCAGGGCAACGATCATCAAGACGAGCGCGATGCCGCCCAGCAACAGGCGACGCCAGGTGAGAACGATCGTCTTTGCCGTTGCCAGCCTGTCGGAGACGAGAATAATATGCACGTCCCTACTCCCTTCCTACGAAGAATCTACCCACCCATGCCCCCGCCGCGCGGTCGCCCCCGCAGCCTGGAAGACTACCTGTCGGCGGACGCAAGCCTTGCCAGGCTCTCCGCACACGCGCGACGTTTGCTCCGCTTCCAACGAATCTTCGAATCGGCCACACCGCTCGCGCGTCAGTCACGCGTCGCCAATCTGCGGTTGGGGAAAATCATCATCCACGCAGCTAACGGCGCGGTCGCTACAAAGCTTAGGCAACTTGAGCCCAGACTGGTAGCTGTTTTTCGAAATGAGGGCGCCGAGATTACCGGAATAGATATCCGGCTGCAACCCGGCGCGGAAAGTCGGTCGCCAGCGAGGATCAGAACCGCCGAAACCATTGGCCCCAAGCAGAAGCAAGCACTAACATCGCTTGCCGATGGCTTGCCCGAAGACTCTAGACTGCGTGATGCTTTGCGCCGTCTGGTCGGTCGCGCTAAATGACGACGATCCGTTCCAGAAACATCAGGGCCAGCACGACCAGGGCGAAGATCAGCGCATATTTGGCGACGCGCGCCGACACCCCGAGATACCGCTTTTCGCCGGTCAATAAATAGGCAACGATGCCGGCACCGATGACGATGGCCGTGAGGACACCGACGATGCGCAGGAGCAGCATCAGGCGGTCTGCGGGTACAGGTTGCGCACGGCCGGCGGCGCCTCTTCCGGGCGGCTGAACGACGCCCATTCCCAGGCCGAGGCATCGGCCAGCAGTTCGCGCAGCAGGCGGTTGTTCATGGCATGTCCGGACTTGTGCGCGGTGAAGGCGCCAAGCAGGGGATGGCCGGCCAGGTAGAGGTCGCCGATGGCATCCAGCACCTTGTGGCGCACGAATTCGTCGCTCAACCGCAGTCCTTCGGCATTCAGCACCCGGTATTCGTCCATCACGATGGCGTTCTCCATGCTGCCGCCGAGTGCCAGGCCCTGCTCGCGCAGGGCTTCGACATCCTGGGTGAAACCGAAGGTGCGGGCACGGGCGATGTCCTGGATGTAGGAGTCGTCGGCGAAGTCCATCACCACCTTGGTGCCGGATTGGTCGACGGCCGGGTGGTTGAACAATATGGAAAAGGTCAGCCGGAAGCCGTCATACGGCTCCAGTCGCGCCCACTTGTCGCCTTCGCGGACTTCGACGGTCTTGCGGATGCGGATGAACTTCTTGGCCGCCTTCTGTTCCTCGATGCCCGCCGATTGCAGCAGGAAGACGAAAGGACCGGCGGAACCATCCATGATCGGAATCTCGGCCGCATCGACGTCGACGTACAGGTTGTCGACGCCCAGGCCGGACAGGGCGGACATCAAGTGCTCGACCGTGCCGAGCTTGGCGCCATCCTTCTCCAGGCAGGACGCCATGCGCGTATCGCCGACCGCATACGGGTTGGCCTTGATCTCGACCGGCGGATCGAGATCGACACGCGTGAAAACGATCCCCGTATCCGGTGCGGCGGGACGGAGCACGAGCCGAACCTTGGCGCCGGAGTGCAAGCCGACGCCGGTGGCGCGGATGATCGATTTGAGCGTGCGTTGCTTCAGCATTTCAGCATCAACAGGATGTTGCAGGGCACCATGGTAAACCAATTCGCAAACCGGAACCGTTCCGGGAGGAGGCGATCCCCCGCAACGGCCCGGCTGCGTCGCGTCAGTCGGCCTGCTTGATCAGGAAGGCCGGAATGTCGTAGCGGTCCATGCCGCTGTCGACCATGGCCTTCACCGCCGCGTTGCGGGTCCGGCTCGACGAAAACACGTCGGGCAGCGCAACACCGCTGTCGTAGCCGGTCTGCGCAGCCACCGGCTCGCCATAGATGCGGTCATCGGTGCCGGTGCGCAGGCCATAGCCTTCGACGCGCTCCAGCTTCGGCTTGGCGGCGATCTTGCCGCCCAGGCCGGTCGCGACGACGGTGACGCGCAATTGGTCTTCCATGCCGTCGTCGAAGACGGTACCGAAGATCACCGTGGCTTCGTCGTGCGTGTAGGCCTTGATGGTGCTCATCACGTCCTTGACTTCGCGCATGCCGAGCTCGCGGCTGGCGGTGATGTTCACCAGCACGCCACGGGCGCCGGACAGCTCGATGCCTTCCAGCAGCGGGCTGGCAACGGCTGCCTCGGCCGCCAGGCGGGCCCGATCGACGCCGGTTGCGGTGGCCGAGCCCATCATGGCCTTGCCCATCTCACCCATCACCGTGCGCACGTCCTCGAAGTCGACGTTGACCAGGCCGGGCACGTTGATGATCTCGGCGATGCCGCCGACGGCATTGCGCAGCACGTTGTCCGCGGCACGGAAGGCTTCCTGCATGCTGATGTCGTCGCCGAGCACTTCCATCAGGCGCTCGTTGAGGATGATGATCAGCGCGTCGACATACTGTTGCAGCTCGGCCAGGCCCTCTTCGGCAAGGCGCATGCGCTTGCCCTCGAACTCGAACGGCTTGGTGACCACGGCTACGGTCAGGATGTCCTTCTCGCGGGCCACCTCGGCGACCACGGGAGCGGCGCCGGTGCCGGTGCCGCCGCCCATGCCGGCGATGATGAACACCATGTGCGCGCCTTCCAGTGCCTCGGCGATCTGCTCGCGTTCCTGGTGGGCGAGATCGCGCGCCTTTTCGGGCTTGCCGCCCGCGCCCTGGCCGGGACCGAGCTGCAGCTTGACGTCGGCCGTCGACAGGTTGAGCGCCTGCGAATCGGTATTGCAGCAGATGAACTCGACGCCCTGCACGCCCTCGCGGATCATGTGCTCGACCGCGTTGCCGCCGGCGCCGCCGACGCCGATGACCTTGATCACGGTCCCGCCGGGCTCCTTGTCTATGATTTCAAACATGCTCGCCTCCTTGTTGATGCAACCTAGAAATTCTTGCTGAACCAGGCCCGCATGCGGGCCAGCGTTTGCCGGAACGTCACCGGCCCCTGCACCTTCAGCCCGCGCCGCCGCTGGGTCACGCCTTCCATCAGCAGGCCGACCGCCGTCGCATAGCGCGGGTTGCGCACGATGTCGCGCAGACTGCCGTCGTAGCGTGGCAGGCCGAGCTTCACCGTGTTGTGGAACATTTCCTCGCCAAGTTCGATCATCCCCGGCATGGTCGCCGAACCGCCCGTGATGACCACCCCGGCCCGCAGCAGGCGCTCGTAGCCGCTGCGCGCCAGTTCCTCGCGGACCATCTGGTAGATCTGTTCGATGCGCGGCTGGATGAAGCCCGCCAGCGTCTGGCGCGACAACTGCGACGCCGGCCGGTCGCCGACGCCCGGCACTTCGATCATTTCCTCGGGGTCGGCCAGTTGCTGCAGGGCGACGCCGTAGCGGATCTTGATTTCCTCGGCATCCGGCGTCGAGGTGCGCAACGCGATACCGATGTCGGAGGTGATCTGGTCGCCGGCGATCGGGATCACCGCGGTATGCCGGATCGCGCCCTGGGTGAAGACGGCGATGTCGGTCGTGCCGCCGCCGATGTCGACCAGGCAGACGCCGACGTCCTTCTCGTCGTCGGTCAGCACCGCCATGCCCGACGCCAGCGGTTGCAGCACCAGATCGACGACCTCCAGGCCGCAACGGTGCACGCACTTGACGATGTTCTGCACCGCCGTCACCGCGCCGGTCACCAGGTGCACCTTGACCTCGAGTCGCTTGGCGTCCATGCCGATCGGCTCCTTGACGCCGTCCTGGCCGTCGACGATGAATTCCTGGGGAATGGTGTGCAGGATCTGGTCGTCGGCGGAGATCGGCGTCGCGTTGGCGGCCTCGATGGCACGCGCCACGTCGTACTCCGTGACCTCCTTCTCGCGCACCACCACCATGCCGTTGGAGTCCTTGCTCTTGATGTGGGCGCCGGCGATGCCGGTATAGACCTCCTTGACCTTGCAGCCGGCCATCAGCTCGACTTCCTGAATGGCGCGCGAAATGGCATCGACGGTCGCCTCGATGCTGACCACGACCCCCTTCTTGATCCCCTTGTCCTTGGTCTCCTCGAACTGGTGGCTGCCGACGCCGAGCACCGACAGTTGTCCCTCGGGGTCGAGTTCGGCGGCGATGGCGACGATCTTCGAGGTCCCGATGTCGAGGCCGACGATGAGGTCGCGCTTGGTTTCCTTGCTCATGATTTGAGGTCCGACTGCTGCATGCGCAGCGCAAAGCCGTTGGGGTAGCGCATGTCGACGACGGCGGCGCGGGCCAGGCGCGCCCGCTGCAGCGCCGGCCGATACCAGGCGACGAAGCGCTCCATGCGTTCGCTCAGGCTGTGCTTGGCTTCGTCGCGTCCGAGTTCGACCACCAGGCCGTCGTCCAGCTTCACCTGCCAGGCCTCGCGATTCGACAGCACCAGGGTTTCCGGCTTGAGGCCGAGTACGGCCAGCGCGCCGGAGAATTCCTGAAAGCGCCCCAGCACCTGCGCCGCGGAACCCTCGGGGCCGGCGAAGGTCGGCAGTTGTTGGTCGCTGGCCGCGGCGAACACCTCGCCGCGATCGTTCACCAGGCGCGTTTCGCCATCGGCGCGCCGCCAGCGTGCCACGGCAACGTGCTCGTCGATCACCAGTTCCAGCGTGTCCGGCCAGCGACGACGCACCTCGGCCTGGCGGACCCAGGGCAGCTTCTCGAACACGCTGCGCACCTGATCCAGATCGACGGTGAAGAAATTGCCGACCAGCGCGGCACGCGCTGCCTGCTCGACCTGGTTGCGGGTGACGTTGTCGATCGTGCCGCCGACCACGACTTCACGCAGCGGAAAGATGGGCAGGCGCTGGACCGCGGTCGCCACCGACCAGGCCAGGCCGGCAACGGCGAAGACGATCAGAAGGTCGGCGACCAGGTTCATCAGCACCGGCCGATCCCAGAAGCCGTCCTCGGCGGGTTCTGCGGACTTCTTGCGGCGCACGGGCTTAGCCATGACGCGCCATCTCCAGCAGCTTCACCACCAGTTGCTCGAACGGGATACCGGCGACCTTGGCGGCCATCGGCACCAGCGAATGGTCGGTCATGCCCGGCGAAGTGTTCATCTCCAGGAAGTACGGCTGGCCGCTCGCGCGGTCCAGCATCAGGTCCACGCGCGCCCAACCGCTGCAACCGAGCACCCGGAAGGAATTCAACACCAGCCCCGCCAGTCGCCTTTCCTCGTCGGGAGTCAGGCCGGGGCAGACATAGCGGGTATCGTCGGCGAAGTACTTGGCGTCGTAGTCGTAGAACTCGTGCGGCGT
The DNA here is from genome assembly GCA_016235765.1 of Rhodocyclales bacterium. Taxonomy (GTDB): domain Bacteria; phylum Pseudomonadota; class Gammaproteobacteria; order Burkholderiales; family Rhodocyclaceae; genus Fen-999. The sequence goes on along the minus strand of JACRIZ010000072.1, from coordinate 12,955 downwards.
CTCGATGCGGATCGACGGCAGCACCGTGTCGCCGAGAATCGGGAACTGCACTTCGGCACCGTCGATGAAGCGCTCGGCCAACACCAGGCTGTCGTACTTGGCCGCCTCGTGGTAGGCCACGCTGAGTTCGGCCAGCGTCTTGACCTTGCTGATGCCGATGCTGGAACCCTCGTTGGCCGGCTTGACGAAGATCGGCAGGCCCAGTCGATCGACCACCGCCGACCAGTCGCTGTCGGCGGTCAGCAGCACGGAATCCGGAACCGGAATGCCGGCGGCCTGCCAGAGCAGTTTGCTGCGCCATTTGTCCATGGACAGCGCCGAGGCGAGCACGCCGCTGCCGGTATAGGGAATGGCCATCAGGTCGAGCGCGCCCTGCAGGCTGCCATCCTCGCCGCCACGACCGTGCAGGGCGATGAAGACGCGGTCGTAGCCGTCGTCCTTCAGCGCAGCCAGCGGCCGCTCGGCCGGATCGAAGGGATGGGCGTCGACGCCGGCGCGCCGCAGCGCCGCCAGCACGGCGCCGCCGCTCTTCAGCGAGATTTCGCGCTCGGCGGAATTGCCGCCGAACATCACCGCCACTTTGCCCAGATTGCTACCGCCGCTCACGCCGCCTCTCCCACAATACGCACCTCGCACACCAGTTCCACCTCGAACCGATGGCGCACCTCGACCTGAATTCGGCCGATTAGGCTTTCTATCGCAGTCGCGCTCGCCGCACCCCCGGGATTAACGACGAAATTCGCATGCTTTTCGGAAACCCGCGCGCCGCCTTCCTCCAGGCCCTTGAGGCCGGCGGCCTCGATCAGCCGCGCGGCATAATCGTCCGGCGGGTTGCGGAACACCGAGCCGGCATTGGGCAGATCGAGGGGCTGGCTGGCGATCCGCTTCTCCAGGAGTTCGGCGATGCGTGCCCGTGCCGCGACGGCATCGCCGGAAGTCAGGCGCAGCCGGGCGCCGGCGAAAATCTCGTCGGTGACGTTCTTCAGGCCGACATGGCGATAGCCCACCGCGAATTCGTCGGGCTTGCGCTCGATCAGGTCGCCGCGGCGGTTGAGCATCAGCGCGCCCTCGACCAGTGGCCAGGTCTCGCCGCCGTAGCAGCCGGCGTTCATCGCCAAGGCGCCGCCAAAGGTACCGGGAATGCCGGCCAGGAATTCCGCGCCGACCAGATTCAGGTTGGCGCTGAAGCGCGCCACCTTGGGGCTGGCCACGCCGGCCTCGACGTAGATCGAACCGTCCGGCTCCTGGCGCAGAACGTTTAGCACCCCATGGGTGAACACCACCGTGCCGTCGTAGCCGCCGTCGCGCACCAGCAGGTTGCTGCCCAGGCCGACGGCCAGCAACGGCTCGTCGGGGCGCAGGCGACGCAGGAACTCGGCGAGATCGGCGAGATCGGCCGGGAAGTAGGCGCGCGCCACGGGGCCGCCGGCGCGCCAGGACACATGTCCCGCCATCGGCTCATCGACCCGCAGCTCGCCGCGCAACTCAGGCATTGGCGACCTTCCCCGGCACGGCGCCGATCGATCCCGCGCCCATAGTGATGACGACATCGCCCGGCTGCGCAGCCGTCACGATGGCCGCCGGCATTGCCGCGATGTCCTCGACGAACACCGGCTCGACCTTGCCGGCAACGCGGATGGCCCGCGCCAGCGTGCGGCCGTCGGCCGCGACGATGGGCGCCTCGCCTGCCGCATACACTTCAGCCAGCAGCAGGCCGTCCACGCCGGACAGCACGTTCACGAAGTCCTCGAAGCAGTCGCGCGTGCGGGTGTAGCGGTGCGGCTGGAAAGCCAGCACGATGCGCCGCCCCGGGAAGGCGCCGCGCGCGGCGGCCAGCGTCGCTGCCATCTCGACCGGGTGATGGCCGTAGTCGTCGATCAGGGTGAAGGTGCCGCCCGCCGGCAGAGTGATCTCGCCATAGCGCTGGAAGCGCCGGCCGACGCCCTTGAAGTCGCCGAGCGCCTTGACGATCGCCGCGTCGGAAACGCCGACTTCGCTGGCCACCGCAATGGTCGCCAGCGCATTGAGCACGTTGTGCAGGCCGGGGAGATTGAGCGTCACCTCCATGCGACTGGTACTGCCGTTGCGGCGCACGCAGGTGAAGCGCATGCAGCCCGCCTCGGCGACGACGTTCTCGGCGCGGACGTTGGCCGCCGGGTCGAGGCCGTAGGTCACCACCTGCTTGGTCACGCGCGGCATGATCTCGCGCACGTTCGGATCGTCGTGGCAGAGCACGGCAACGCCGTAGAACGGCAGGCGGTTCAGGAAATCGACGAAGGCCTGCTTGAGGCGGCCGAAGTCGTGGCCGTAGGTCTCCATGTGGTCTGCATCGATGTTGGTGACCACCGAAACGACCGGCGACAGGAACAGGAAGGAGGCATCCGACTCGTCGGCCTCGGCGACCAGGAATTCGCCCTGCCCCAGCCGCGCGTTGGCGCCCGCCGAATTGAGGCGCCCGCCGATGACGAAGGTCGGGTCGAGGCCGCCTTCGGCGAGGCAACTCGCCACCAGGCTGGTCGTCGTGGTCTTGCCGTGCGTGCCGGCGATGGCGATGCCCTGCTGGAAGCGCATCAGTTCGGCCAGCATCTGCGCACGCGGCACGATGGGCACGTGACGGTCGCGCGCCGCGACGACTTCCGGGTTGTCGGCCTTGACCGCCGTCGACACGACGACGGCGTCGGCCGCCTCGACGTTGTCCGCCGCATGGCCGATGGCGATGCGCACGCCGAGGCCGGCCAGCCGGCGCGTGGTGGCACTTTCGTGCAGGTCGGAGCCGGAGACCTCGAAGCCCTGATTGGCGAGCACCTCGGCGATGCCGCTCATGCCGGCACCGCCGATACCGACGAAATGGATGCGTTTGACCTTGTGCTTCATGGCAGTCTCACTTTGCGATGTCTATGCACGCCTGGGCGACGACCTGGGTCGCATCCGGGCGGGCGAGCGAACGGGCCTTCTCGGCCATTTGCAGCAATTGCCCGCGGGACAGGTGGCGCAACTCGGCCAGCCCTTCGGGCGTCATGGCGTTCTGCGGCAGCAGCACCGCCGCGCCGGCGGAGGTCAGGAAGCGGGCATTGCCGGTCTGGTGGTCGTCGACCGCATGCGGGAAGGGCACCAGCACACTGGCGACGCCCGCCGCCGCGAGCTCCGCCACGGTCAGCGCGCCGGCGCGGCAGATGACCAGGTCGGCCCAGCCATAGGCCTCGGCCATGTCTTCGATGAAGGGCACGAACCTGGCCTTGACGCCCTCCTGCGCATAGGCCCAGGCCAGCGCCTGCATGTGCTTCTCGCCGGCCTGGTGCACGATTTGCGGCCGCTCGGCTTCGGTGATCAGCGCCAGCGCCTGCGGCACCGTTTCATTGAGGATGGCGGCGCCGAGGCTGCCGCCGACCACCAGCACGTTGAGCGGCCCCTCGCGCTGCGGATAGCGCTCCGCCGGCGGCGGCAGTGCGGCGATCGCGGGCCGCACCGGATTGCCGACCCACTGCCCCTTGCGCAGTACACCGGGGAAGCCGGTCAACACGCGGTCTGCCACCATGGCCAGGACGCGGTTGGCGAGGCCGGCCACCGAGTTCTGCTCGTGCAGCACCAGCGGCACGCCGGCGGCCACGGCCATCATGCCGCCCGGGAAGGTGATGTAGCCGCCGAAGCCTAGCACCACGTCGGGCCGGATGCGCTTGATCTCCTGCCGCGCCTCGGCGAAAGCACGCAACAAATTCAGCGGCAGCAGGAACTTGCGCACCAGCCCCTTGCCACGCAGCGCGCCGAAGCGCACCCAGGCCATCTCGTAACCGCGTGCCGGCACCAGCCGCGCTTCCATGCCGTCCGGGTTGCCCATCCAGACCACGCGCCAGCCGAGCGCCTTCAGGTGGTCGGCCACCGCCAGACCCGGCATGATGTGCCCGCCCGTGCCGCCGGCCATGATCAGGATGGTCTTGCTCACGCCGTTTGCCCCCGCATCAGTCGTCGATTCTCGTAGTCGACGCGCATCAGGATCGCCAGGGCGACGCAGTTGGCGACGATGCCCGAGCCGCCGAAACTCATCAGCGGCAAGGTCAGGCCCTTGGTCGGCAGCAGGCCCATGTTCACGCCCATGTTGATGAAAGCCTGGAAGCCGAGCCAGATGCCGATGCCCTGGGCAACCAGGCCGCTATAGACGCGATCGATGAGCAGCGCCTGGCGGCCGACGATGAAGGCGCGTTGCACCAGCAGGCCGAACAGCGCCACCACGGCCAGCACGCCGAACAGGCCGAGTTCCTCGGCGATCACGGCGAGCAGGAAGTCGGTGTGCGCCTCGGGCAGATAGAAGAGCTTCTCGACGCTGGCGCCCAGGCCGACGCCGAACCATTCGCCGCGGCCGAAGGCGATCAGCGCATGCGAGAGTTGGTAGCCCTTGCCCAGCGCATCCTGCCAGGGGTCCATGAAGCCGAGGATGCGCTGCCGGCGGTATTCCGAGAAGGTGATCAGCAGCGCGAAGCCGATCACGGCGACCAGCGCCAGCAGCGAGAACAGGCGCACGTTGATGCCGCCCAGGAACAGGATGCCGAAGGTGATGGCGGCGATGACGACGAAGGCGCCGAAGTCCGGCTCGCGCAGCAGCAGGAAACCGACCAGCAGGATTACCGCCGCCATCGGCAGGAAGCCGCGCCGGAAGCTGCCCATGGCATCGAGCTTGCGCGTCGTGTAGTCGGCGGCATAGAGGACCGCGAACAGCTTCATCAACTCGGAAGGCTGCAGGTTGACCGGCCCGAGCGGCAGCCAGCGCTGGGCACCATTCACCGAGCGGCCGACGTGGGGAATCAGTACCAGCGCCAGCAGCGCCACGCCGCACAGGAACAGCCATGGCGCGAATTCCTGCCAGAAACGCATCGGCACCTGGAAGGCGACGACGCCGCAGACCAGGCCGATGACCAGGAAGATCGAATGGCGGATCAGGAAGTACTCGGGCTGGTGGCCGGTGAATTTGCTGCCCTCGGCCATGGCAATTGAGGCCGAATACACCATCACCAGGCCGAACAGCAGCAGGAACAGGGACGGCCAGAGCAGCAGCGGGTCGACTTCCGCCGCTGCGGTGCCCGGCCGGCGCTGCGAGGTGAAGACCGCCGCGTTCATGCGCCCGACGCCATGCGGCGCACCGTCTCGACAAAGACCTGGGCGCGGTGCTCGTAGCTCCTGAACATGTCGAAGCTCGCGCAGGCCGGCGACAGCAGCACGGCATCGCCGCGGCGTGCCGCCAGGGCTGACTTTTGCACGGCGGCCGGCAGGTCGGGCGCGGCATCCACCGGCACGCCGCAGCCGGCGATCGCCTCGCCGATCAGCGGCCCGTCGCGGCCGATCAGGATCACGGCGCGCGCATGCTCGGCGACCGCCTGCTTGAGCGGCGCGAAATCCTGGCCCTTGCCGTCGCCGCCGAGGATGATCACCACCTTGCGGCCCATGCCCTGCAGCGCAGCCACCGTGGCGCCGACGTTGGTGCCCTTGGAATCGTCGTAGTAGAGGACGCCACCGATCTCGGCGACGCGCTCGACCCGGTGCGGCAGGCCGCGGAACTGGCGCAGCGCCGGCAGCAGCGCCACCGGATCGAGACCGATAGCGGCGACCAGCGCCAGCGCCGCCATGGCGTTGGCGGCATTGTGCAGGCCGGCGATCGGCAGTTCGCCGACCGGGATCAGGAACCGGTCGCCGCGCACGATCCAGGGTTCGCCGCGATTCTCGCGCAAGCCGAAGTCGTGTTCGTGGCCCGGCGCGTCGAGGCCGAAGCTGATGATCCGGCGCCCGGCGATGGCCATGCGCTTGACGCGCGCGTCGTCGCGGTTGAGCACCTGTGCGCCGTTGCCGAAGAAGACCCGTGCCTTCGCCTGGCCGTAGTCGTCGAGGTCGATGTAACGATCGAGGTGGTCGTCGGTAACGTTGAGCACCGTCGCCGCATCGGCATTCAGGGATTCCAGCGTCTCCAACTGGAAGCTCGACAGTTCCAGCACCCAGACCTGCGGCAGCTTGCCTTCGTCCTGGCAGGCCATCAGCGCCGCCAGGGCCGCAGGCGAGATGTTGCCGGCCACGCCGGTGACGCGGCCGGCGGCGCGACAGAGGTGGCCGACAAGTGACGTTGTGGTGGTCTTGCCGTTGGTGCCGGTGATGGCGATCACCTGCGTCTGGTGGCGATTGCCGAGCGACTCCAGGCCCCAGGCGAACAACTCGATCTCGCCGACCACGGGCAGCCCCAGCGCGTGGGCGTGGATGACCGCCATGGTGCCGGCCGAGAGACCGGGCGAGATCGCCAGCAGGTCGATGCCGGCCAGGAGATGCTTGTCGAAGCCCTCGTTCATCGGCCCGGTGTAGAACTCCGCGCCGGGGACCGAGGCGCGCAGTTCCTTCAGGTAGGGCGGATCGACCCGCGTGTCGAGCACGCGCACTTCGGCGCCCTGGCGATCGCACCAGCGTGCCACGGCCAGGCCCGATTCACCGAGGCCGAGGACGAGGATGCGCTTGCCGAACAGTTCCATCAGCGGATCTTCAGGGTGGACAGGCCGAACAGCACCAGCAGGATGGTGATGATCCAGAAGCGGACCACCACCTGCGTTTCCTTCCAGCCGCTCTTCTCGAAGTGGTGGTGCAGCGGCGCCATCAGGAAGATGCGCCGGCCCTCGCCATAGCGCGCCTTGGTGTACTTGAACCAGCTCACCTGCATCATGACCGACAGCGTCTCGGCGACGAACACGCCGCCCATGATGAAGAGCACGATTTCCTGGCGCACCACCACGGCGACCGAGCCGAGCGCCGCACCGAGCGCCAGCGCGCCGACGTCGCCCATGAAGACTTCGGCCGGATAGGCGTTGAACCAGAGGAAGCCGAGGCCGGCGCCGGCCAGTGCGCCGCAGAACACCGTGAGTTCGCCCGCGCCGGGGATGTAGGGAATCAGCAGGTACCTGGAGAAGCCCGCGTGGCCGGCGACGTAGGCGAAGATGCCGAGCGCGGCACCGACCATCACGGTCGGCATGATGGCGAGGCCGTCGAGGCCGTCGGTCAGGTTAACCGCGTTGCTGGTGCCGACGATCACGAAGTAGGACAGGACGATGAAGCCGAACATGCCCACCGGGTAGGACACCTCCTTGAAGAAGGGCACGATCAGGTTGACCTTGGATGGCAGTTCGAGCGAGAAGCCGCTGCCGACCCATTGCAGGAACAGCTCCCATACCTTTTCGTTGTTGGGAGCGGAGATCGAGAAGGCGATGTAGATGGCGGCGGCGATGCCGACCACGGATTGCCAGAAATACTTGGCCTTGGCGGAGAGACCGTCCGGATTGCGATAGACCACCTTGCGCCAGTCGTCGACCCAGCCGACCGCGCCGTAGCCGAAGGTGACGATCAGGATGATCCAGACGAAGCGGTTCTGGAGGTCGGCCCAGAGCAGGGTGGACACGCCGAGCGAAATCAGTATCAGGCCACCGCCCATGGTCGGCGTGCCGGCCTTCACGAGGTGCGTCTGCGGACCGTCCTGGCGCACCGACTGGCCGATCTTCTTGGCGGTCAGCCAGCGGATGAAGGCCGGCCCGGCCATGAAGGAAATCGTCAGCGCGGTCATGGTCGCCAGCACGGCGCGCAAGGTGATGTAGTTGAATACATTGAAGGCGCGGATGTCCTTCGCCAGCCATTGGGCCAGTTCAAGCAGCATGCTGTTTCTCCGTAATCGCGTCCACGACGCGTTCCATGCGCATGAAGCGCGAGCCCTTGACCAGCACGGTCACGTCGGGGCCGAGTTCGATCTTCAGGGCCGCGACAAGTTCGTCGACCTTCCTGAAATGTTCGCCGCCGCCGTCGAAATCGTGCGCCGCGGCCGCCGACATGTCGCCCAGGGCGAACAGCCGCTCGATGCCGCGGCTCTTGGCGTAGCCGCCGATTTCGCTGTGCAACTGGCCGGCCGCCTCGCCGACCTCGCCCATGTCGCCCATGACGAAGATGCGGCGGCCGGGCAGGCTGGCCAGCACGTCGATGGCCGCCCGCATCGAGTCCGGGTTGGCGTTGTAGCTGTCGTCGATGACCAGCGCGCCGTGCAGGCCGGCACACCGCTGCAGGCGGCCCTTGATGCCGGCATGGCGCGACAGCGCCTCGGCGACGGTGCCGAGGCTGGCGCCGGCGGCCAGGCAGGCGGCAGCGGCGGCCAGTGCGTTCATCACGTTGTGGGTGCCCGGCGCCGGCAGCTCGAATTCGACGCTGCCCTGCGGCGCGCTCAAAGTGACTTCGCTGGCAAAGCCGCGAGTATGGGCCGTCGCGCGCACATCGGCGGCGGCATCCATGCCGAAGCTGAGGATGGTCTTGCCGGCCGCCAACTGTCGCCAGAGGTCGGCTTGGGGGTCGTCGGCATTGATCACGGCGACGCCGTCGTCGGACAGGCCGTCGAAGATCTCACCCTTGGCGCGCGCCACGTCGGTCAGCGTGCCGAGGCCCGCCAGGTGGGCGCGCTGGGCGTTGTTCACCAGCGCCACGGTCGGCCGAGCCAGGCGCGTGAGATAGGCGATCTCGCCCGGATGGTTCATGCCCATCTCGATCACCGCGGCGCGATGGCCGGCCTTCAGCCGCAGCAGCATCAGCGGCAGGCCGATGTCGTTGTTGAGGTTGCCGGCCGTCGCCAGCACCACTTCGGCCGGATCGAGTTCGTCGCGCCGCTCATGCTCGCGCATGATCGCGGCGCACATTTCCTTGACCGTGGTCTTGCCGTTGCTACCCGTGATGCCGATCAGCGGCAGCGAAAACTGGTTGCGCCAGTGGCCGCCGAGGCTGCCCAGCGCCAGCCGCGTGTCGGCGACATGCACCAGGGGCAGGCCCTCGCCGTGCCGTGCGGCCCAGCCGTGGTCGACCAGTGCCGCCGCCGCGCCGCGCGCCAGCACTTCGCGAACGTAGTCGTGGCCGTCGTAGCGGTCGCCCTTGAGCGCGACGAACAGTTCGCCGGCCGCGATCGAGCGCGAGTCGGTCGACACACCGGAGAACAGGTGCCTTTCGGCGGTCGCGGTACCGCCGGTGGCTTGCGCGGCTTCGTAAAGGTCCATCATCGGCGCTGCTCCAGCGCGGTACGCGCGTGTTCGAGGTCGGAGAAAGGATGACGCACGCCGGCGATGTCCTGGTAGGCCTCGTGGCCCTTGCCGGCCAGCAGGACCACGTCGCGGGCAGCCGCGTCGGCGATCGCCGTTGCCACGGCACGGGCGCGATCGACTTCGACGCCGGGCTTTGCCTTCATGCCGCCGACGATGCCGGCGACGATCGCCTCCGGATCTTCGCTGCGCGGGTTGTCGCTGGTGACCAGCACCCGATCGGCCAACCGCTCGGCGATGGCGCCCATGATCGGCCGCTTGCCCGTATCGCGCTCGCCGCCGCAGCCAAACACGCAAATCAGTTTGCCGCCGCGCGCCGTCGCGGTCTCGCGCAGCGTCGCCAGCGCCTTCTCCAGCGCGTCGGGCGTGTGCGCATAGTCGATCACCACCAGCGGCGCGTCCCGGCCACCGATGGCCTGCATGCGGCCGGGCGGAAAAGTCAGCCGTGGCAACACGCCACGGATATCGTCCAGCGTCTCCTCGCCGGCCAGCAAGGCACCGATCACGGCCAGCAGGTTGGCGGCATTGAAGCGGCCGACGACCGGCGCTTCGATGCGGCGGCCGTTCAGGCTGAAGGCAATGCCGGTGGCGGTCATCGCGAAATCCTGCGCGGCCAGCGTCTCGCCGCGGCTGACTTTTCCGGTCAGCGTGTAGCCGAGCACGCGGACGCGCCCAGCCAACTTCGCGTCGAGTTCCGCGCCGAAGGGATCGTCGAGGTTGATGACCGCGGCACCGAGTCCCGGCCAGTCGAACAACCTCGCCTTGGCGGCGCCGTAGGCTGCCATGGTGCCGTGGTACTCGAGATGGTCGCGGGTCAGGTTGGTGAATACCGCGACATCGAGATTGACGCCGCCGATGCGGTTCTGGTCGAGGCCGATCGACGACACCTCCATGGCGCAGGCGACCGCGCCGTGCTCGACGAAGCCCGCCAGCAGGCGATGCAGGGTGATGGCGTCGGGCGTCGTGTTGGCGCTCGCGACGAGCTTGTTCGGGAAGCCATTGCCCAGCGTACCGATCACCGCGCAGGGGCAGTCGAACAGGTGCATCGCCTGGGCGATCCATTGGGAAACCGAGGTCTTGCCGTTGGTGCCCGTCACGCCCGCCATCCAGAGCCGCTCCGACGGCCGGCCATAGACGAGGTGGGCGAGCTCTCCCGACAGGGCGGCGAGGTTGGGCACGGCGATCGCGGGCACCGCGACATCGACGGCGACGCCGGCCTCATGAAGCACGGCTGCCGCGCCGCCGCGCACGGCGTCGGCGATGTAGGCGCGGCCGTCGCTGCGGTAGCCGGGCATGGCGACGAAGACATCGCCCGAGCGCACCGCGCGCGAGTCGGCGCAGAGGCTTTTCACTTCGATGCCGCGCGCCGCCAGTTGGTCGAGGATGGCCATGGGCGTCACACGCCCTCCTTCACCGCTTCGGCCATGATCAGCGGCTTGAGCGGCAGGTCCTGCGGCACGCCGAGGGTGCGCAGCGCACCGGACATGATCTCGGCGAACACGGGCGCGGCAACGTCGCCGCCGTAGTACTGCTTGCCCGCCGGCTCGTCGATCATCACCGCCACCACCAGGCGCGGGTCGGAAGCGGGCGCGAAGCCGATGAAGGAGGCGACGTACTTGGCGGCATAGGTGCCGCCGTCGAGCTTGTGCGCGGTGCCGGTCTTGCCGGCCACGCGGTAGCCGGGGATCTGCGCCTTGGGCGCGGTGCCGCCGGGCTGCACGGCCATCTCGAGCATGCTGCGCACTTCGCGCGCGGTCTGCCCGGAGAACACCGGCGTGCCCGTGCGCGGCGGCGTTTCGACACGCGTCAGGGACACCGGGATCAGGTCGCCGTCGCGGGCGAAGGCAAGGTAGGCGCGCGCCAGTTGCATCAGCGTCACCGAGATGCCGTGGCCGTAGGACATGGTCGCCTGTTCGATCGGCTTCCAGCTCTTGGCCGGCCGCAGGCGGCCGCCGACCTCGCCGGGGAAACCGAGCTTGAGCGGTGCGCCGAAGCCGAGGCTGCTGTACATCTGCCACATCTCGTCCGGCGGGAAGGACAGCGCCACCTTGGCCACGCCGACGTTCGAGGACTTCTGCACCACCTCGGCCAGCGTCAGGTCTTCATGCTTGTGCGCGTCGTGGATCGTCGCCGAGCCGATGGTCAGGCGCCCGGAGGAAGTATCGATGCGGGTATTGAAGTGGTACTTGCCCTTCTCCAGCGCAAGCGCGGCGGTGAAGGGCTTGAAGGTCGAGCCCGGCTCGAAGGTGTCGGTGAAGGCGCGGTTGCGCAATTGCGCGCCGACCAGCTTGACGCGGTTGTTGGGGTTGTAGGTGGGCGCATTGGCCAGGGCCAGCACTTCGCCGGTCTTGGCGTCGAGCACCACCACGCCGCCGGCCTTGGCCTTGTGCTCCTGCATCGCCTTCTTCAACTGGCTGTGGGCGAGATACTGGATCTTGGCATCGAGCGCCAGCGTGACGTCCTTGCCTTCCTGCGGCGCGCGGATCGACTCGACGTCCTCGACGATCTGGCCGCGCCGGTCCTTGATCACCCGGCGACTGCCCGGCTTGCCGATCAGCAGGTCGTTCAAGGCCAGTTCGACGCCTTCCTGGCCGGCATCCTCGACGCCGGTGAAGCCGATCACGTGGGCCATGGCGTCGCCGGACGGGTAGTAGCGGCGGTACTCGCGCTGGTCGTGGATGCCGGGCAGGCTGAGCGCGGCGATCTTCTCGACGACATCGGGCGGAATCTGCCGCTTGAGGAAGACGAATTCCTTTTCGGTGGCGAGCTTGCGGTTCAACTCGCGCACGTCCATTTCCAGCAGACCGGCGAGGCGCCGCAACTGCGCGGGGCTCAGCCGGGCATCCTCGGGGATCGCCCAGACCGCCTTGACCGGCGTCGAGATCGCCAGCACGTCGCCATGGCGATCGAGGATGCGGCCACGCGTCGCGGAAAGCTCGATCACGCGCTCGTAGCGCGACTCGCCCTTCTTCTGCAGGAAGTCGGTCTGGAACACCTGCAGGTAGAAGGAACGGCCGGCCAGGACCAGGAAGCTGCCCAGCAGGGCCAGCACCACCAGCCGCGAACGGCCCGGCGACAGGCGCTGGTTGAGGATGGGGCTGCGGGCGAATTTCACTTGGCGCTCTCCAGCGCGACGACCTGACCGGGCGGCGGCACGCGCATGCCCAGCTTGTCGCGGGCGATCTGCTCGATGCGCGTATGGTTGGCCCAGGTACTTTGTTCGAGCTGCAACTGCCCCCATTCGACATCGAGCTCGCGCATGCGGTTCTGCTCGCGCTCGTACTCGGCGACCAGCTTGCGGGCGCGATGGTTGGCCGACACGGTACCCAGGGCACAGAGCACGGCGACCAGCAGGAGGAGGAGGTTCACGCGCAGCATGGCGTCAGCTTCGCTCGGCGACGCGCATCACGGCGCTGCGGGCACGCGGATTGGCGGCCAGTTCGGCCGCGCCGGCGTAGATGGGTTTGCCGACCAGGCGCAGCCTCGGCTTGGGCAGCTCGGCGGCACGCACCGGCAGCCGCCTCGGCAACTTCGGCGGCTGGCTTTCGTCGCGCAGGTAGCGCTTGACGATTCGATCTTCCAGCGAGTGGAAGCTGATCACGACCATCCTTCCTTTCGGTGCCAGGCGCGCCACGCACTGCGGCAGGACTAGCGACAGCTCCTCAAGCTCCCGATTGACGTGAATCCGTAGAGCCTGAAAGCTGCGCGTCGCCGGGTGCTGGCCCGGCTCCCGCGTGCGGACGGCCTTCTCCACGAGCGCGGCAAGTTGTCCTGTGCTTGAAATACCGAATTCGCCCCGAGCAGCAACAATCGCCTTTGCAATCGCATGAGCAAACCGTTCTTCGCCATAGTCCCTGATCACCTTTTCGATT